>DATHHR010000257.1:0-12906 GCA_035317105.1 Ferruginibacter sp. | reverse complement strand
CCGATTTAAAATAACCGTTCTTAATAGCATGCCCCGCTTTTACATGGCTTTTATAACTAAACGCATCCTGGTCTTCCCGGCTAACATTATATTCTTTTGCTACAGCCTCTGCCGTTAGTCCCATACTTAAATAATAATCAGGTTCGTCTTTTGCAATTTCATAAGAAGGCGATGTTTTCCATCCTGCAGTAGGTACCAGGCTCATGCTTTCTGTACCTCCGGCGATAATGCACTCTGCCATACCGGTTCTTATT
Organism: Ferruginibacter sp.; assembly: GCA_035317105.1. Taxonomy (GTDB): domain Bacteria; phylum Bacteroidota; class Bacteroidia; order Chitinophagales; family Chitinophagaceae; genus Ferruginibacter. The sequence goes on along the minus strand of DATHHR010000257.1, from coordinate 12,652 downwards.
TTAGCCGTTGCCATGGCAATACTTTCTAACCCACTACCGCAATAACGGTTAATAGTAATGCCTGCGGCATGAATGCCAATGGCTCTTGCCGCGATCAGTCTGGCTACCTGCAGACCTTGCTCAGCCTCGGGCACAGCGTTGCCTACAATTACATCATCGATCCTTTTTGGGTCCAATTGCGGAATAGTTGCCATTAAACCTTTGATCACTTCTACTGCGAGGTTATCCGGCCGGGTAAAACGAAGACTTCCTTTTTTGCTTTTTGCAACGGCTGTTCTGTAACCGGCTACTATGTATGCTTCTTGCATGTGGAGTGGTTTAAAATATAACAAATTACAATCGAAAAGCGAAATAGTTGTTTATGCAACCTTCTATATAAAGTTACAATTTTTTTTCAAAAACAAAAAACTGCAAACAGTAACTTAATTTCGCACTATGTATAACCTTTTACGCGCTATTTTATTTTGTTTTGACCCGGAATGGGTGCATTATTTTTCAATGAATTCCCTGCAGCTGATCGCTAAACTACCTTTTGCCAAAAAATTACTGCGCAAATCATTCGTACTGTATAACGCGCAGCTGGAAAAGAAAGTATTTGGGTTAAATTTTAAGAACCCGGTAGGCTTAGGCGCTGGCTTCGATAAAAATGCCCGTTACCTCAATGAGCTCGAATTATTGGGTTTCGGTTTTGTAGAGATAGGAACGGTTACACCAATTGCACAAGCAGGAAATGATGCACCAAGATTATTTCGTTTGCCAAAAGATAAGGCGCTGATCAACCGCATGGGTTTTAATAATGATGGCGTAGATGTAATTGTCGAAAGATTAAAAAAAATCAGAAATCAGAAATCAGAAATCAGAATTATCATCGGCGGAAATATCGGTAAAAATAAAATAACACCCAACGAAGATGCCTGGAGAGACTATGAGATATGCTTTTTAAAATTACACGACTACGTAGATTATTTTGTGGTGAATGTAAGCAGTCCGAATACACCCGGCTTGCGCGAATTGCAGGAAAAAGATTCGCTAAGAAAGATCCTGACCAATTTACAATTGGTAAATTCCAAAAAACAAATTCCAAAACCTATTTTGCTTAAAATAGCTCCCGATCTAACTGAAACACAAATTGATGATGTAATAAGCCTGGCTGTAGAAATAAAATTGGATGGATTGGTTGTAAGCAATACAACGATCGTAAGAGACAATTTACAAACCACAACTGCTGCATTAGAAAAAATTGGTGCTGGCGGATTAAGTGGCAAACCTGCCAAAGAAAGATCAACAGCGATCATACAATATATCAACCAAAAAACTGGCGGACAAATTCCTATCATCGGTAGCGGCGGCGTTTTTACTGGTGATGATGCAAAAGAGAAAATAGCCGCAGGGTCAGTATTGGTGCAGGTTTGGACAGGGTTTATTTATGAAGGTCCGGCCATTGTGAAGCGCATTTGCTCTTCTTTAATTAAATAATTTTTTAACCACTGAGCCACTGAGAGCATCGAGAAACACTGAGTTTCTAACCTCAGTGACCCTTAGTGTACTCAGTGTCTCAGTGGTTCATTCGTTATGCAACGCATAACAAAGTTGCAGCAACAATGCCAGCAGTTTCAGTACGCAGCCTGGTATTTCCCAAAGCCACAGGCATAAAATCATTCTTCAAAGCCAATGCAATTTCTTCCTTACTAAAATCACCTTCGGGCCCAATACAGATCAATTGGTTAGTTGATTGATTTATATACTGATCGATAGGTTGTTTTGTATCTTCTTCGCAATGCGCAATTAATTTTTGCTGGCCTGTTGATTTTTTTATGAATGCAAGAAACTTAGTGGCTTCTTGCAAATTCGGCAACCAGCATTGCTGGCTCTGCAGCATGGCGCTCACCAAAATGTTTTTCATTCTGTCATGCCGAAAACTTTGCTTCTCAGTTCTTTCGCAGATCAATGGAATAATTTCGCTAACGCCTATTTCAGTTGCCTTTTCTAAGAACCATTCGAAGCGGGTATTATTTTTTACTAAAGAGATCGCAATGGTAATTTGCTTTGAAGGTGTAGGCTGCTGTTGAACAGTATCTATTTTTACTTCGCATCTTTTTCTGTTATCATCGATAATAGTTGCAGTAAATAAATTTCCTTTGCCATCTGTTAATTGTAATTGCTCACCGATTGCCATACGTAATACTTGGGCTACATGTTTTGATGTTTCTTCATTCAAAACATATTGCGTTGTGCCGGTGGTTAATTCTTCTGCGTAAAAAAAAGGTAGTGCCATGTGGTAAAAATAAGGAACACAAAATAAAAAATAAGGAATAAGAAAGTTGTGTTACTTAATAATTTGAAGATTGTATAAAAATAAATAAGGAAGTTGCTTGCTGCACAACTTCCTTATTTTATGTTTCTTATTCCTTATTTCTTATTTAAAAAGGAGCATCATCATCAAATTCATTATCATTCATTTTACTGCCCTTTTGAATGTATAGTTTAGCGCCGCTATCTTCGCCACCGCCTGTTTCAGGTTTAATTGGTTTCCAGCTGCCTCCGCCTGATGGGAATCCACCACCATCGCCGAATCCGGTGCTTTCATCTTCCACAAATTTTTGGATATGCAGCAAAGCTTTTAACTTAATTGTTTCCAGACTACCATTACGATGCTTGGCAATTTTTACATGTGTTTCACCTTTATTGCTTTCGCCCATTTCGTTCTGGTTGATATCGTAATATTCCGGACGATATAAGAACATTACCATATCCGCATCTTGTTCGATGGCACCCGATTCACGTAGATCACTTAATTGCGGCATCTTGTTGCCTTCTTTTCTTGATTCAACGGCACGACTTAACTGGCTCAGCGCAATAATAGGCACTTGTAATTCTTTTGCCAATCCTTTCAGGTCCCTTGAAATACGACTGATCTCTTGTTCCCTGTTTCCGTTCTTGCCATCACCTGCTCCGCTCATTAATTGTAAGTAATCTATCAATATCAAACCTACATTGTGTTTGTTTTTTAGACGGCGGCATTTTGCCCTTAATTCAAAAATGTTTAGGGCTGCAGTATCATCAATAAAGATGGGTGCGTTGCTTAGTTTTTCAATACCTTTTTTGTAGAGCTGTTTCATCTCATGGTCCTCTAATTTACCACGGGATATTTTTTCTAACCATATCTCACTTTCCGCACTTAAAATTCTTTGTACCAGCTGGCCTGCACTCATTTCCAGACTGAAAAATGCAACTGCTGTAGGTTTAGTTGGATGTAAAGCCGCGCTGCGCGCAAGGTTCAGGGCAAAAGCTGTTTTACCAACCGAAGGACGTGCCGCTAAGATGATAAGATCCGTTGGCTGCCATCCGTAAGTAATTTTATCTAATGTAGGGAAACCACTTGTTACGCCCGAGATATCTTCATCACGGCTACGCATGTCTTCAATACGCTGAATTGTTTTTACCAATACGGTATTGATATCATCAAAGTTCTTGCGCAAGTGATTGTTGGTGATCTCAAATAATTTGCTTTCCGCATCATCTAACAGATCAAAAACATCCGTGCTGTTTTCATATGCATCGCCGATAATTTCACCGCTGATGCGGATCAATTCGCGTTGAATAAATTTTTGTAGAATGATACGGGAATGCGCATCAATATTTGCAGAAGAAACTACTGAGTTGGTTAATTTGGATACATAATAAGCACCGCCAACCAGATCAAGCTCTTCTTTGGTCTTTAATTCCTCAACAACGGTCAACAAATCGATAGGCAAACTCTTTTGTGCCAATGATTGCATAGCGCGAAAGATGCGCTGGTTCGCTTCTGTATAAAAACATTCAGGTTTTAAAATTTCTACAACCGTGTCAAATGCACTCTTTTCTAACATGATCGCACCAAGAACAGCTTCTTCTAATTCTTTTGCTTGAGGTGGTACTTTGCCGAACATCATCGATCCCAGATCTAATGATGGTTTGCGCCTCGGTTTTCTGTCTTTGTTTAGATTCGTTAGATCCATTTGTATTCGGTGTTATATGGGTTAATCTTGTCGAAATTCTACTACTATGAATTATTGTAGGACGGCTAAGATAAATGGGAAAAGTTTACCGTTTATTAACATAGCGCTGTTATCAACTTTTAATAATGATTATCCACGGGAAATCCACCCTGTAAGTTAGCTTATTCACGGCTTATTAACAGAAATATTAACAGGTAAAATTCAATCGCAGCAGCCTGCTATTCCTTTTTATTAACAACTTTATTTGCAGCCGTTTTTTTTTATTCAGGACAGCGGCTTTTTTTTCACTTGTTTTTGTCGATAGTTTGATTAATTTATCCGCTGTTTTTGGTAGTTTTTTGATTAGTATGGCGCTATTGCTTACACTTTACTGTCAATAGCTATCTTTGCAACTTATTAGAAAAAATTAATCAGTAATAAATGACCATTAGTTACAATTGGCTTAGTGAATACCTGCCTGAAAAAGTAGATCCGGAAGAATTAAGTAAGATCTTAACATCAATTGGGCTGGAAGTTGAAACACTTGAAAAATACGAGGAGTTACAAGGCGGCCTCAAAGGTTTGGTAGTGGGAGAAGTAATGGCATGCGAAAAACACCCTGACGCAGATAAATTAAGCATCACCAAAGTTGATATAGGAACAGGAGAATTATTGCAGATCGTTTGCGGTGCACCCAATGTGGCAATAGGACAAAAAGTAGTAGTGGCCACAGTTGGCGCAACCATCTATCCTTCTACTGGTGAACCGATGACGATGAAGAAGGCAAAGATCCGCGGAGCAGAAAGTTTCGGGATGATCTGCGCTGAAGATGAAATTGGATTGGGCGCGAGCCATGCGGGCATAATGATATTGCCTGCCGATACAAAAATTGGTTCGCCTGCGGCAGATCATTTTAAACCCAACGAAGATTTTATTTTTGAAATAGGCCTTACGCCTAACCGTATGGACGCCATGAGCCATTTGGGCGTTGCCAAAGATGTTTGCGCTTACTTAACCTATCATAACAAAAAAGAAACCAGCGTTAAACTCCCATTTAAAAGCGATTTCAAGGCAGATAGCAGTGCGTTGCCGATAACAGTAACTATTGAGAATAAAGAAGCTTGCCAGCGCTATAGCGGTGTTAGCATTAAAGGGGTAACCGTTGCCGATAGCCCGACCTGGTTAAAACAAAAATTAAAAAGCATCGGACTTCGCCCGATCAATAATATTGTAGATATCACCAATTTTATCTTGCACGAAACCGGTCAGCCTTTGCATGCTTTTGATGCTGACCAGATCAAAGCAAATAAAGTGATCGTAAAAAATGTAGCAGAAGGAACGCCTTTTATTACATTGGATGAAAAAGAAAGAAAATTATCTGCAGAAGATTTGATCATCTGTAACGAAAGCGAACCAATGTGTATCGCCGGTGTTTTTGGTGGCTTGACAAGCGGTGTAAAAAATAGCACAACCAATATTTTTTTAGAAAGCGCCTGGTTCAATCCGACAAGCATTCGTAAAACATCGTTCAGGTATGGTTTACGTACGGATGCTGCTACGCGTTTTGAAAAAGGTGTTGATATCAGCAACACGGTAAATGTTTTAAAAAGAGCAGCTTTATTAATTAAAGAAATCGCCGGTGGTACAATTGCTTCTGAGGTAATTGATGTTTATCCTGCGCCAAAAGCAAAAGCTGAGGTAACGATCAAATATGCTTACCTGAAAAAATTAAGCGGCAAAAATTATCCTGCAGCTAATATCAAAAGTATTTTAACAAGTCTTGGTTTTGAATTGATAAAAGAAGATACGGAGCAAATGAGTTACACTGTTCCATACAGCAAACCGGATATTACGATCGCTGCGGATATCGTGGAAGAAATAATGCGCATTGATGGATTGGACAATGTAGAAATACCATCTGTTATCACTATTTCACCTTCGGTGGAAACATTAGCGCATGATGCACAATACAGAGAAAAGATCGCTAACTATTTGGTGGGTGAAGGCTTCAACGAAATATTTACCAACTCGATAACGAACAGCGCTTATTTCTCTAACGAAGTTTTACAGACAACTGTAAAAATGATCAACAACCTTAGCGAAGAATTAAATGTAATGCGACCAAGCATGATGGAAACGGGTTTGGAAAGCATTGCACATAATTTGAATCGCAAGAATGCGGATCTTAAATTTTTTGAATTCGGTAAAACCTACGCTACAAGCGGAGTTGGCAGCTATTCTGAAAAACAACATATAACTATATATATTACCGGTAAAAAAACTATTGATAGCTGGAAGGGCAAAGGCGACAAAACAGATTTTTATTTTGCCAAAGCAGTGTTCGAAAAAATTATCGAATTAGCCGGTGTAAGACTGACTGAATACACAGTATCAACCAACGAAAAATTTGATAGTGCGATCGAAGCAAAAATAAAAAAATACGATATCGCAACGATCGGGAGCATTGATAAAAAAACGCTCAGTACTTTCGATATTAAACAGCCTGTTTTTTATATAGATATTGATTGGGAACAATTAATTGTTTTAAGCAAAAAAGCGAAGATTGAATACAAAGAGATCTCAAAATTCCCTGCAGTGCAAAGAGATCTGGCAATTGTAGTTGATAAGGGCTTGAAATACGAACAGGTAGAAAAAGCTACAAAAAATGCGAACGTTAATAAATTACAATCGATCAGCTTGTTTGATATTTTTGAAAGCGAAAAATTAGGTGCCAATAAAAAATCATTGGCCGTAAATTTTGTTTTCTTAGATGAAGAAAAAACAATGACTGATAAAGATATTGATGCGATGATGAGTAAGATCATTGCGGCTTATGAAAAGGAATTACAGGCAGAGATCAGAAAATAAAGTCAAAGCTTAAAAGTGAAAACCCAAAAGTAGAAAAGCATATTTTCACTTTTGGGTTTTCACTTTTGCCTTATTACTTAGACCGTTCCAATTAAGTTCGCTACAAGCGCCGTCCATCCTGATTGATGGCTGGCACCTAAACCACTTCCGTTATCTCCGTGAAAATATTCATGGAACAATATCAGGTCCTTATTTTCGGGCAACTTATAAAATTCGTTATAGGCAGCATTAAAATTATCGTACAACGGGCGGTCACCTTTGTCATCTTTTTCAAAAATGGAGAGTATACGCCTGGTTAATTCTGCTGCTACTTCTTCCAGGTTCATCATAACGCCGGAGTTTCTCGGACATTCAACTTTCAACGTGTCTTTATAATATTCACCATATTTTTTGATCGCTTTAATGATCAGAAAATTGATCGGCAACCAAACCGGTCCGCGCCAATTGCTATTGCCGCCAAAAAAATCTGAAGTAGAATCTCCCGGATCGTATTCGATAGAATAGTTTACTCCCTGTATGGTGATAGAGTAAGGATTTTTATCATGGTATTTGGATAAGGCCCTAATACCACCGCTTGATAAAAATTCTGTTTCATCCAACAGCTTATCTAATATCTGCACCAATCTTTCTTTTGGTACCAATGATAATAATGCATCATCGCTATCGGTCCTGCTTTCGTTTGGCAGATAATCATTATTGTAGATACGGTATTTATCGAACCAGGCAGTACGTTTAGCAAAATCGCTTAGCTTGTCCATACTGTATTTACTAATAACAGATACCGCAAATACAGGCGCTACACCTACAATTGAGCGAACCTTCAAAGCTGCAGGCAGCTTGCCTTTCAAACAAAGCACATCATAAAAGAAATTATCTTCACTGTTCCACAGATTCAATTCGTTCAACGCATCTGCTATCAATACAAAGTGTTCGTAGAATTTCGTAGCGGTATCTTCAAATGCATCATCAGTTAAAGCAATTTCTAAAGCAATGTCTAACATATTCAAAGCATACATACCCATCCAGCTGGTTCCATCTGCTTGTTCCAATGCGATCTGATCTGGTAATTGAATGCTACGGTTAAACACACCGATATTATCCAGGCCTAAGAAACCACCTTCAAAAATATTATTACCACTCGCATCTTTTCTGTTTACCCACCAGGTAAAATTGATGATCAGCTTTTGGAATATGCGTTTTAAGAATTGTACATCACCTTTACCTGTCGCATCTTTTTCTGCGCGATAAACGCCTAAAGCGGCAAAAGCATGTACCGGAGGGTTCACATCACTGAAGTTCCATTCGTACGCAGGTATTTGTCCGTAAGGGTTCATGTACCACTCGCGCATCAACAATATCAATTGCCCTTTAGCAAACGTTGGATCAATGGGTGCGATGGCAATACAATGAAAAGCTGTATCCCATGCGGCATACCAGGGGTATTCCCATTTATCAGGCATTAAAATAACATCCTGGTTCTTTAAATATTTCCATTCATGATTACGGCCCTCTAATCTTTCAGGTGATAATGGCGTTACACCATCGCTGGTGCTCATCCATTTTTCCACATCATAATGGTAGTATTGTTTACTCCACAATAAACCGGCGAAAGCCTGTCTTTGGATATTTGCCAGATCGTCACTTGTATTAGGAGGTAAAATAGAATGATAAAATTCGTCGGCTTCTTTTTTTCTTAGATCGAATATTTCTTCAAAGCCTTCTGCAAACGGTGTATCAGTTGCCTGGTTAGTTAAACGAAGATAGATCTGTTTTGAACCGCCGCCATCTACTGAAATTCTATATACAGGCGCCACTTTAGTGCCTTCTCTTTTTTTGATAAGTGCATCCGTATTTTTTCCGGATATGATAGAATCATGAAAAGCATCTTTTACATAAGGCGTAACATTTGTTCTGCCTAAAACGCGTTCAGTATTCGTTTCATTTTCCGTGATCAATATTTGCCCCGCGCCTTTAAAATATAAATGGTGTTCACCAATTGGCTCGTGCGTGGTTTTTAATTCAGTATTACTGATCCATTGAATCGATGGCTTGGGTGTAGAAGCATCGAACTGCCACCTGTTTCTAAACCATAGGGTAGGCAGCACCGTTATTGGCGCAGCATCTGCACCACGGTTTACAATGTCTATCTTGATAAAAATATCTTCGCTGCTATTTTTTGCATACTCAACATATACGTCAAAATATTTATTGTCTTTAAAAATGCCGGTATCTAATAATTCGTACTCCGGTACATTTTTAGAAAGGCTCCTGTTCTTGTTGATAATATCCTGGTAAGGAAAAGCCTGTTGTGGATATTTGTACAGGTACTTCATATAATAATGCGTCGGCACATTATCGAGATAATAATATAATTCCTTTACATCTTCACCATGATTACCCTGGCCGTTGGATAAGCCAAATAAACGCTCTTTTAAAATAGTATCTTTTCCGTTCCACAACGCAACAGAAAAGCAAAGATTTTGCATGTAGTCTGAAATGCCCGCCAGTCCATCTTCTCCCCACCTGTACACACGGCTTCTTGCCTGGTCGTGTGAAAGATAATTCCAGGCATCACCACTGGCACTATAATCTTCTCTCACTGTTCCCCATTGCCTTTCACTTAAATAGGGCCCCCATTTTTCTAACGGAATCTCCTTCTCATTATTCTCGTTTATCCGCCTTTGCTCTGCCGTTATATTTTTGTCACTCATAATTTAACCATTAGTTGAAAATCCCGGATACAAAGTCATACCACCATCACAAAAAACAGTAGTACCGGTAATATAATCAGATTCATCACTCGCCAGCCATGCCGCTAAGTTACCAATATCTTCGGGTTCTCCAATCCGATTGTACGGTATTAATGTCAGCAAACTATTTAACGCTTCGGGTGTATCCCATGCCGATTTATTAATAGGTGTTTGGATGGCACCGGGAGCGATACCATTTACCCTTATTTTTTTTGGCGCTAATTCCTGCGCCATACTTTTCATTAACATCATGATGCCACCCTTGCTGGTAGCGTAGTTCACGTGACCACCCCAGGGAATTACTTCATGCACACTGCTCATACAAATTATTTTTCCGGTAGCCCTGCTTCGTTCAGGAACCGGGCCTCTGCGTAGAAATTCTACTACAGCTTCGCGTGCGCATAAAAATTGTCCGGTGAGATTTACATTGATCACCAACTGCCATTGCGCTAAGGTCATTTTTTCAAAAGGAGAGTCTTGCTGCAATCCGGCATTGTTTACCAAAATATCAATGGTGCCAAATGCTTTATACATTTCCTGGAACATTGATTTCACCTGAGCTTCATTGCTTACATCAGCCTGCAAGGCGATCGCGTTTCCACCATTCGATTTTATTGTATCTGCAACTGCCTGCGCATCTTCGGGATGTGTAACGTAATTGACAACAACATTAGCACCATCATTGGCTAATGAGATGGCTACTGCTTTTCCGATGCCACTATTGGCGCCGGTTACCAATGCAGACTGGCCCTTTAATTTTGGATTGGGATTCATTCGTTTGATTTATTAGAGCGTATTATAAAAATTATTTCATTCTTTCCATCAGGTGATCGCCTACGCGCAAAGCGTTAGCCATGATCGTTAGTGATGGGTTTACTGCGCCGATCGATGGGAAAAAACTGCCATCAACGATGTATAAATTATCTACTTCATGCGCTTTACAATTTGTATCAACTACAGATGTTTTCGGATCTGTGCCCATTCTTGTTGTGCCTACCTGGTGCGCGATACCTGATAATGGAATTCTTTTACGGATATTAACGCCATAATGTAAAAAACTTTCGGCGGCATCTATCTTCACCAATACATCTTTCCATGTTTTTATCAGGCGGTTAAAACCTTCTGTATTATTTTCTTTATAATCTAAATGAATTTGTCCGTTGATCACTTGCACCCTGTTATTCGGATCAGCAAGATCTTCGCCCGTCATCCACCAGTCAACTGAGTGGCTTGCCATTTCTTCTAACACAAGGTTAGGCGTAAAGAATGGTGCATCGGGTTCTAACTGAAACCTATCAGACTTACCTAACATTTGTACATGCCCCATTGGGAATTGGTAATCTTTATCTCCCCAATAGTAATCATTGATCGCCATTGTTTTTTGAAACTTGGTTGGATTAGGTTTACTACTGATTGCCAACATGGCTTCATTCAGGTGTTTCATAAAATTTCTGCCCACCTGGTCGCTTCCATTGGCTAATCCGTTTGGATGTTTATCATTTGCACTGTTCAATAATAAAACGGCAGAGTTAACTGCTCCGCAGGATACTACTACTATATCAGCTTTGTATTGAACTATCTCGCCATTGTATTCTCCTTCTACATAATCGATCGTGGTGCCGTTGACGTTAGTAACCAATTTATTTACCTTAAAATTTCTAAGTAAAGTAACATTGTCGTTTAACGATGGGCGCGTGCAATTAATATCTGCATCGCTTTTAGCATGTTCCATGCAAGGAAAGCCATCGCAAGTGCTGCAACGGATACATTTGCTGTTAGGCATATCCGCTTCGTCCAGTTTGATAGCGATCGGTAAATAAAAAGGCTTGTGGCCAAATTTCAACAGGTCATCATGCAATTCCTGTATGCGTGGCTCATGGCTAACGGGAGGGAAACTATACTCACTGCTACGAAAAGGCTCTGTAGGATCATCGCCCATTTTGCCGTGTACCGTGTATAATTTTTCTGCAATAGTATAATAAGGTTCAAGCTCCGCATATTTTATTGGCCACGCTAAGGAGATGCCGCCAGCATGCTGTATCTCCTCAAAATCTTTTTCTCTTAAACGAAACAATGCTGCACCGTACACTTTTGTATTACCACCAACCCAATAGCCCGTGCCGGGATGAAGGTCTTTATCGCCATCGGTTTTCCAAACTTCTTTTGTGTGGTATCTTTCTTTTTGAAATACTTCAACACTATCCCAATTCTGTTTTTCTTTCGGAAGATAATCGCCTCGTTCTAATACCAATATCTTTTTGCCTGAATCTTTTAATGTATGCAACAAGGTCCCGCCGCCTGCTCCTGTACCAATTATAATGATGTCGTATTGTTGCATGGCGATTAATTATTTAGACTGAAATGCTTTTCAAAAAAATGAATTACATTTTATGTGTATGTGTGTATGATATTTAATTCAATATATGTTTTTATTTTGGAAATTCCATGAGACGCTGAGTAGCAAATTGCATTCCTGATCTTAGGAACCGCTCAATTCAAATGATTGTCTCGCGGCTTTGCGCGCAGGAAACCAGGAAGCTATGAAAGCAATGATGGCAACAGTTGCTGACACGAGGATAAAATCAGCAATTTTTAATGTAACGGGGAAATAGTCGATTAGAAAAGATCCGCCTTCTAATTTTATCAATTTATATTTTAATTGTAAAGCGCAGATGATCAATGCTAATGCGATCCCGATCACTGCACCGATCGCACCCAATAACAAACCCTCGGTTAAAAATATTTTTTGGATCAATGTTTTATTGGCGCCCATACTTTGTAATACGCTGATATCTTTTTGTTTTTCTAACACTAACATTGTTAAAGCACTCACCATATTAAAAGCCGCAATAATTAATATCAAAGTGAGTATAGCATAGATGGCCCATTTTTCCAAATGCATCGTATCATACAAGCTCATGTTTTGCTCATACTTGGTTTGTACAATATATTTTGATCCCATCAGATCGGCGAGGGCTTTTTGTGTAACAGCTATTGATTCTATATTATTTAGTTTGATCTCGACGGCGCTATATTCATCGGGGCCAAAGCTCATTT
>DATHHR010000256.1:0-3020 GCA_035317105.1 Ferruginibacter sp. | reverse complement strand
TTTGCATTTGAATTCGAAATCATGATCATCGGTATTCGGAGTAAAACGAACTTCTTTAACCTCACTGGTTTTAGATTTCGCTTTCATCTCTTTTTCCTTCTTCTTCTTATCGTATAAAAATTTATTGTAGTCAATAATTTTACAAACGGGTGGAACTGCAGCAGGAGAAATTTCTACTAGGTCAAGCTCTTGTGCCTGCGCCATTTTCAATGCGTCTGCTGTTGGGTAAACGCCTGGTTCAATGTTTTCACCAACCAATCGTACTTCAGGTACGCGTATCATGTGGTTAGTACGGTGTTCTTGTTGTTGTTCTTTTTTAAAACGCGGGTTAAAAGTGCCCCGGGGTGGTCTTGGTGGAAATGCCATTAATTGATTTTATGTTTAAGATTCGTAGCTATCGGTGATTTCCGAGCGCTACATTTTTTTTAAAGTTACTAAAAATATTTTATTCGAATGTTCTTTTGCTTGTTACTTCTTCGTTGACCATATCGATAAATTCGGCCATTGGCTTAACGCCCAGGTCGCCTTTGCCTTGTCTTCTTACAGCAACCGTGCCGTTATTTGTTTCCTGTTCGCCCAGCACCACCATTAAAGGTGTTCTTTCCAGCTCAGTATCACGGATCTTTTTACCGATCTTTTCGTTTCTATCGTCAATCTCAGCGCGAATATCCGCCTTTTTTAGCTGCTGCAAAACATTTTCTGCATAAGGCATAAATTTATCACTGATCGGCAATATCTTAACCTGGGTAGGAGCCAGCCATAATGGAAACTTACCCGCGCAATGTTCTATCAAAACGGCAATAAAGCGTTCCATGCTGCCAAAAGGAGCGCGGTGGATCATTACCGGCCTGTGTTTGGCGTTGTCTTCCCCGATATAAGTGAGGTCAAAACGTTCTGGTAAATTGTAATCTACCTGGATAGTACCCAATTGCCATTTACGCCCGATCGCATCGCGCACCATGAAATCCAGTTTCGGACCGTAGAAAGCGGCTTCGCCATATTCAACTACTGTTTTCAAACCTTTTTCTGCGGCTGCTTCAATGATCGCATTTTCAGCCAGTTCCCAGTTTTCGTCTGTGCCGATATATTTGCTTCTGTCTTCTTTATCTCTTAAAGAAATTTGCGCTGTATAATTTTCAAATCCAAGAGAACCAAATACATACAAAACAAGGTCGATCACTTTTTTGAATTCGTCTTTTACCTGGTTAGGCATGCAAAATAAATGTGCATCATCCTGGGTAAAGCCACGTACCCTTGTTAAACCATGCAGCTCACCATGTTGTTCGTAACGATAGACTGTACCAAATTCTGCTAAGCGCAATGGCAAGTCTTTGTAAGAACGTGGTGATGTTTTATATATCTCGCAATGGTGCGGACAGTTCATTGGTTTTAAGAAAAACTCTTCACCTTCCTGCGGTGTTTTGATCGGCTGAAAACTATCCTTGCCATATTTTTCATAATGCCCCGAAGTAACGTATAGATCTTTATGGCCGATATGCGGCGTGATCACAGGAAGATAGCCTGATTCAATTTGTGCTTTTTGTAAAAACTGTTGCAGCCTTTCGCGCAGCATCGCACCTTTTGGTAACCATAAAGGAAGGCCCATCCCAACTTTTTCAGAGAAGGCGAACAATTGTAGTTCCTTACCTAATTTTCTATGGTCGCGTTTTTTTGCTTCTTCCAATAAAATTAAATATTCATCTAATTCTTTTGTTGAAGGAAAGGTCACCCCATAAATACGGGTAAGCTGTTTATTTTTTTCATCGCCTTTCCAGTAAGCACCGGCGATGCTTGTTAATTTAATTCCTTTTACAAATCCTGTGTTAGGGATATGCGGGCCACGACAAAGATCAGTAAAGCCACCTTGTGTATACAAAGTGATCTCGCCATCTTGCAGGTTGCTTAAAAGATCTAATTTATATTCATCACCTTTTTCGCTGAAATATTTAACTGCATCATTTTTAGAAATTTCTTTGCGGATAAAGTTTTCACCTTTCTTGGCAAGCTCGGCCATTTTAACTTCCAGCTTGCGCAGGTCATCTTCTACTATTTGGTGATCACCCAAATCGACATCATAATAAAAACCCGTTTCTAATGGCGGACCAACCCAAAACTTTACGCCCGGGAACATAGATTCTATCGCTTCCGCCATTAAATGCGCAGAGGAGTGCCAAAAGGTAGATTTACCCTGAAGATCGTTCCAGGTCAGTAATTGTAAAGAAGCATCTGCATTGATGGGCCTTGATGCATCCCAGGTTTGTCCGTTAATATTTGCTGCCAAAACTTTTCTTGCCAATCCTTCACTGATAGATTTGGCCACGTCCATGGCTGTTACGCCTTGTTCGTATTCTCTTACTGCGCCATCCGGTAATGTGATCTTTATCATAATTTCCTTGTAAATTCTAACTTTTTTAGAATTGCAAATTTAACGAAGTATTAGCTATGGATCGAACATATCTAAAATATCTTTACAGGAGTTTTTTTTATTATATATAAAGCCTATTTTAGGCACGAAAAAAGGGTTTTGAATTATGAAAAGGCTTTACATTTTATTTATTATTTTTTTAATAGCAACTGCATCTAATGCCCAAAAAATTGACGGGCAATGGAGAGGTTATTTTGATTCAAAAGGAGATATCGTAACCGCCTCAGAGAATAATACCGAGTATGTGCTGGAATTAAATATTGATGGCGCCGATATTACCGGATTTTCTTATTCTTATTTTCAAGACAGGCAGTATTATGTTATTTGTTCTTTGCGCGGAACATATAATAAGGCTGATCAAACCATGCTGATAACGGAAACAGCCCGCGTAAAAGGATTAACACCACCAGGATGGGGAGATTGTTTACAAACGCATTTTTTAAAATACGAAAAAATAAAAGGGAAGGAGCAGCTTGTAGGAAAATGGAAAGCTGCTATCGGCCAGCAAAGTGATTGTGGCAATGGTTCAACAACACTGATAAGAAAGACACTGAACAAAAACCTTGCAGGATATAATAAGGGCCATACACATATG
>DATHHR010000255.1:0-2082 GCA_035317105.1 Ferruginibacter sp. | reverse complement strand
CAGGCCCAGCAACTGGAAGCACTGTATGGCTTTCAGCAAACATTGTTGGTGGCAGGGCAGGAAGTATCCAACGCATTGTACAGCTACCAAACAGCGACCGAAAAAGGCGGCGCGCGGACGAAACAAGTAGCGGCTCTTACCAAAGCGGTTGACTATACACAGGAGTTATTACGTTACAGCTCGGCAACCAACTATACCGATGTGCTAACATCAGAACAAAACCTGCTGGCTGCCCAGCTTGATGCCGTTAATGACCGGTTACAGCAATTGCAGGCGGTGGTTAATTTGTACCGGGCGCTTGGGGGCGGCTGGAAATAGCGATTGTTTTGTATGAATAAAATACTAAATTCCGATAGAATATTTTAAGAAAAGTTTCTACATAAAGAAACTTTTCTTATATTTGCTAACCTGTTATTAATGGATGCCTACGATATAGTTCTGTTAGAAGAAGCAAAAGCTTTTATCAAAGCAATGCCTAAATCGGCTCAAAAGAAACTAGTTAAAGCTATGGATTATGTGCGAATGGGAGTTATTAAAAAAGACTATTTCAAAAAGCTGGCAGGCACCGATGATATTTGGGAGTTCAGGATAGCAGACTCTGAAAAATGGTATAGAATACTTGCTTTTTTTACCCGAAGTAAAGACGGAAAAATAACAGTTGTTATTGCAACGCATGGTTTTGAAAAAGAGAGCAGTAAAACGCCTCAACAGCAAATTGAAAAAGCTGAGAGGATAAAAAGGTCTTTTCAGCAGGTGAATAAGTAACTGGAGTATTGGTGGGTAACTAAAACTATTGGAAATGAAAAAATCGACAAGTATGAAAACGGAATTACCACAAGGTACTATTAATATACCGAGTGAATATATGGCAACATCGCTTGATGAATTCAAAAATGAATTATTGGGCTCCATAGGAACTCACGGGAGGGATATTTACGAAGCTGAACTAAAAGAAGAGATGCTTGGCGATGTGATAAAACATGTCCGTAAGTTGAAAAAATTATCCCAGGAAGAATTAGGTAGCTTAGTTGGTGTTGGTAAAGCTCAAATTAGCCGTATTGAAAAAAACTACAACAATGTCACAATAGCTAATTTCCTAAGGATTCTAAACGCACTAAATGTCAAAGTCCGGCTGTCTGTAGAACTGGATGACGAAAATAATAATTCAATAGAACTTTCATATTAAAATAAATGAGCAGGCCTAACACAAGAAAGCACCGCCCTTTTCAGAGCGGTGCTTTCTTGTATAAGGGGTTTAATCAATTATTATTCCTGTACGATGAAGGTTTTTGTTTTGTCTTCAGTGTAAACATGGATGTCTTTTTTTACAACCTTGCCGGCAGTAGTAACTTCCATGGTGTAATCGCCGTTTTCAAGGCTGCTTAATACATAGCCTTTTGATCCATTGGCTGCAAGCACGTCTTTACGCAACACATTTTTGTCCTGGTCGTAAATCATTACGATTGATTTTGCGTCGGTAGCTTTAACGGCTATGCCTTTGTTTGAAGCAAGGGTTGAAATGGTTACCGAAGGCACATCTGCTTTAACGGTTTTTGCTGGTACTGCTGCAAATAAACCTGCTGATGCTAATAAAAATAAGGCTGTTAATTTGATTGAATTTTTCATGACTTTAATTTCTTTAATGTTATGTTTAATGTTTTTGTTATCGTTTTACAATGCAAAGGTGTAACAACTTTAATCACCAAAAAAACCTAATAGACCACCGCTGGATAGTAATAGTCATACGCCAGAAATCACCCTGCAAACACTGTAAAGTACTAATTATCTGTATAATATAGATTTGATAGAGTAATTACTCCTGTTCATCGGTGTAATTGCGGTGCTGGTAGAATGGCTGACGCTAACCTGACAAAAATGTGCCGTAAAATATCTTCCATTTCGTTATCTAATCAGTAACATAACACAGCGTTAATATTTACATTTGTTTAACACCTTAATTTAGCGCATCGAGATTTTAACAGTATGAAGAAAGCAACATGGCTGATATTGCCATTATTAACCATCGCCATCAGCGGCTTTTCGCAAACCAGGGTTCGGAAGGCAGTATTTATAATTGCCGAT
>DATHHR010000254.1:0-4147 GCA_035317105.1 Ferruginibacter sp. | reverse complement strand
ACTTTAAGCGCAAACATCGCCCTAGTATGGTTTATCGAAAACGCGTTTCCCAATTCAATAAGTCTACTTGGAATCAAGATTTGCCCACTATCATTTGGCTTGGCTACTTCCTTGAAATTTACAATTCTAAAGCTCGTTCTTGTTCGCATTGTTGCTAGTCTTTCCTTCCTGTCTTCTACTTTTCCTTCATGAAAGTCAAGGGATAAATAGAAATCTACAATTTCTTTTTCTATATTAATACCTATTTCAAATACATAATGAAATGAGTAGTCATCAAAACTGATTTCTTTTTCATTATTCATTCCATACTCCGTTAGTGAAAAACTCTCACATTCCAGACCTGTTATCGATAGAAGTATTGTAACAGGTTGTTGCGGGGTTTGAACAGAAGGTGTGTCCATGTTTAATCAATTAGCAGCCTTTAATACTCTTGAGCTCCGCCAGAATTTATATTTATCTTTTGCACTGCATCAATAGAAGAAAGGTAACCTTCCCTATCCACCAAATGCATAATGACTGTCTCTTGATATTGCGCCCGTGCTTCCAAATCTGTCATTATTATTTTTTGGCCTAACACTAATTCCATTTTGACAATGGTTTCATGAGTTAAATTATGAAGACCACTTAACCACTTACTAATTTCACTTGGCTCCTTATCCATTGCTTTAGCTAATGCTTCCTGAGTCTTAATAGTAGAATGATTAGCAAGAATATATTTTATCTGCTTTCTTATTGCCATTCGCGAAGCAATAATTTCTTCCGCTTCACTACTGACTTCAGCAAGGCGTTCTTTAAAAATATTAGATCCCATTATTTAATATTCAAAATAAAGTTCATCCAGGTTTGAAATATTTTGCCCGTTAGTGAAAATTTCAATTTCATTTAATTGATTAGCCCAATTTTGTCCATCGAAGAAATGCTGTTTTACATTTGGACATTGTTGAGCCGTTCGTGCAGTTTTTATTCCGCCATTGAACATTATAACGTTTTGTTCATTTATCCAATAACAGTACCATCTAATTTCAATAGGACTTTGGAGTTGAGTGGCAGGAGGTGGAAGAGCAACACACAACCCTTCTGGTCTCAAAAGCTCTTGTTCGGCTCCTTCTTGGCTATTGCCTATATATTCCATCCAAGCTAATAATTCATCAAACTGTTGCTTAAACAACGGTAAAGCGCTGATTTTCTGTACAAAAATATCAGCCTCCGTTTTACCGTCAGGACGTTTAACCGTATAAAAGGTTACGGTATTAAACCTATACAATTCCACAATATAAGCAAATGAATTCACTTTTAAGTTAACCTCAGAGTTAAAGTATTAATTAAATTTTTTGCCAGCCAAAGGACGGCTTATCCAAATGCATTAAGGATTTGATACTAAACAGATAATTCATTTCCCAATAGGGGTTATGACGAATATAGGTGTATAAAATAAAAATTCCTATAAACTTTTTCAAGGACTATGAATAAAAAAAAGATAAATATCTTCCTATTAAGGTACGCCACCCAAATCAGTAGGAGTGTATCTGGTTCCCACGCCCGCAGCCAAGCCAATTTTTACTTCTTTCCCCTGTGCGATTTAACATAAAGGTATCTTATATGGAGTTCGCGGTATTGTACTCATGCGGGTTGGTTGACGCGATTTTTTCTCTCTACAAACTCTTTAGCTATTTAAAGAAAAAATCGCGTCAACCAACCCGCATCTTCCTTTCAGCGAATTATTATATAAGACTACATTATGTTACTTCGTTAGCCTTGTGTAGCGAAGTCCTTACATTTTATTTCTCTAAGGACGAGCGAAGGGGCTTTGTGAAGGGGAAAGAACTTAAAAATTACAAAGGTGTATTAAATATGCCGCAAGGCATGAGTGTATTTATTTATTTGTAGAGTCTTTTTTAAAATTATTTGTCGTGGGTTTGATAACTTTTTTAATACCTGGAATTGGAAGAGGAAGAAGGCTTCTACGGTTCAAAGTTGTATCAGCGGATGTTGGAGCTAATAGTTCTAATCTTAGGGATGGTTGTGATTGTTTTGATTTAAACCTTTCTTTAAATATATCGGAATAGAACCCGGCTCCAAATGTTGCCAACGCTATAAGCCACCAAAATCTTTTTGGGAAATTTTCTATTTTTTGCCATCGCTTCTGAATTGTATCGCGACTTTTTAAATAATGGTATGGTTTACCTTTATATTTTTTAGGTAACCTATCGATAAGAAAAACTCCGTCATAAGAAATATGCAATCCCCACATTTTTTCGGATTCCTTGTTAGACCTGTATTCCCGCAATTGTTCTTCCTCTATAATATATCCATCTTTAACGAGTTTTTGAATTATAAGTTGCAGTTCTATGTCAGCAAGGTTTTTATTTGAAATCCCATTTTTAATATCTGAAAAATAATTATACTCTCGATGTTCATTTATATAAAGCAATACAACATTTAAGTCCTGCAAGTCCATAATCGGTCATTTCCTTTAAGGTACGCAAAACGGTATCAAATAGGGAATGGTATTAGTTCTCACGAAAGAAGCCAAGCCAATTTTTACTTCTTTCCCCTGTGCGATTTAACATAATGTAAATTATAAGAAAACGCATTTGTTATTTTTTACAGTGTTCGCAATTACGGATTTTTCTGTGTCTAATTATTTTTTGATAATTGTCCGAAAAATCCGTAATTGCGAACACAAAAGGAATGCGTTTTCAGTTATAATTCACGTTATATTAAATGGGAGGCAATACAGAAAGAAAAAATTTGCCCACGCTTCTTAATACAAATACAGGTGGACGAAAAAGATAGACCAAAAACTGAAATCGATTTCAAAATTACTCACCCAGAAATTTGGCATAAAGAACAAAAGAGCCTTAGAAGTTACGTTAAATTTAGAAGGATTACAGACATAGCAACTGTACTCATATTTTTTGCTATGATATTCTCGCTTGGTTTTTTTAAAATAATCGGCGGTGAAACTGTTGCCGCTTTGCTTGGTGCAATGGTTGGATACTGCTTCGAATATTGGAGAGAAAAAGCAAAACAAGATTAATCCATCTTTATTGCAGTTACAACTACACCAGCAAAAACCAAAAGCACGAACGATAAGAACACAATTACAGCTAACATTTTACATCAAACAACTGTGATTTTTAATACAAATACATCAATACATCTCTTCTCAATTTTTTCTTTCGCCCCACAGTGGATTTTTTTGTAAGTAAAACTTAAAAAATCCACGCTCCCAAGTAACATAACGTCAGGTAAATTATAAGAAAAATGATTTAACTTTACACCATTATTAACGGACATAAATCCTGATTATATTTACGTCAAAATTTATCATATATGGATTCTCAAATTATAGACTCTCAAAATCAGCACAGCAGTTCTACAGATCTTTCATTGGTGCAACCTGTGGAGCAAACACAGGTAAAAAATTTTATGGCCAACGTATTTGCGTACATGTTCATGGCCCTGGGAATTTCTGCCCTCTTTGCTTATCTCTTTGCAACTAATTTGTCTTTATTACAATATATGATCAATGCCGCAGGCACAGGATTAAATCCCCTTGGCTACATTGTTCTATTTGCGCCCCTGGGTTTTGTACTCCTGATGTCGTTTGGTTATTCCAGGCTTTCAGCACCAATCCTGGTACTTCTTTTCGTTTTGTATTCAGCCATTAACGGTATCACCTTTGGCTTTATTTTATTGCAATATGCCGCCAGCTCAGTGCTTGGATGCTTTTTGTCTGCATCAGCAATGTTTGGGATCATGGCATTTATGGGTTATACCACGAAGCAGGATCTTACAAAATTTGGCCGCATCCTGTTCATGGGCCTTATCGGCATCATCGTCGCCTCGCTCATCAATCTGTTTATGGGTAACAGTTCCCTTGACTACCTGATCAGCTTTATTGGTGTCATGATCTTTACCGGGTTAACCGCCTACGACGTTCAGAAACTAAAAAATATTGGCGCAGGAATTCAATATGCAAATGTTCCCGCTACTGATGTAAAGAAAGCCTCTATCATGGGCGCTTTGAATTTATATCTTGATTTCATTAACCTGTTCCTGTTCCTCCTTCGTTTGTTTGGCGGAAGAAGAAATTAAAAACTATACCCGATATTAAACGTTAGCGGTATCATGTATCCCACAT
>DATHHR010000253.1:0-3386 GCA_035317105.1 Ferruginibacter sp. | reverse complement strand
CTTACAGATAAAAACAGTCTTGTTAAATTATTTCAACAACATCAGTTCAAAACAATTTTTGATCTGGCTGCTTATGGCGCTTATGCCAAACAGAATGATGTAAAATTAATTTATCAAACAAATATCATCGGCTTACTCAATTTACTGGAAGTAAGTTCAACCTATAATATAAGGGCTTTTGTTCACGCAGGCAGTTCATCTGAATATGGATTGAATTGTAAAGAGCCGCTGGAAAATGGCGAGCTATCACCCAACAGCCATTATGCTGTTACGAAAGCATCGGCTGCGAATATGATAAAATATTACGGTACCATATTACAAGTACCTATCGTTAATTTAAGGTACTACTCCATTTATGGTGAATATGAAGAGCCGGATCGACTGATACCACAAATAATTGAAAAAGGCATTCAGCACCAATATCCGCCATTGGTACAACCGGATATCTCCAGGGATTTTGTTTATATAGACGATGCTATTTATGCAACTTTATTAGCTGGCAATGGCGATTTTTCGCTCATTGGTGGCCAATCGATCAACATCGCTTCCAACATTAAAACAACTATCAGGGATATTGCCGCAACAGCAAAAGAGATTTTCAATATTACTACTGATCCTGTGTGGGGAGATTTTACCAACAGAAAATGGGATCTGAAAGAATGGTACGGCAATGCGGCCCTGGCAAAAAAATTATTGAAATGGGAAGCCGTAACAAGTTTAAAAGATGGACTGATCAAAACATATAACTGGCAGAAAGAATATTCTAAACCCCTGTATGAAAAGAAGGTTTACCAGGATCAGATACAACATAAAATAACCGCCATCATAGCTTGCTACAAAGATGCAGAAGCCATGCCTTTCATGTATGAGAGACTGGTTAAAACTTTTAACAAGATCAATGTAGATTACGAGATCATTTTTGTGAATGATTGCAGTCCGGATAATGCATCGGAAGTTTTAGAGGTATTGGTGCAAAATGATAAACGCGTGATCGGCATCGAGCACTCCCGTAATTTCGGTTCTCAAAGCGCGTTTATGAGTGGTATGCAAATAGCTACCGGCGATGCCATGGTTTTATTAGATGGCGATCTGCAGGACCCGCCAGAACTGATCGAAGATTTTTATGCAAAGTGGACCGAAGGATGGGATGTTGTGTACGGACAAAGAATAAAAAGAGATGGTAACCAGGCATTGGTAAAATTGTACAAAACATTTTATAGAGTATTCAGAAATCTGTCTTATGTGCCGATGCCACTAGACGCCGGTGATTTTTCCATGATGGATAGAAAAGTAGCCAATGAATTGATAATGCTTCCTGAAACAGACCAGTTTTTAAGAGGATTGCGTGCATGGGTTGGTTTTAAACAAATTGGCGTACCATACATAAGGCCGGAAAGAATGTTTGGCGTAACCACCAATAACTGGAGAAGAAATTTAGCCTGGGCAAGAAAAGCGATATTCTCTTTCAGCTATGTACCATTAGAATTATTAACCTATTTAGGATGGACCTTAACGCTGGTTTCCTTATTAGTTGCACTATTACAAATTGTTTTATATTTTGTGGCACCGCCTATACCACATGGTATTACTACTATCATAGTATTGATATTATTCTTTGGAGGTATCAATATGCTGGCTATTTCCATTATAGGTGAATACCAGGGTAAAATATTGGAAGAAGTAAAAAAACGTCCTAAGTTCATCAGAAGAAGAATTATTAAATCAACAGAATAATATGGGTGAGCAATTTCAACCGATCTCAAATACTCCGCCTACAGGACTTTCAGGCAAAGTAAAATTTTATGGTAGAATGTTATTAGATCTGCAAATACTAACCATATTTAAAGATGTAAAAAAACATTTACCCAATTATACAGGAAATGTGCTGGACATCGGCTGCGGACAATCGCCTTATAAATTTTTATTGAACGCAGGTGCTACAAAATATTTTGGTATTGATATAATTGAAGCAACAAGCTTTGGTTATAACAATCCTGATGTTACCTCATTTGATGGTAAAAATATTCCTTTTGAGGATAATAAATTTGATGCGGTTATTTGTACAGAAGTGTTAGAACACGTACAGGAATTTCAATACTTGATCGACGAAATATACAGAACGGCAAAAACCAATGCTGCTGTAATTGTTACCATACCATGGTCTGCGCGTTATCATTATATACCGTATGATTATTTCAGGTATACACCAAGTAGTTTAAAAACAATGTTTGCCAAATTTTCTGAAGTTACGATCATACCAAGAGGGACGGATATAGCTGTGATCGCATCAAAATTAATTGTCTTGTTTTTTAGAGGGCTTTTCCCTGATAAGGCATGGAAGTATATTTTCCTTCCGCTATTAATAGTATTTTCTCCGATATTGATCATGGCTATTATCATAGCGCACCTGGCAATACTTTTTGGTTGGGGTTCACAAGATGATCCACTGGGTTACACGATTGTTTTAAAAAAATAAGCAAAAAATAATTACTATGGCAGCTATTACGGATGACCGGGGTTTCAACCAGATCTTTGAACAAACGGAAGGAAATCTTATACGTTTACAAAGACGTGCAGATTGGATGATCGAAGAGATGCAGACATCGCCCGATAAAAAGATATTAGAAATAGGTTGTGGTACGGGGTATGTAGCTTATTACCTTGCGGAAAAAACACAAATGCAGATGATCGGCTCAGATCTTTGTATACCATTTATAGAAGAAGCAAAAAATAAATATACTTCATCCAAGCTTTCTTATGAAGTGCTGGATTTTAATGATGCAGCAAAAAGTGTCAATAACAAATTTGATTACATTGTTGGCAATGGTATTTTACACCATCTTTATTATAATTTGTCCGATGTTTTTCCAACATTAAAAAATTTACTGAACCCCGGGGGCAAAATAATATTTATGGAGCCCAATATTTACAACCCTTATGTTGCTGCCATTTTTAAAAATACGATGCTTCGCAAATGGGCAAATTTAGAACCGGATGAGATGGCTTTTTCTAAAACTTATATCAATAAAAAATTAGAGGATGCAGGCTTCAAAAATATCAATATTACTTATAAAGATTTTTTATTGCCGGGTATTCCAACAGTATTTATAAAACCCTCGATCGTAGTGGGAAATATTTTAGAAAAAACACCGCTAAAATATATCAGCCAGTCTATTTTAATAAGCGCAGAAAAATAAACCCCCTTATTTAAAGTTCTAATAGCATCTTCATTTTTGCAGCAGCAGCCTGCTGTGTAAAATATTGATTAACATAAGAAGCCTGTTGCGTGCTGGCTTTTTTTAGCGCATTATCATCAGCATATAACGCTATTATTTCAGCGGCAAAACTATCGGCATCATCAAAGGAGCTAAGAATATTTGTATAAT
>DATHHR010000252.1:0-3742 GCA_035317105.1 Ferruginibacter sp. | reverse complement strand
CAACTTTTCCAACGGAAAATAAAGCAGTAGGGATCAATAATAATTTTAGCGGCACAACAGTTGTTGATAATTGTTTGATCAAAAACAGCGGCGGCTTTGATCATGAGTGGGACTGGCGCGCATCTGTTGAAATATGTGTTGACAGGCGCAGTATCTCCGGCCTTGAGATAAAAAATATCAACATCGAAAATAGTTTATCGAATGGTATAAGTGTGATCGCTAAAAATGTGCAAGATGAAATTGGTGTATTATCAAATACCAGCTTAGAAAATATAACGGTTTTAAACTATGGGATCGGTGTAAAAGATAAACATGCTTTATTTATTTCCAGTGGTGCTCAGGGAAGTTTAACAATAAAAAATTCTGCTATCCCTGAAATTAAAAATGAATCTGACAGTTTTAAAATAGTTCAATAAAACAAAAAGCGAAGTACTACACTTCGCTTTATTGTTGATCTGATATATAGGATTATTATTTCGTAGGAACAAAATCCAGCACATTTCCATCCATACAAAAACGTTTGTAGGTAGGAGCAGGGCCATCATCAAATACATGCCCTAAATGTGAGTGGCATCTTTTACATTCAACTTCTGTTCGTTCTCCATCAGCGTCTGTCTTCAAAAAAACACTCGCGGGATCTAATACCTGGTAAAAGCTTGGCCATCCTGTGCCGCTTTCAAACTTTGCGTCAGAGCTATATAATGGGTTACCACAAACAGCACAATAGTAAATGCCTTTTTTATGGTTATCCCAATATTTACCGGTGTAAGGCTGCTCCGTACCTTGTTCACGTGCGATTTCATAAACAGCAGGTGGCAATATTTTTATCCATACAGCATCACTCACGTTTACAGGAGCAGTACTTGTATGAGAATAATATGGGTTTTTTGAATGGTCGTACGTAACCGCTTGTTGTTGTGCCTGCACTTGCACAGAGGATAATACAATGCTTACGAACAGGAATAGTTTGCAATGGCGCATAATATGTATTGATTTGTTTTTTATATAAACGAATAAATGATAGAAATAGATTGCTGCGATTTGTTAAGAATAACCTAATGCTATATAGTAAATCCTATCCTGATGCCGCCCCAGCGGTGATAATGCCCCGTACTGAATTCTTTTGTCAGGTAAGATTGCGAATATTCCAGGTACAATTTTCTAAAACATACCACAATACCAGCATCTGCCTGAAAAGTAAGGCGGCTAATATCACCTGTTGGTATGGTGTACGGACTTGTTTTATTAAACATGCCTCCCTGTAATGTTGCATCATACCCAATAAGTCCTCCTTGTGCCTGGGCGTAAAAATAATATTGCATTTTTTTTCTGATAGGTCTTGTTGTGGCCACAGATAAAAAACGGTCATTAAAATTACCTGCCATAAAATTGAATCCTGCAGTCACTTTATCTGAATGTGTTCCTACACGTAGTAGTGAAGCGGCATTTAATAGAAAATTATTTCTGTAAGATAATAACCGCTTTTCATAATTGACCTGGTAATCGAGAATTATAGCATTTTGTATCTGGTATTGCCAGCCTTGTGGAAGATAATTGCCCGACCATTTATGAATAGCAGTTTGAAATTCTTTTCCGCCGGCAGCTTGGCCCGTTATACCAAGTATAAAAGTGCTGGAAATGATCTGGTGTTTAATAGTATCTACAGCAATAGCGAAAGTACTGCCTGACATATCTCCGCAATAAGGCCTGTCTCCATACAAAATACTATCGCTTTGAAGTGAAGTAGGGGTGTAGCCAAAATTATCGATCCTAAACCCATAAATAATATCTGTATGTTTTGGCTTGATCAGAATTTTAGAAGTGAATAACTTTCCTATAGCGGGGTTAGCGTATTCAAGCGTAATGCCTTGTGTATAGTATTCATCCGTTTTGGTAAAATAATCATTGTCATAATGTATCCGGAAATATTTATTGCCTAAACTATTTTTGAAGGAAGATGTATTGTCAATTATTTGCGCATCGCAGTGATGCATAATTAAGAGTAAAAAAGCACAAAAGATAATTTTATTAAAACTCATGGTTGATTTATGATATCTACGAAATACAAGCATGAATAGTTTTGATCGGCTACATATTACAAAGCCAAACCGATCCTCAATCCGCCCCAGCGATGATTAAGACCTGTATTAAATTCCTGCGTTAAAAAAGCTTGTGAATATTCGGCATATATCCTTCTATAGCTAACAACTATTCCATAATCCGCCTGGAATGTAAAGCGGCTGATATTATTGGGTGAAATAACATAAGGACTTGTTCTATTAAACAATCCGCCTTCTAAAGAAGCATCATAGCCAACAGCAGAACCAAGTGCCTGCGCATATAAATAATATTGAATTTTCTTATGGTCTTTTTGTGTTGTTGCAACAGATCGGTAGCGGTCATTAAAGTTGCCAAACATCCAATTAAAACCTACACTCAATTTATCGTTATGTGTGCCAACCCTTAATTGCGAAACACCATTTAATAAAAACATATTTTGGTAAGCATACAATTGTTTTTCATAGTTTAACTGATAATCAAGTATCAGGTCATTTTTTATCTGGTATTGCCAGCCTTGCGGAAGTGAATTGCCTGTTAGTATATGCAATTCTTTTTGTAAAAAACCGCCGCCATCAGCCTGGCCCATCCAGCCTAGAATAAAAGTACTGGCGAGTGTTTGCCTTTTTACTGTATCAACTGCTGTAGCAAATGTTCCCAAAGAAATGTTGGCCGAGTATGGTCTGTCCCCGTAAATAATACCGCTACTGTCAATTGAGGTTGGCGTGTAGCCGTAAGTATCTAACCGTAACCCGTAAATGATATCGGTATTTTTCGGCTTAAATAAAAGCTTGCTTAATACAAAATGTTTAAATGCGGGAAGTGCTAATTCAAGTGTAGTTCCTTGCGTATAATATTCATCAGCCTTTGTAAAATAATCATTGTCATAATCGATCCTGATATATTTATTGCCTTCACTATTTTTAAAGGAAGAGGTGTTATCTATCGGTTGTGCATAAGCGCTATAGCTAACGACCAAAAAAAACAGGCAGTAAAATATTTTATTAAGACTCATATTATTAATGTGCTTTCATAAAAGAGATCATTTCTTTATATCGTTTATTATATGGATTGAAAAACTGAGTGATCATCGGTATATGGTGTTTGCCTTTTATAATATGTCGCTGCTGATCAGGAACGTATGCTTGTATGGCTTTTAAGAAACGGTCATTGCTTTCGGCAATAGAAGTGTATGTTTTGCCTCCCTGGTAAATTAAAATTGGCGGCATGCCCTGATGCAAATGGTACATGGGAGATGCTTCTTTCCATATATTGGGATCATGAGTAAAAGTGGTAAAATATGTATGATCAGAAGATAAACCTTCGGTTTTTAAATAACCATACATATCTAAACCCGCAGCATCAATAAATATGGTGCCTTTGATAGGGTTTTTAATGCCGAGGGTATCAAAGTAATTATTGTCGATACTTATCAATGCGGCTAAATGCCCCCCAGCCGAATGCCCGGAGATGAATATGCTATTGGGATCGCCGCCATATTTGCTGATATTATCCTTTACCCATTTAACTGCTGTTGCAGAAGCCATCGCCATTTGGTTGTAATTAGCTTGCGGGCTCAAAGGATAATCGATAATAACCGTTACTACATTTTTTCTCGCGAAGCGAGTACCCAAAAAACTATATAAACCTTTTTTGCCGCTGTTCCAATTACCACCATGGATAA
>DATHHR010000251.1:0-3543 GCA_035317105.1 Ferruginibacter sp. | reverse complement strand
TTTAAGAATTTTATCTATACGAAACTTAACCTAAGCATAATATTAAATAGCGCCAGTAAGTATCAATTTTGCACTTGCTTAATACTAGACGTGGAAATAGATAAAAATATTATCTCAGCAAAAGATTTTGGTAAAGATTTTAGATGGGGCGTTGCGATGGCAGCGGCTCAAAATGAAGGCGCTCATAATGTTGATGGGAAAGGCGTATCCATTTGGGATGCTTTTGCAAAAAGCAGCAGTAAAATAAAAGGTGGCCATAAACCACATGTGGCCTGCGATTTTTACCATCGGTATAAAGATGACCTTTTACTAGTTAAAGCATTAGGATTTGATGTTTTCAGGTTTTCTATTTCCTGGACAAGAATATTACCGGATGGAACAGGTACAGTAAATAAAGAAGGCATAAATTTTTATCACCGGGTGATAGATGAATGTATCAAACTGGGTATCACGCCATATGTTACTTTGTATCACTGGGATCTTCCGCATGAGTTAGAAAAAAAAGGCGGGTGGACAAATTATTATGTCAACAAATGGTTCAATCGCTTTGTTACAATTTGTGCAGAAGCGTATGGCGATAAAGTAAAGAACTGGATCATCCTGAATGAGCCTTTTGGCTTTACCTCATTGGGTTATATGTTAGGGAGCCATGCGCCGGGTAGAACAGGACTAAGTAATTTTTTACCTGCTATTCATCATGTAGCATTGGCACAGGCAGAAGGTGCGCAGATAATCCGCAACAAAGTCCCTAAAGCATATATCGGCACTACTTTTTCCTGCTCAGAAATAATTCCTTATTCCGATAAACAAAAAGACATTGAAGCGGCAAACCGTGTTGATATTTTGATGAACCGGTTATTTATAGAACCTACTCTCGGTAAAGGGTATCCTACGGAAGACTCTTTTAGTTTTTTGGAGAAATTGTATATGGAAAACAAGGCATGGAAATATACAGAGCGGATGAAATTTGATTTTGATTTTATTGGCCTGCAATATTATTTTCCTGTAACAATACGGCATAACAATTTAGTGCCCATAGTAAATGCTTCTGAAGTAAAGCCCGTGACAAGAAAAGTTCCGCGTACAAATATGGGTTGGGAAATTAAGGCCGAAAGCTTTTACAATATCATAAAAAAAATGTGGCAGTACGAAAATGTAAAAGAAATAATTATTACTGAGAATGGCGCCTATTTTAAAGACGAATTAAAAAGCGGTGTTGTGAACGATATTGAACGCATCGATTATTTTCAACAACATTTACAAGCTGTATTAAAAGCGAAAAATGAAGGCGTAAATATTAAAGGATATTTTGCCTGGACGCTAATGGATAATTTTGAATGGACCGAAGGTTTTAACGCACGCTTTGGTTTGATACATGTTGATTTTGAAACACAGCTTAGGACGATCAAGAACTCAGGGTATTGGTTCAGGGATTTCCTATCAACTTAAATCCCAAAAAACAAAACTCGAATTTAAGATGTTGTATTTTTTGGATTTTGTTTTATTGTTTTTTGGATTTTACAATTACTCTACGATCTTAATACCTGTTTGTTCCAACGTTATTTTTTTCTCTCTGTATAAATTTCCCACCGCCATTTTAAAAGATTTTTTACTCATTTCAAAAAAGCTGTAAATATCTTCGGGAGCGCTTTTATCGTTGTAGGGCAGATAGCCATTGTTCTCTTGTAATAAGCGCAATATTTTTTCAGATTCACCTTCTACTCTTTGGTAACCCGGTGTTCCCGCTGATACATCAATTTTGTTTTCAGTAGGGTATATCTTTTTTATAAAGCCTTTAAATTTATCGCCTACCTGTATGTTGCGATATACCTCATTAAAATGCAATACGCCTGTATGTTTGTTATTAATGATACACACATAACCAATATCGCTTTTACGATACACGATCAGGTCAACCACTTCTAATTCTTTAACTGTGAGTTCATCATTATTAAAGAATGATCCTAATTTTTCTGTTGCGGCCATGCGGCCGGTTTGCTCATCCAAATATATTTTTACCAGGTACTCACCATTAGGGTGCATGCCTACCAATTGTTTTGACTTAGGAACAAAAATATCTTTCATCAATCCATTATCTAAAAAAGCGCCGTGCGATGTAACGCTAATGGCTTTCAATCTTACAATATCTCCCAATACACCTTTTGGTTCTTGCGTTGTAGCGATCAATCTGTCTTCTCCATCATGGTACAAAAACACTTTTAGCTCATCGCCTATTTTGGCACCGGCGGGTACAAAACGTTTCGGCAATAAAATACCTTCTGCCCCATCATCCAGGTATAATCCGAAATCCACGGCACGTAACACTTTCAGCGTATTATATTCTCCAACATTTACCATAAAAACATTTTAATAATTATTATTTGACCCCATTTTTTAACGTGGCGTTAACCCTCTTTTCGTTTTTCCTTAACAGCAACCTACACTAACAATTGCGAATTTTACAGAACAATTGTAAGCAAATACAATTTCTCATAATAGTTAGTTTTGGTAAAACGAAGCCCCTAGTCTTAGGGGCTTTTTAATTGTTAATGGTTAATTATTAATTGTCATTAACCGAGACCTTTAAAGATCTTTTCATTAACCATTTTACCATTAACAATTAAACATTATTAAATAAGCCGTCTACAAAATCTTTTTTATTAAACACTAAAAGATCTTCTGCTTTTTCTCCAACACCAATAAATTTTACGGGTATTTTAAATTGATTCGCTATTGCTAATACAACGCCGCCTTTTGCCGTGCCGTCTAATTTAGTGATCGTTAATGCAGTTACATCTGTTGCGGCGGTAAAATGCTTTGCTTGTTCCAGCGCATTTTGTCCTGTACTTCCATCCAATACCAACATTACTTCGTGCGGTGCATCGGGTATTACTTTTTGAATAACTCTTTTGATCTTGGTAAGCTCATCCATTAAATAAGCTTTGTTATGTAAACGCCCTGCTGTATCAATCAAAATCACATCTACATTTTTTGCCAGGCCGCTTGTTACCGTATCAAATGCAACAGAAGCCGGATCGCTGCCCATTTCTTTTTTTACAATTGGTACATTCGTGCGTTCGCTCCAGATCGTTAGCTGATCAACCGCTGCTGCACGGAATGTATCGCCTGCTCCTAATAAAACGCTTTTACCTGCTAAAGAAAAATTATGCGCCAGCTTTCCGATAGTAGTTGTTTTACCAACACCGTTTACGCCAACAACCAATATTACATGCGGCTTGTGCCCTGCAGGTAGCTCATAATTTTCATAGCTGCTATCCTGCGGAGCAGTTATTAAAACATTTTGTATCTCTTCTTTGAGGATCGAATGTAGTTCAGCCGTATTGAGGTACTTATCTTTCGCTACTCTTTTTTCTATCTGTTCGATTATCTGTACAGTGGTTTGAATACCAACATCGGCACTAACCAATGCATCTTCAATGTTATCCAGTACTTCTTCATCAACAGTACTTTTACCCGCGATGGCTTTGGTGATTTTTCCTAAAAAGCCTTCACGCGTTTTTTGCAGGCCTTGTTCAAGGCTTT
>DATHHR010000250.1:0-11556 GCA_035317105.1 Ferruginibacter sp. | reverse complement strand
TCCCTTAGTCTCCGCTATCCTTCCTATGAATGAAGAACAAAGATATTTCACTTATATCCTTCAAAGTCTTAAAGACTTTTCCTTTTATATTGGCCAATGTGATGATTTAGACAGAAGGATGTCTAAACATTTTGATGGATTTAGCAAGTACTGTATCAAGGGTTCGAATCCCTTAGTCTCCGCACTTTTTTGTTATCCATACCTCTATTGTTTATTTTTTGTTCCTTATTCCCTCATTTCAAAAATTCTATTTCAACTTTAACAAAAGGCTTTATTCAAATGCCTTAATATCAATCATTTATACAAAACAAGCTAGATACCAGTGGCATAGATGTTGCTATTCTATAGGTGGAAAAACAATTGTTGACTTCATTCGTATACGATGCGAGGGATATGTTGTTGTTTTTCCTAAACAATATTGTTCACCATAAAATTTTGCTACTATGGAACTTGATCATAAAATATTAAAAAAAAGCTCAAACAAACAACCAGTATGGTTAACCTTGGTTAGGGTCATATTAGGGTTCATACTTTTCTGGAAGGGTATTCAGTTCATACAAGACACTTCCCACTTGGAGAGCCTTCTTCAAAATTCAAGGTTTCATCTTATAGATAATAATATCAGGTTACTATCTTACGTAATTCCATATATCAATCTATTAGGTGGGCTGTTTATAGCATCCGGGTTATTTACCAGGTGGACATCTCTGGTGCAGATCCCTATTCTTATAGGTGCAGTAGTGTTCTCTAATATGCAGGGAGGTATGAGCTTTAGCAATAATGACCTGGTATTATCAGTCATAACATTGATATTATTAACAGTATTTGTAATTAAAGGCAGTGGGTATATTTCAGCAGATGAGTTCTTTAAAACTTATTATAATGCAGGTACAGAGAGTGGTTATACCCAGAATTTCTTTAGATAAATGCTGTGATCAATATCTGTAACTAAATAAAATGTAGTAGCTTAGGGTTGTCACTTAAGTAAAGGGAATAAATAGTTAACTTAAAAACATAATTATGAGATCAAACAAAGTTATTGCAGCCGTATTATTAGGCGCCGCAGCCGGCGTTATTGCAGGTGTTTTACTGGCCCCTGATAAGGGATCTGTTACCCGGGAAAAAATAAAAGAAGCGGGCGGAGACCTGAAAGACAAGTTTAAAGATACCTTCAACGAATTTGTAGATGGCATTAAAGAAAAATACGATAATGCCAAGGAAGGGCATACCACTGCTTAAAAGCAAAAAGCTTTATTAAATTATCATTGATGGAAACTACCAAACAAGACCTGGAAATACTATTTGAGAAAACTGCTGATTATGTTGAGACAAAAGCAAACTTATTAAAACTTCAGGCAGTTGATAAAACGGCTGATGTGGTTTCTTCTCTTGTTTTGATACTTATTGCAGCAGTAATATTTTCGGTAGTTTTTTTCATCCTGAATATTGGCCTTGCACTTTGGATAGGTTATTTATTAGGAAAGACTTTCTATGGCTTTTTTATCCTTGCGGGGTTTTATACTATCGTTGGATTATCTATTTACTTTTTAAAAGGTAAATTTTTAAAAGCCAATCTCAGCAATTTAATTATCAAAAAATTACTTAACTAATTGCCGATGGAAATAAGGGATCAGAAAGAATTAAAAGCAGCGATCGCAGCATTAGAACATGCTGCTACGATCAAGAAGCAGATAATGACAGATCAATTTCATATCACTTATGAAAATCTTCAACCGGTTAATATTTTGAAAGATCAGTTGCGTAGATTAATTGGTTCAACCGAATTACAAAATGATGCTACAAGTGCTGCAATGGGATTAGGCGCCGGCATGCTTTCTAAAAAATTCTATGAAGGATCGTCTCCCAATATTTTCAAACAATTTTTAGGTTCGGCACTCGAATTTGGCGTTGCGAAAATGGTAGCTAATAATTCGGATAAGATCAAAGAAGTAGCGGCTGGTTTTCTTGACAAATTATTCAAAACAAAAGAAAAAGCTCCTCCTGCCAAGTAGGGCTCGGAAACACCGTTAAAATTAATCAAACCCTTATCCATACAAGCTAAGAATCATTATCTTCGTACGCAGAATGTCCAAATTTCTTATTATAGGATTAGGTAATATAGGTAACGAATATGCCAATACCCGCCACAACATTGGGTTTGACGTAGTAAATGCTTTTATACACAAGCATGGGGCAAGTTTTACCGTTGATAGGCTGGCGTATAAGGCAGAGGTAAAATGGAAGGGAAAACAATTTGTATGTATTTGTCCTACTACTTTTATGAATTTAAGTGGCAGGGCTTTTAAATACTGGCAGGAAAAAGAAAAGGTAGAACTGGCTAATACACTAACAATTGTAGATGACCTCGCACTTCCATTGGATAAATTGCGTATGCGCCCTAATGGCACTGATGCGGGACATAATGGATTAAAAGATATACAAAATATTTTGGGTACCGATAAATACCCAAAACTGAGATTCGGCATCGGAAATAATTACCCCAAAGGCATGCAGGCTGATTTTGTATTGAGCAAATGGCTAAAAAATGAAGAACCGATCGTCAAATTAAAAATTGATATATGTGTAGGTGCTATAGAGTCTTTTGCGGTGAGCGGCATCGAAAACACCATGAATGAAATAAATAAGCTTACAATAACCTTATAAATTCGCCAAATTAAACCCTTTACAATATTTTTTTATATTATACGTTTCGTTTATATTACACATTAAAACCCACCGCTTGCTCCCTGACTAACAAAAATCATTACGATGAAGATAATTTGCATTGGAAGAAATTACCCTGAACACGCCAAAGAACTTGGCAACAAAATCCCAGATGAGCCGGTCATTTTCATGAAGCCAAAAAGCGCTTTACAACAAAGTCATATTCCTTTTTA
Organism: Ferruginibacter sp.; assembly: GCA_035317105.1. Classification (GTDB taxonomy): domain Bacteria; phylum Bacteroidota; class Bacteroidia; order Chitinophagales; family Chitinophagaceae; genus Ferruginibacter. The sequence continues at coordinate 8,659 of DATHHR010000250.1, read as the reverse complement.
CTATCCTGATTTTACAAATGAATTACATTATGAATGCGAGCTTGTATTGAGGATCTGTAAGAATGGAAAATATATTCAGGAAAAACAAGCAGGCAATTATTATAACGGTATTACAGTAGGTATCGATTTTACTGCACGTGATATTCAAAACGAATTAATGTCAAAAGGCTTGCCTTGGGAAAAGGCAAAAGCATTTGATAACTCTGCCGCTGTAGGAAGATTTATAGATATTACGCCAGCGTTAAACAAAAAGAATATAAAGTTTCATTTACATAAAAATAAAGAGCAGGTACAACAAGGGATTTCAAGTGAAATGATCTTTAATTTTGATAACATCATTGCACATGTATCAAACTATTTTTCTTTAAATATAGGCGACCTTATTTTTACCGGAACGCCCGCAGGTGTTGGCGAATGTGTTGTGGGCGATGAACTGGAAGCATTTATGGAAGACGAAAAATTATTACAGCTTGAGATAAAATAATTACCATCAATTCGATAGCGCTCATCGCCATCAATACTTCTTACTGAACGATTGCAACTACTTCGATCTCTATCAATAACTCCTTATTTATAAGTTGGCTTACTTCTGCCATTGTGCAACTGGTTTTATATCTTTAAAAAACTCTCCGTGAGCTTTGCCAATTTCTTCCCATTTCAAAATATCCGTTACAAACATTCTTGTCCTTACCACATCATTTAACGAGCTGCCTAATTGTTGTAAAGAAATATCTATCTTCTGCAGGATAAATTTCGTTTGAACATACACATCATCTTTACCCACCAAAACATCTTGATCCATTGCAGTAGTGCCTGCAACTTCAATATGATTGCCTACCCTAACAGCGCGTGAATAACCAACAGTATCTTCCCATGGTGAACCAGCCCCTACTCGCTTTCTCATACAAATAATTATTAATAATGATTAAATTACAAAAAGAAATGAATTAAAATTTTAAAAAACAAGAAAATAAATTTAGATTCATCTAAATATCATATGAATTTGACGGAACATCATGAGTAAACCCTCATCAAAACATACATCTCTTAGTGAAGTACATCAAAGCATTGATACTACTACTCTTAAAAAAATAGGCTGGAAAAGGATCCTCACTTTTTTGGGGCCTGCCTATTTAGTGAGTGTAGGTTATATGGACCCAGGTAATTGGGCCACCGATCTGCAAGGCGGTAGTAAGTTTGGTTATTCATTGATATGGGTTTTATTGATGAGTAATTTAATGGCGCTATTATTACAAGGCTTATCGGCAAGGCTCGGTATTGTACGCGGAAGAGACCTTGCCCAAGCCAACAGGGAAACTTATCCCAGGTCGATCAATTTCATTTTATACATTTTAGCAGAAATAGCCATTGCAGCCTGCGACCTTGCCGAAGTATTAGGTATGGCCATCGGTATACAATTGCTAACCGGCTTGCCATTGATATGGGGCGTCTCTATCACAGTGCTTGATACTTTTCTATTGCTCTACCTGCAAAAAATGGGCATGCGTAAAATGGAAGCTTTTATTATTGGCCTGGTTGCTGTTATTGCTACATCTTTTTTAATAGAAATAATTTTTGCCAAACCGAATATCGGAGAGGTTGCTTTGGGGTTTATTCCGCATGCACTAAATGGTGAAGCGCTTTATATTGCCATTGGCATTATCGGCGCTACCGTGATGCCGCATAATTTATACCTGCATTCGGCATTGGTACAGACAAGAAAAATAGACCGTACAGACGAAGGCATTAAACAAGCTATAAAATTCAACCGCATTGATAGCAGCATTGCATTGAATGTTGCGTTCTTGGTAAATATGGCCATTCTGGTTTTGGCAGCAGCTGTATTTTTCAGATCAGGTAATTCGCAGGTAGCGGAAATAAAAGATGCCTACAAATTATTAGCGCCTCTTTTAGGAAGCAAGATCGCTCCTACTCTTTTTGCAATTGCCTTAATTGCAGCCGGACAAAGCAGTACGATCACCGGTACACTTGCAGGACAAATTGTAATGGAAGGTTATCTTCAATTGCGTATCAACCCATGGGTAAGGCGTTTACTGACAAGGCTTTTAGCCATTGTACCAGCTATGATCGTGATCATTTTATATGGAGAAGAAAAGGTAGATGCATTGCTTATTTTAAGTCAGGTTATATTAAGTATGCAATTGGGCTTTGCTATCATCCCATTGATACATTTTGTAAGCGACAAAAAAACAATGGGCAAATTTGTGATCACACCAGTTACAAAAATTACCGCCTGGTTAATTGCTACCGTACTGGTATTTTTAAATATAAAATTATTGACGGATGGGAGCTCAGGCATATTTAATGAAAGCGCTCTCCTGCCAAAGATCGCATTAGGTTTACTCGGTTTGTTATTTGCTACTTTGCTTTTGTATATTACTTGTCATCCGTTGTTGGTCAGAAACACAAAACCTTCATCGATATTAATTCATCCAACGCAGTTGAATGAATTAAGCAATCTTGATAAACCGGAATTTAAGAATGTAGCCGTTGCATTAGACTTTAGCGAGAATGATGAAAAATTATTGTCCTTTGCTATCGGACAGGGAAAAGAGGACACCAATTATATATTGATACATATTGTAGAAAGTGCTTCTGCAAAATTATTAGGCAATGAAAGCGATGATTACGAAACCAGAAAAGATAAAGAGCGTATCGATCTTTTTGCCAAACAATTACAGCAAAGAAATTTAAATGCCAAAGGCTATCTTGGATTTGGCAAACGCGCCGATGAAATTGTGAAGATCGTAAAAGAAAACAACGCAGATATCCTTGTAATGGGCGCTCATGGCCACACAGGATTGAAAGATTTTATTTATGGAGAAACTGTTAATACAGTGAGGCACGAATTAAAAATACCTGTACTGATCGTAAATATTTAATTAGCAGCTTTTAGTGCAGCCAATTCATCGTCTACCTTTTTATTCCATTCTTCTTGTTTGGCTTTAATGATACTGTGCTGTGTTTCGTCATCGTATTTAGCCTGTTCTTCATCTAATCCTTTTTGGCAATCGGTAAATATTTTACCAATTACTTTCTGGTAATTTTTTTCTGTCAGGTCGGCCGTTTTTAATTTTTGTATAAAAAGCTGCGTATAGATATAGGCCAGGTCGAAATGATGTTGTTCATGAAGCAATAAATAATCTGATTCTTTATCAGCTTTTACCCAGGATTCTGGCTTTGAAAAACTACAAAATACAGTGGTAATCATCGTTGCGCCATCATCTCCGCCATGCATTTCAAAATTAAAACCAGAGCCGGCTGATGTTTGTGCAGCAAAATCAACACTGTTATCAGGCTTGCCCTGAAAATCATCCCATGTTAATTTCGTTTTGCCATCATAAAAAATAAGTGATTTATCTACGGGGCCATTCGATGTTACATAATTAACTACAACGGATAATTTTTGCGCATGAACTGCACTAAACATCAAAATAAATAAAACGGGCAGTAGAAAATACTTGCGCATGGTGGAAGTTTATTGTGAAGGTATAGACTGTGGTCTAAGTAAAAAGTTAAAAGGTAAAAAATAAGTTGATAATTATCAATTGTCCATTATCAATTATCCATTGAAACTATTCTTCAATATAACCCAGGTCCTTATGAAAGGTTTCTTCAGTAAAAAATAATGCAATAAGTGTAATAGAAGTAACTACGACACCTGTAATGATACCGCTTCTGCTAAGTGGCAACAATTGATCTTTTGGTGCGTTCTTATACAAATACAAAAACAGCATGGTGATCAACGGCAAAGCCCCTCTCACCATATTAGGGATCGTTGTGGCGGCAGTCGCTCTTAAATTAGTACCAAACTGTTCAGCCCCCATTGTAACAAAAATAGCCCATAGGCCGGTGCTAAATCCTAATGCAGTGCAGATAACATACATCGAGGTATCGGTGTTATTATACGAACTAAAAAAGAGGACAAGCGAAATGATAAAGAAAGAATAAAAGATCAGCAAAGCAATTTTTCTGCTTTGAAAATATTGACTGACTAAACCAATAGCAATGCCGCCGATAGAAAGCCCTGCATACGCAAACATAATTGCCTCTCCCGAATTGATAGTGGTACTGCCAAATAATTCTTTACCAAAATGATCGCTTTGATTAACGATGATACCAATTGCATACCATGTTGGCAAGCCTATTAAAATAGCCAGTATATATTTTTTGAACCGTTTAGCATTGGTAAAGAACATAAAGAAATTTCCTTTAGAAACGTTTTGTTCTTTCACTGTTGTGAACATACCAGACTCTGCTACTTTAATTCGTAAGAACAATAATAATATCCCTAAAGCGCCGCCAATAATATAACAGGTGCGCCAGTCTTTTGTAAATCTATAAGTATAGAATGCTACGATAGCACCTAATAATCCAATACCTGAAACTAAGGATGTTCCAATACCTCTTTTACTTTTTGGCAGCAATTCGCTTACCAATGTAATACCCGCGCCTAATTCACCCGCCAATCCTAAGCCGGCAATAAAACGGCAGAGCGCGTAACTATCAACTGTATGTACAGACGCTGTAAAAAAATTAGCCGTCGAATATAAAATGATAGAACCAAACAAAACGGATAGCCTTCCTTTTTTATCGCCCAGTACACCCCAGAAAATACCGCCTAATAATAAGCCGTACATCTGCCAGTTCAATACACGTGTGCTATCGGCCAGTAAAGTGGCGTCTGTTGACCCTACGGCCAACATGCTTGGTTTCTTTACGATGGTGAAGAGCAACAGGTCGTAGATATCTACGAAATAACCTAAGGCAGCAACAAAGACTGCAATGTTGAAGATCGAAACGGCATTCGGGTTGGATTGTTTTTGCATATAACAATTAATTCATCAAATATTCGGAGTACTATGTTTCTTACCAAAAAATACTTTAATTAATATTGGCACTGTGGTGATCAAGACGATACCTAACACAATTAATTCAAGGTGCTTTTTTAAATTAAAATGAAATTTCACTTCAAAAAATCTTTGTAAATAATGTCCGCCAAATATCATACTCATCACCCAGGCTACACAACCAATGATATTATAATAAGTAAATTTCTTCTTATCCATATTCACTATACCGGCAACTATTGGCGCAAAGGTTCTTACAATAGGAACAAACCTTGCATAGATGATAGCAGCGCCGCCATTCTTTTCATAAAAATCATTTGCCTGAATTAAATATTTCTTTTTGAATAAAAAACGATCCTGCCAGCTAAACATCGCCGGGCCGATCTTCTTTCCAAAAAAGTATCCTAAAGAATTTCCTAAAACACCTGCAATAACGATCATTGCACTTAATAATAACAGGTCTAAAAGAGGATGATGCGTAGTGAATTTTTCTACCAATTCATGGCTATAAATTCCCGCCACAAATAATAAAGAATCTCCCGGAAAGAAAAAGCCTACAAACAATCCTGTCTCTGCAAATATGATCAGCAATAAAAGCCATAAGCCCCCATTAATGATATAAAACATAGGCGTTAAAAGATCTTTATAAGAAAAATCTTTATGGATAATAACCGGCTTGAATTTTTTAAGATTGCTGATAGCGAAAGAACGCGTTTCATAGCCATCTTTAATAACAGAAAAGGAATCGATATGCGTGTACGCGAACATGGCTTCGCCTGAATTATTAGTATACACCGTATCACTATCATTGGAAATAACAATAGCATGATCAATATCTCTTTGGTACTGATCGTTTACTTTGATCGAAACTGAATCCTGGGCCTTTACAGTTAAAGCACAAAAGATAAAAAGCAGGGAATAGAGTATTCGTTTCATATCTATTTGTTCTAACGTTTTTTGCACTAATAAATTATTAAAATAAAAATATTATCTAATTAGATGCGCAAGATAATATTTAATCATTGTTAACAATGCGTCCTTTATAAAAAGAGCAAATGCGGCTGTAATTAAAAAATTATTGCTTATTTTCCACTATCGTTCTACTTAAACCTACTATTCTATATGAGTTTATTTATAAAAAAGCCGATCAGCCAATTAATGGCAGATGCAGGAGATTCTGAAAAAGGATTAAAAAGAACATTAACCGCAGGCTCCCTGATCGCTTTAGGAATTGGTGCTATTATTGGCGCAGGCCTTTTTGTAAGAACTGCTGCAGCCGCTGCACAAAGCGCGGGCCCATCAGTAACAATAGGATTTTTAGTGGCAGCCTTTGGTTGTGCTTTAGCAGGATTATGTTATGCTGAACTTTCATCTTCTATACCTATTGCCGGGAGCGCTTATACTTATTCTTATGCCACCATGGGAGAATTTATTGCCTGGATAATTGGCTGGGACCTTGTGTTGGAATACGCCGTAGGCGCCGCTACTGTTGGGATCGCATGGAGTGAATACCTTAATAATTTATTGGTAAAAGTATTGCATATGAGCCCCATTCCTTATGAGTGGTGCCACTCGCCTTTTGAACACATGAACGGAATGCATGGAATAATTAACTTGCCTGCCCTTTTCATTGTTGCTTTGCTGAGCCTGTTACTTATAAAAGGTACGCAAGATTCTGCCATTGTAAATGGCATCATCGTTATTACAAAAGTTACCATCGTTATTTTGATCATTATGATAGGTTGGGGTTTCATCAACCCCGCAAATCATACACCTTATATCCCGCCTGCTTCTACCTATACTGATACAGAAGGTATCACGCATAATTTTGGTGGTTTCTGGGGAATTATTGGTGCCGCCGGAACGGTATTTTTTGCTTTTATCGGGTTTGATGCCGTTAGTACTGCTGCGCAGGAAGCAAAAAATCCTAAACGCGATATGCCCATCGGCATTTTAGGCTCACTGGCCATTTGCACCGTTTTGTATGTATTGTTTGCACATGTATTAACAGGTGTTGCGACTGTACAGGATTTCAGAACATCGGGCAAAGAAGCTTCTGTTGCTTTTGCTATCAATAAATATATGATCGGTTATGGCTGGTTAGGTAAATTAGTAACGGTAGCTATTCTTGGAGGATTCTCTTCTGTTATATTGGTAATGTTATTAGGACAATCACGCGTTTTTTATTCTATGAGTAAAGATGGTTTGTTGCCTGCTGTATTCAGCAAAGTACATCCTAAATATAAAACGCCTTATATGGCCAACTTAATTATTTTGGTTTTGGTTGGATTGTTTGCAGGTTTTGTTCCCGGAGATGTTGTGGGCGATATGACGAGTATTGGAACTTTGTTTGCATTTAGCCTTGTCTGTATCGGTGTAATTATTCTTCGTAAAACTGAGCCTGATCTTAAGAGAGAATTCAGAACGCCATGGGTTCCTTTTGTTCCAATATTGGGTGTAGTTGTTTGTGTATTGATGATGTGTGGATTGGGGTGGACAAACTGGCTTCGATTATTCGGCTGGCTGGCAATTGGCCTTGGTATTTACTTTGGATACAGCAGGCATCATAGCAAGTTGCGTAATCCTGATAAATAATTCAAGTATGGCCATTTCAGAAAAAAACTTGCAGCATTTTGCTATCCCCGTGAAAGACAATTTGAAAAAAATAGTTGAAAGTTGCAGTACAACTACTAAAAGAATTTTTATTGCAGGTTTTATATTCCTCGCCTATGGTTACCTATGCCGCCTTATACATATTTATTTTTTTTGGGAAACAAAAACTATTGGTTGGGAGTTATTATTGATTGCAGGAATGTCATACCTAAGCAATAAAATTAATTCCAAGAAGCAAACCAAGAAGGATTCTCTTCCAGAAAAAGTTGGCATTGGTTTTATCATTTTTTTACTGTTGGTACAAATCATCTTTTTAATATACATACCGAGAACAGTAGCCTATGATGCAGCAAAAAAATATATTATTGCTAATAAGGATAAATATGATCTCGGAGACATACAAGGCTTTAGTTTAGTCCCAATAGGCGGTATGGCTATGGCAGGAGAAGCAGGAGACGCCGATATAACATTAATAGCAAAAGGAAGTGACCGATATAAAGAATTTAACCTTCATTTATCTAAAAATATTACGACTGATTGGCAAATACAAATAATCAATATTTTTTAATAACCCCTTAATCACTCAAATTAAATCCTATGTTTAAAAATCCTTTTTCTTTTAACGGCCGTATCAGAAGAACTGAATATTGCCTGAGCATTATCATTTATGTAATAGTCGTATCGATCATTCAATTAATAGCTTCCAGAGGAACATGGTTTGCAATTATAGCCGGGCTAGGGGCAATACCACTGGTATGGTTTCTTATTGCACAGGGCGCAAAAAGATGCCACGATAGAGGAAATTCAGGCTGGTACCAGATCATTCCTTTTTATTCATTGTGGATGATGTTTGCCAACAGCGAACACGGCATTAATGAATACGGATTAAATCCCAAAGGCATTGGTAATACCGATGAGATCGACGAGATCGGAAAAGAAATGAATTAAAATAAAAACGCCTTGTAAAAACAAGGCGTTTGATTTATACTTTATCTCTCAAAAAAAATTAAAATGGCAGGTCATCTGCATCAGCGTCAACGCTGCTTGCGACTGCACTGGTTTTAACTACAGGCGAAGTACCTGCGCCGGCATTGGTAACATTACCGCTACCCGCACCTTGTCCGTCTTTTGCACTACCTAATAATTGCAAATTAGAAACCCTCATGCGCAAAGTT
>DATHHR010000249.1:0-33826 GCA_035317105.1 Ferruginibacter sp. | reverse complement strand
TTTGTTTCTCAGCCTTTGTTGGTGTTACCATTGCGCGGACCCCCATCTGGCGCAGATATGCAGCGTGGCAATGAGCGTTGCGTATCTGTGCCAAACTTACATCAATGTATCCAACTGTATAATTTCCAGCAAGCCTTTGCCTCCATAATAATCTGTAGCACTACTATATAGCCATTCTTCAGCCTTTACTACAAATCCCGCTTCGACAGGATTATTATGAATATATGAAAGCTTTTGATGGGCGATCTCATTATTACTTAATTCAATCGGATGACTTTCAGGTTGCCATAATTGAAATTTTGCATTATTAAATCTGCCAGCTCTTTCCATCATCCAAACAATCCATTCTTTACGACTTTCTGTATTATTCCTTTCTATTGCTTTATGTAACTCTTCAGATGTATGACGTTTTAAATCTCTTGTAATATTACTCATTGCATTACCTCTTGTGCCTATAATTAAGTGTATATGGCTTGTCATAATGCACCATCCATAGATATCAAGCTCTTTATTTTTTTGGCAAAATTTGATCGAATTCAACAAAATCTCTTTGTACTCGTTTCGAATAAATAAATCAATCCAATGCACAATAGTAAATGTCACAAAATACAGTTTGCCATTGTCTTTAAATTTATACTTTTTGCTCATTATTGTATTTGGCACAGATACGCAACGCTCATTGCCATGCCGCATATCTGCGCCAGTTTGAGCAGCTTCTTATTTGAAGTTAGGTCCTAGATAGGCTTAAAGGCCAAAAGTAAGATTGATTTGAAAGAATGTGTTGCAGATGTATTTCTCATTCATTATTCGTATTTTCATCACCCATTCATAAACGGAACCCTTTTCTCAAAATATATAATGCCAGAAATTAATCACATAAGATTATCAGAGCTTAATGATAAAATAAATGCTTCCATTAAGAATGCCTTTAATTCTGTTAACTTTTGGGTTATCGCTGATGTTACAAACCATACTTTTAAGGCACAGAGTAATTATCATCATTTTGAGCTAGTTGAGAAAGATCAAAATTCAAATAATATTATTGCGAAAATATCGGGTAAGGCATGGGGATCAGGAGCAATAAAAATAGCACTCTTCGAAAAAAGCACCGGTCAAAAATTCACTAATAATATCAATGTACTGGTGAATGTATCAATCGAATTCCATTCTGTTTATGGTCTGCAAGTAAATGTTAATGATATTGACACAACTTTTACTTTAGGCGTATTAGAACAGCAAAGGCAAGCGACACTAGAAAAATTAATTAATGAGAATCAAACTTTCATCAAAAAAATAGATGATAGATACCTCACAAAAAACAATCAGTTAAAACTTAATATAGTTATTCAAAATATTGCAGTCATTTCTTCGAAGACTTCAGCAGGCGGCGAAGATTTTAAACACACTCTTTTGAATAATCCATTTGGGTATAAATTTTTTATTGATAATTATTACACAGTTGTTCAAGGTGAGAATAATGCCGAACAATTCTTATCTAAAATTATAGAGGTATTTAATTCACAGAAGCCTTATGATGCTGTAGTTATTACAAGAGGCGGCGGTGCTCAAACAGATTTTTTAATTTTTGACAACTATAACATTGGTAGAGCTGTAGCGAAATTCCCAATTCCCATTATTACCGGCATAGGACATCAAAAAAATGAAACTATTGCTGATTTGATGGCTCATACACAAACGAAAACGCCTACAAAAGCGGCAGAATTTATCATTGCTCATAATAAATCTTATGAAGAAACAATGCTCTCTTTCCAAAAAAGTATAATTATAAAATCACAACAACTTTTTTCTTTTCATTTCCAATCGCTTTCTTATCTAAATAGTATTGTAGTTAACAACACAAGAAGTATTATAAATGAATATAAAGATGGCTTAATACAAATAAATCAGGTTACAATAAATACCTCAAAGTCTATCATTTTCAATCATAAGAATGATTTGGTAAATATTTCTTCTCAAATACTTTCAAAACCTAAAATTATTTTATACAATAGAATTAGTGATATAAAAAATACTATAAATAATTTAAAGACATTTAATTCTCAATATTTAAAAAATCAAAGTGGATATTTAGGCCATTATCGTTCTATAATCAAAATAATGTCTCCAGATAACATCTTAAAAAAAGGTTTTGCAATAATTAAACACAATAATAAAATCACAAGTAATCCTGATGATATTAAGGTTGGAAATGACATAGATATCATTCTTTCTGGTATACAAATTAATTCAACAGTAAAACAAAAATCAAAATATAATGGAACAGACTTTAACTTATGAAGACGCTTATAAAGAATTAGCACAAATAGCAAAAGAAATTGAAAGTGAATCTGTTTCAGTTGATGTTTTAGCGCAAAAAGTGAAGAGAGCCTCTGAATTAATTACTTTTTGTCAAACAAAATTAAAGTCAACAGAAACAGAAGTAAATAAAATTATTGCTCAGATGGAAAGCTCAACACCTAAGCAATAGTTTTGACGTAATAAACTTTATCTAATGTATATATCAAAATTATCCGTACGAAATTTTAGAAATTTTAAGAACGTTACTATTGCTTTTCAAAAAGGCGTTAATACAATTATTGGTGAGAATGGCTCTGGTAAATCTAATATCCTATATGCTTTACGCTTGTTAATAGATGAAAGTTTACCTAGAGGAGTTCGGTTTTATGAATCTGATTTTAATCGATTATTGCTAAACCTATCATCACAAGGCTGGAAAGGTCATTGGATTATAATTCAAATAGAATTCTCGGAATTGGATGTTAGTGAAGAGGCACAGTCTATTGCTATGCATAAGACTGGTGAAATGGATGAGTTTGATAATACAAAAGGAACATATTCCCTTATATATAGACCACGAGAAATTAAACGAAGAGAAATTTATGAATATTCATTAGAAGAGGATAAAACTATAGAAGGTTTACAGGAAATATTGGATTCGCTTACATTAAATGATTATGAGTTTACATTTAGAGGCAGAGGGAATACCGATTTTTCCATTGACGAAAACTACTCAAACTATATTGGAGATTTCGAAGAAATTTCTTTCCCTAATCCGGATGATCAAAGGGATGATATTTATGGGACCAGACTACAAGGATTCTCTATTCCTAATGAATTGTCTTGTACTTTCATAAAAGCCTTGCGTGACGTCGAAGCTGATTTACGTTCATATCGAGACAATCCTTTGTTGAATTTACTTCGAGGAAAAGAAAAAAGTATTTCGGTAGCTAAAAAGGATAGTATTGAACAAAAAGTTGAAGATTTGAATGAGGAAATTAGCGAACTGGATGAAGTAAAAGATGTTTCCAATGGTATTTCAAAAAGTATTAGACAGGCAGTCGGGGAAACATATGCTCCGAACATTGAGATTAAATCAGAAGTCCCCTCAGAAATAGAGAAATTATTACAATCTTTAAAACTTTGGGTAGGTGACCCTGATGAAATTGGACATAAGGGACGAATTTGGGAATTGAGTTTAGGAGGAGCTAATCTTATTTATTTATCGCTGAAATTATTAGAGTATGAAAAAGTGAAGGCTCAGAATAAAATTGCCAACTTTATCTTAATCGAAGAACCCGAAGCCCACATTCATACGCATATTCAAAAAACACTTTTTCAAAAATTACATAGCCATAACACTCAAATAATAATTACCACTCACTCAACTCATATTTCTTCAGTAAGTAAAATCAGCACAGTGAATGTTCTAAGTCGGTCAAATAAAGAAGCGCTGGTATTTAGTCCTTCCAATGGATTAGAGGATCATGAAATAAGAGCCATTGAGAGATATCTGGATGCAGTAAGAACAAATCTCCTATTTGCAAAAGGGGTTTTATTAGTAGAAGGAGATGCAGAACAAATATTGATTCCCGATTTAGTTAAAAAGAGTTTTGGCATTTCCCTCGATGAAATAGGCATTAGCCTTATTAATATTGGCAGCACAGGATTTCAAAATATAGCAGTTTTATTTCACGATGATAGAATAAAAAAGAAATGTGGGATTATTACGGATTTAGATACATCGATACTTGAACTTCCTGAAGATTTAAAAGATGATACAATTGAAGAAAGAGGATGTAGAAATTCTCAGGAATCCGGTATAAAACGAAAAATCCTACTAGACGATTTTTGTAAAGATAATATTTGGATAATGCCATTTTATGGCAAGTATACATTTGAAGTCGAGTTTTTAAAATCAAACAATTCTTTTGAAGTAAAAAAAACCATTAGCAATTCATTCAAAGTAAAAAAGACAATTGAAAATATAGAAAAATTATTAGATGACAGAAATGTTAGTATTTCAGGAAAAGAAATCTTGAGACTGGCAGAAAAGTTTGGCAAAGGTTGGTTTGCAATTATGCTTACAGATAGTATTACTCATTTAACTAGTATACCTAAATATATTATTGGTGCAATAGCTTACGCATGTCCGCACGTAAATTCTCAGACTTTAAGGATTATTGTAAAACATAGGATAACTTTATTTTCTATAAGGTCATATGAAGGAGATAAGCGAGATTATGAAAATTTATTAAAGCAATTTGACAAACTTGAAAATGATCAAGGTGCGATAGACTTTTTCATAAAAGAATTTCCGAAAGATGATGTAACTACTTTTATTAATCTTTTAAATAAGTATAATGCTTGAAGGATTAAATAGACAACAGCGTATTGCAGTAGTAGCTGATGGGAATATTTTACTTACAGCCTGTCCTGGGAGTGGGAAAACCAGAGTCTTAACCTATAAAGTAGCTTATGAGCTTCAAAAAATTGAAGAATCAAAAAGAAAAATTGTCGCACTAACATTTACAAATAGAGCTGCCGACGAAATTAAGCGAAGGCTGATTCGTATGGATATTGATTTTACTAAGCTTTGGGCTGGAACGATACATTCTTTTTGTCTTGAATGGATACTAAGACCTTATGGATGTTATTTAGATGAATTAAAAAACGGGTATGTAATTGCTGATGAATATAAATCTGAAGAATTAATTTCTTCACTTAAAGAAGATTACGATTTAAAAGGATGGGAACGTATTACTACGCGATTGCTTACAGATGGCTCATTTGCCGAAGTGAAAACTCAATACCATAATTTATTGGTAGATTATCACGTATCCTTAAAGGACAAAAAACTTATAGATTTTGATCAAATACTTTACTATGCATTTAAAATTTTAAATTCTTATCCTAAAATTGGAAAGACACTAAATAATCTTTTTCATTTAATTTGTGTGGATGAATATCAGGATACTCAGCAGCTTCAATATGCTATTCTTTCTAAAATTATTACTTCCGTTAATGGCAAAACATTACTTTTTTTAGTGGGAGATAAAGATCAGGCAATTTATGGATCTTTGGGCGGGATTGCTAAATCAGTAGAAGAAATTAGCACAGAATTTGGAAATCTAGATATAAAAGAAATGGAGCTTTCTGGAAATTACAGAAGCTCACAAAGAATAATAGATTATTATCGAAACTACCAAAGTACAGATATTGATATTGAATCTTTATCACTGTTTGCTAAAGAACATGGTTCAATTACATTCAGTAATAATATCAATAAAGACTTATTGGATCAACACATAGCTTCGATAATACAGGAAAACATAGACAATGGAATACCTGAGCATGAAATTTGTGTTTTGGCCCCTCAATGGTGGCTCGTAATCCCTATAGGTAGGAAATTAAAAAAACTGTTGCCGAACATAAATTTTGACGCAGTCGGCCTTTCTCCACTATTAAAAAACAGAGAGAATATTTGGTTTAAAATCGCAAGATTATTTCTGGTGGTACCGGAACCGAAAATGTATTTCGTACGTAATAGATGGGCAGCTGAATTATTAGACGAACTGAAAAACATGGGAATTAAAAATTTTGATTCTATCGCCATACATCCAAAAAGCTTGCTTAGGGTAGTTAATTCCATTACTTCAAATAGTGAAGATGGGCTTACATATTTGGAAGAGTGTTTTAAGAAATTCTTATTCATTCTGCAAGTAGAGATTAGCGAACATCCGCTTTTAGAGCAACATTGGGAATACTTTTTCGAAGGATCAAAAAAAAGATTAGCTAATCCTGACTTTGACTATGCTAAAGACATTGCTAGTTTTAAAAGATTATTTAGTCATAATTCAGGTGTTGTTGTTAATACTTGTCATGGCATTAAAGGAGAGGAATTTCATACCGTAATTGCTTTTGGGTTATTGCATGGATATATACCAAATTGGAATGAAGACGATGCTATTAATGCCTCAAGGAAATTATTGTATGTAATCTGTTCAAGATCAAAAAAGCATTTACATCTCGTATCAGAAACAGGGCGTCTCACGCAAAGCGGAAGGTCATACGTAACAACCGAGCATCTAAAAAGATTAAGTTATTCTTACGATTAGATATGTTTTTGTTTTGTATATCTATTAAATTTTAACACAAAGGCGGTTTAAAGATCGCTTGTGTCGTCAATGTATCGTGCCTCCAACAACTCCTCCCCACTACCCCACAAAACCCTCCGCGACCAATAGTTTGCAGAGAAAGGATCATCTTTTGTTGGCCTGCCTGTTTTATCTTTTATTCCGGCAGACCGGGATAGATAATTGGCTCTTCGTTTTTCATCATAGTGTTGCGTATAATCTTCCATACCTTTTAAACCGAATTTCACCAGCTTAATGGCGTCATCGTATTTTACCAGTACGGCTTTTTTTTGTTTGTCTTTTGTATGTGTGTTGATGGGTGTATTATATGCAGGGAAGCTGTAACCGTAATATGCTATTGGCTTATTTTTTTTCATTACTCAATATCCCAAAACCTGATCTCATTAACAAGATAATTTATGGCAATGCTGGCAATATAATTATCAGCTATTGCAAAGCTGCTTACCTGCCAATCATTATTTGATGAAATAATATTGGGAACCGAATGCGTGCCATCTACTACAGGGATCAATTTCAGGTGGTTGTTGAGGCCCTGCCCTGTTGCTTTAAGGATGGCTTCTTTTCTTGTCCAGAGTAAAAAAAATTGCTCACGTGATGAATTGGTATTCATATAATTTATTTCATCCTCACTAAAACTTTGCTGCATTACCTCGTTAATGTCAAGATCCCGGTTTATCATTTCAATATCCACACCGATCTCTGAACCGGCAATTGCCAAAACTATCCAATCGCCCGAATAAGAAATATTAAAGAATAATTTTTTATCAGCATCGAGGTAAGGCTTTTTATTTTTGCCTTCAATAAATTTGATAGCAGCGGCTGGTTGGTGCAGGTATTTTTTTTCTAAAATATTTCTTAGCATACCGTGTGCAATGATGTACCTGTTTTTATCTTTTGTTTGATGAAACCTATTGGCACGGGCAATTTCTTCTGAAGACAAAACGGATAAACGATCCGCTAAAAAAGAGAGCTGATCGCTGATCCTGATCCTAAAAAAATCTGCCTTCTCCCCGTTCATACGATCAAAACCCGTGGCAATTGCCCAGGAGATATTAGCCAGGTTTTGGTTAGTAATGGTAGGGCTCATATTCGCTGTTTTCGGCAAAGCTGCCATTTACAAATTTCAGCTAAATTGCAATTATAATTTATATGTTCGCTAAAAAACATCCGATTATTAATAAATTATCATTTTTTTTATCAAAATGGCACAAAAATAGCATGGGTATAAGAAATATACAACATATATATTGTATGTTAATATTTATTGTATATTTATACATCTTGGATAAACAATTAACCTAAACCCTGCCATACCAAAAAAATCTTTAGTATCCTATGAGTCATGCAGACATCCAATATTATGTTACAACTAATAGAGATGAGATGTTAGAATATTACGGTGGAGAATCTGTCGCTTTTTCTTTTGATGAAAACTTATCAGCCCAATTGCAATCATTGAGCCGCCAGCAAAATGCGAATATGCATACCGTTTTGCTCTCCGTTTTCAAAATACTTTTATACCGGTATAGTAACCAGGAAGAGATCAGCATAGCAAGTCTTTTTTGTTTGCCCGACAATAAAAAAGCAATAGGCATCAATGATCGCTGTGTGAAAGAACTGATTTTGCATAGCGAGATGAATGGCAATACGCATTTCGACAAATTTCTGCACCAGGTAAAACATGATGTGGTACATGCAATTGAAAACAAAACAGCAGGGTTAAAAAGTTTTCAAAAAGAGACCACTGCCTCACAGGCAATGTTCATTCTTGAAGGCGAACCGGGAATTCCCGCAGTTGATATTCCTTTCAGTGAGTTCTTATCAAATGCTGCATCAAAGCCCGACCTGGTGCTGATCATAAAAGAAACTACAAAAGGATGCAAAGGCACCCTTCTTTATCAGCCACAAGCTTATCAGAAAATTACCATCAACCGAATGATCGATCACTACAACCAGTTACTTACTGCTATTATAAAAGAGCCGCATCAAAAAATTGGTGCGCTTGATATGCTAACACAAACCGAACAAGATGCATGGCTGCAATTCAATGATACTATAAGCCCCTACTCCAGCGATACAACCGTGGTAGCATTATTTGAAGAGCAGGTTGTAAAAACTCCCGATCATATTGCACTGCACCTTGGTGAAGAATTAATGACCTATCATGCCTTAAATGAAAAGGCAAACCGTTTAGCGCATTACCTTCTTGAACATGGTTTACACAAAGGCGATAATACCGCCCTGGTAGTAACGCGCAGTTTTGAAATGATCATCGGGATGTACGCTATTTTAAAAGCAGGCGGCACCTATGTTCCGATCGATCCTGATTATCCTTTAGACAGGCAGCAATATATTTTGAATCAATCTTCTGTCAAACTGGTATTGGCTGATGATGACTATGCAATAAAAGATACTATAGGCAGCAAACGTTTTATAAAAATGACCGCTGTTGACCTGGCTACTTATAGCAGCAAAAACCCGGAGATAAAAATTGATACTACACAATTAGCCTACACCATCTATACTTCCGGTTCTACAGGAAGACCAAAAGGCGTAATGATAGAACACCATTCCGTAGTTAACCTGGTACAATGGGTCAATGAAACATACAATGTTGGTGCAGATGATCGTTTGTTATTTATTACTTCCATGTGCTTCGATCTTTCGGTGTATGATATTTTTGGGATACTGGCAGTGGGCGGCACATTGGTGATAGCCAGGAAACAAGATGTGCAGGATGTAAAGAAGCTGCAGGAAATGTTGCAGACCTATGCCATTACATTCTGGGATTCTGTTCCTACAACAATGGATTACCTGGTAAGAGAATTGGAAACCAGCGACCGTGCTTACAAACAGACAGCGCTCAAAACAGTATTCATGAGTGGCGACTGGATACCAGTTGATCTTCCTGCACGTATCAAAAAATATTTTCCTGAAACAGCGGTGATCAGTCTTGGCGGCGCTACAGAAGGAACCGTATGGTCAAACTATTTTCCCGTTGAGCAAACTAAAAGTGATTGGAAAAGTATTCCTTATGGCAAGCCATTGCAAAATAATTTTTTCTATATTTTGAATGAACAGCTACAGCCTGTTCCGCAGGGCGTGATCGGAGAATTATATATTGGCGGTGTAGGCGTTGCGCGTGGCTATGCAAATGATAAAGAAAAAACTGCTTATTCATTTGTGAAAGATCCTTTCAATAAAAATGCCGGAGGCATGATGTACCGCACCGGCGATCTTGGAAGAATGCTGCCGGATATGAACATGGAATTTATTGGCAGAAAAGATGACCAGGTAAAGATCCGCGGCTTTCGTGTTGAGCTTGGAGAAATAGAAAGTGTGTTAACACAAAGCGACCTGGTAAGGCAGGCAATCGTATTGGCGAAAAATGACCGCGAAAATAAAAAGAGGTTGATAGGATATATTATTCCTCATGGAAAATATAACCAGGAAACGATCATTGCACATTTAAAAAGCAAGCTCCCGGAATACATGATACCTTCTTTATGGTTAGAGCTGGATAGTTTGCCGCTTACTGCCAACGGAAAAATTGATAAGAAAGCTTTACCTGATATCGAGGCGATAGAACAATCAAAAGATAAATATGCTGCGCCAAAGAATGAGCTGGAAAAAATATTTGTAAATATCTGGCAAACAGTATTGAGATTGGATAGAATTGGTGTGATGGATGATTTTTTTGAACTGGGTGGCCACTCGCTTATTGCCGTACAAATAATAACCAAGATAGAAACCGAAACAGGCAAAAATCTTCCACTGGCTATTTTCTTTCAATACCCAACGATCGAGCAACAGGTAAGCTCTATTTTAAAATCAGAATCAGATGCTGCTTTCAGGTCATTGGTACCTATCAAAGCAACAGGTAGTAAAATGCCTTTCTTTATTGTTCATGGGGATGGTTTGAATGTTTTAAATTTTAGCGGCTTGGCTAATTATGTAGATGAGGAACAACCTATCTATGGTTTACAGGCCTGGGGCCTGGATGGTATTAATGAACCGCTGGATGATATAGGCGAAATAGCCAAACACTACATAAGCGAGATAATGGAAACCAATCCTACAGGGCCTTATGGCATTGGCGGATATTCTTTCGGCGGATATGTAGCGATCGAAATGAGAAGGCAGCTTGAATTGATGGGCAAAGAAGTTAAGATGCTGGCGATGTTTGATACCAATGCGATCAATGCATTATCAGACGATACATTCATCGTTAAGTTGTCTAAGAAAATTAAAAACCAGCTGCCTAAATTTCTGTGGTTCACAAAATTGTTTTTAAAAGATCCTAAAACAACTATTGCTTATCAGCGTGATTATTTTAAAAGGCAATTGAAAAAACCTTTATACAAAGCCGGCCTGCTAAAAGAACCGGAAGTAACCGGCATCTACATACAGATCAATAAGATCAACACGCAACATAAAACGGCCTTGTGGAAATATAATTTACGTCCTTTCAACGACAGGCTTTTTTTATTCAAATGCAAAGAGCGTATTTATTTTATTGATGATACCAAATACATGGGATGGTTAAAATATGCATTGAAAGGAGTAAAAGTGTATGATGTGCCAGGAGATCATAAGACAATGTTTGAACAACCGCATGTAAAAGAAGTAGCGCGCATTTTACAGGATGCACTGGATAATTGTTAATAATAATAACCCGATAACTAAACCATAAACTAAACACTGAGCCTATGTCTGCAGCAATGAGACCTTTTATCACAAATGATCTGGAAGATTGTGCCAAATTATTAATGCAGGCGTATAAGTCGCCGCCATGGAGGCATAACTGGACCGTAGAACAAGCCACAAAATATTTAACCGAATATGCAGCGTCTAAACAATTTATAGGATTTGTATTGGTAGATAAAGAAAAGATCATGGGCGCCATATTTGCACATTCAAAAACCTGGTGGACGAATGAGCAGCTTATTATTGATGAATTATTCATTTCTCCTGACGCACAAAAATCAGGTTACGGAAGATTTTTGCTGGAAAATATGGAGCAACATGCCAAAAGCATCGGACTTAAAAGTGTTACACTGATGACCAGTAAATTTGCGCCATCATTTAACTTCTATGTAAAGCAAGGTTATTTTCCTGCAGAACAATTTGGGTTTTTGTTCAAAGAAGTTTAATTACAGATCCTTCGGTGCGTGGTGCTTTACATTGCTGTGAAAGTAAATGGTGAAGCCCTTTATTTCTTTTAGCAAACGCGCTTTTAATACCTGCGCAAAGCTTCCTTCTTTTTTAAGTGTTCGTGGCCCCGTCCATACACGGCTTTTGTTAGAGCGCACTTGTTTTACTTTTCCATATTTCATCAGGTCGTAACACATCCTACCATCTTCGCCGCGGGTATTATTGTTATAGAATTTTTCTATCATCCCATACTCTTTTACAAAACCCATGCTCATGCCATAACTGTTTAGGTACGGTTTTTTTATGTGGCGGACTTCTGCAATGGCATCTTTTAATGTTTCTAATATTGATAACTGCCAGCGGGGAAAACCTTTCTCTTCAATAAATGAGTAACGGCCGTAAACAGATACTACGCCAGGCTTTTGCAAAGCATTGAGCAAATTATCCGCCCAGCAAGATGGATAGATGCAATCTGAATCAGCCAACAAAATATATTTTCCCAGGGCGTTTTCCATACCCATTTGCCTGCCAAAGCCCCAGCCCTTTTTAGGTTGAAAAAAGCTTTTGATATGGAGTTTGTTAAGTGTGTCTTGCGTTTTATCGGTAGCGTTATTATTTACTACAATTATTTCAAGCGGAATTTTTGTTACTAATTTTGATAAGCTGCCAACCGTTTTAAGAATATCAACTTCCTCGTTCCATGCTGTAATGACAATACTTGCTAAAGGCTTGTCAGACTGGATCTTATCCAACCCTTCATTAATTTCATCAAACACCGATTGAGGTATCAGATCAAAATTTTCGTAGGGATAGTCAAATTTTTTTATCCAATCCGGGTTGTTGAAAATATGCATGTCATTCTTGTTGGTGCTTCCTTAAAGATACTATATCCAAACCAAAGGGAGGGTTAAGAGCAACGGGATTTTTTCAGGATCGTTGCGACTAAAAATCAAGGTATTTTGCGTCATTCTTATTGTCTTATTTTTTGCTTACTAACGGTATTTCGCATTCCCATAGACGATATTACCACTATGTTAATAAGTATTATAAAAAATTAACAGGCGTACCGTTTCACGTAACTGTCAGTGTATTAATGAAATGTGTAATAATTAGCTAGGGTACTGCATTTCACCCGAAAAATAAGCCGTTGATAAGTAAAATATTATTGTGAGATTTGCGTTTCGATTACGCTATACTGTTTGTAGTTACTACCTGGTAATAACTATTTTTTAATTGATTGCTTTAACTATTTGAAATGAACAAAACCTTTATACTTTGGGTTTTACTGTTGCTTGCGTGTACAAGTATTTCCCAGGCACAAACTGCGGGTACTCCAACCTCTTACGGAAGTTCAACTTCGGTTGGCACAGCTCCTACAATTCCATCAATTACTGATTCTACTATTATTAAAATTCCTATTGACGGCAGCCGTTGGTATCAATTAGATAATGTAAGCAATGGCTTGCAGGCTTTGTTTGATGGAGATACCGTTACAAGCGTAAGTACAGGGTACGGAAAATTGCTGACTAATTTTGACGCTTACTATCCTGTTGCTGATGATGAAGCAATGGATATCTACAAAATAAAATTTTATGATGGGTCGGGTACTATCACTGCTACGCCGATGACCTTATATGCAATTGACAACAAAGGTGTAAAAACCTTATTGGGTACGTTTACGGGTTCACAATACAATGAATGGGTTGGACCTAACGGTAATACACAATACAGTTTAGGCACCCCGATCAGAAATGTGAGGTACCTGGTTTTAAACTCTTCTTCTGCCTATCCAACAGAAATGCAGATCTATGGAACATATAGATCTGGCGCAGGTGCTTCAGCTGCAACGCCTAAGCCGGTTAAGCTATCGCAAATGTTTGGCGTGAACGCATTTGAATGGAATTTTTTGGATCCCAATAACCCGGGTACGATCAATGAGTCTGAAATGACTGCAGGTAGATCTTTCACACAGATAAGACATTATTTAGATTGGGGAAGAATAGAACCAACAAAGGGTGGCTATACTTTTAGCCCATCGCACAATGGAGGTTGGGATTATGATGCATTATATACACGCTTAAATAAAGAAGGAATTGAAGTATTAGCAGATATAAAAACTTTACCGCAATGGTTGCTTAATACTTATCCGGCTGATCAACAAGATGCTGAAAATGTGCCGGTACCTTATGGCAGTGATTTTTCTGATCCTAATTCATACATACTACAAGCTAAAGTTGCTTTTCAATTTGCAGCAAGATACGGTTCAAACAAAAGCGTAAATACAAGTTTACAATCTGTTGACGGCAGTCAGCGCTGGGCAAATGATCCTGCAAACGTTGTTAAAACCGGACTTGGACTTATCAGGTATATCGAATGTGATAATGAAAGAGATAAATGGTGGAAAGGCAGAAAAGCATACCAGACAGCTTATGAATATGCTGCTAACCTATCTGCTTTTTATGATGGTAATAAAAATACAATGGGTCCGGGTGTTGGTGTTAAAAATGCCGATCCGAATATGCAGGTGGTAATGTGCGGTACTGCATTGGCTACGCCTGACTATATAAAAGGAATGGTTGACTGGTGCAAATTGCACAGAGGATATAAAGCTGATGGAACTGTTAACCTTTGCTGGGATGTGATCAACTACCATTTGTATTCAAATAATGCCGGTACTTCACAAGGTGGAAATTCAACAGCAGGTGCCGCACCGGAAGGTTCGGGAGCTGCAGGAACTGCGCAGGATTTTATCAATGTTGCACACCAGTATATTCAGAACATGCCGGTATGGGTTACTGAATTAGGGTATGATATCAACCAGGGAAGCCCTTTAAAAGCAATTCCTATCGGTTCAAAAACGGCAGCGCAAACACAGGCAGACTGGTCATTACGCTCTGCTTTATTATATGCACGTGCTGGTGTACAAAGAATTTTCTTTTATGAAATGTATGATGATAACCCAACAAGCACTGTACAATTTGCATCATCAGGATTAATAAATGCTGATAACTCACGCAGGCCCGTTGCTGATTATTTATACCAGACCAATAAATTGTTAGGCGCTTATACTTATAGCAATACTATCAGTACTAATCCATATGTTGATATCTATACATTGAATGGAAAGAACGCTTATGTTTTAGCAATGCCTACGCAAAACGGCAGCACTAAAAGCTATAACCTCGATCTTAACCAGGCAGATTCTGCAATGATATATACACCTGCGATCGGACAAGATAGCATGAGTGTACAAAAAGTAAAAACGTCCAGCGGAAAATTAAGTCTTACAGTAACTGAAACACCAATGTTTGTTATTCCTTATGGCACTCTGGCGAAAGACACTACGCCGGTTGTAAAAGATAGCACACCTGTAGTGGTAACGCCTCCTGTCGTAGATAGTACACCCGTTGTAGTTACTCCACCGGTTGTAAAAGATTCAACACCTGTTGTAGTAACGCCGCCTGTGGTAGATAGTACACCCGTTGTAGTTACTCCGCCGGTTGTAAAAGATTCAACTCCTGTTGTGGTAACACCGCCTGTGGTAGATAGTACGCCTGTTGTAGTTACTCCACCCGTTGTAAAAGATACAACCAATGGCGGTGGCGCATCACAAGGTTATTTAAGTACGGATACTTCTTCAACTGCAAAAGACAGTGCAATAGACACCGAACCATTAGCGTTTAACGTTTATCCAAATCCTGCTCAAAGCTATATCAATATAACCTATACTGATAACTATGTAGGAAATGTAACGTTCATTTTATATAGTGCGTCAGGACATATTGCTAAAATTGAACGCGTTTACAAATCAGCTGAAACAATTACTGAACAAATTGATATTTCAACACTCAGGAACGGCGTGTATATGTTACAATTAAAAAGTAACAGCTATGAGGTCTTAACACGAAAGGTCATCAAAATAAGTTAATGATCCAATCTTATATCTAACGTACAAAAAAGGTTCCGATATTTATCAGAACCTTTTTTATTTTTTATGGATAATTATTTAACACTTTGACATTGAATAAAAACAGGCGTTTCCGTAACATGAACATCAATGCTATTGTTATTTACAACCGGCCTCGCTTCTACCATCTCTGTTGACGAAGGGTTCAATTTATACAGTATAACATTCTTAGAATTTGTAAGTGAAAGATGGTAGGGAAATGTTTTTCCTGTTTGATCCGGCAACATCAAAACATACATTATTTTATCCTGGTAAACATATTCATCTACCAAAGGATACTGGCTGATGGTGCGTTTGTAGATATATTGTCCCATCAATTTTTTTGCCTGGTAAATATAATTGGCTGCAGGCCTGCGCACCAGGTTGTCATCAACAAGACCCGAAGAAGCATATTGTGTATAGCTCTGAATATTGTCATCATACAATTCATAAAAAAATAATTTTTGTACATGATGCCTTGCATATAACAATGCTGTACGCAATATCCAATCTGCCTGCGTTATCAATGCTGATTTATCTCCTATGCTAATGGCTCTTTGAGGACTATGTGGGTTAACATCATAACCCGCTTCTGTTACCCAAACCGGTAAATTATACGCACTAGCTAATTTCACAAAATCATCAGACACTTGTCCTGTTTCACATAGTTCCGGAGCTACTCCTACAGTTCTTTGATCATCGGAATTATTTTTATGATCATTCGCATATAAATGATAGTTGACAACATCAAAACAAAGATCAACTGTACCATCTTTTTTATATCCCCTGTTCTGTTTGCACCATTTGATCATGTTGGCAACATAATTTGTATCGGTTGCTGCCAGCCCCGCCATCACTACCTGCATAGCCGGATCGGCATTTTTTACGCCTACTCCTTTTCCTAACTTGCCTTTATCACCATCATAAAAAGCAGACAGGTTAGCGGCATACTCCTGTGCCGATTGATGCGCTTTATCTCCTTTCCACCACTTATCTCTTTCGTTATCGCATTCTATATATTTAATAAGGTTCATCCCTGTCTTAGCCTCGTTAACATGATCGCCGGTCCAGCGGGGAGTTGTATTAACCGCTATTAATGTGGGATCAATATTTTTATTGGAACCATATCTCGCCGCAAATTGAAAACCAGCTTTAGCCTGTTCAATGTATGAAGCCGGTTTTGATCTATCAAGTCCGTAAGGAGCCGGAACATTTTCTGCATCACGGCTATCGGCCGGATAAGTATTCTGGATCCAATCCGGGCAATTTTTAAGACAAACTAAAACATCAATGCTATCTTCTTTGCAACGCTGGTAGATCGTATCAAGATCCCAGCCGCCATTATTGGTGGGATTAAAAGTAAAGCTCCCTTCTACCGGTTCAATTTTTTGCCAATCTAAATAATGACGTACCCCACCGAATGACCGGATGAGCTTCATCTTTGGTTCGAAAATACCTGAGCCATCATTGGGGTTCTTGGGATCCTGCAAAAAATTCCATTCAAAAGCATTGATGCCAAGCATATTTTTAAATACAACAGGCGGCCCAAAAACAAAAAAACTATCTGTAGTTGTATTTGCAGAAACCTCAGGCGCAGTAGTAGAAAGATTGCATTCTTTGGGCAGTATAAAATAAAATGCCAAAAGAAAAATGCTCAGTATCTTATTCATACATATTGAATTGGTTCGATTTTAATTTACCGATACTTTCGGCTGTTTTCGTTCGGCCTTATCCCATACTACGTTTTGCCCTTTATTAAAAAAGCGAAAGATCCCTGCGATAACTGCATAATTCATGATACAGAAATAATAGGGAATGAACAAGGCTTTGATACGTATCTGCCGCCTCTCCATTACCAGGCCAATGAATGCAAGGCCATAAAAAAATACCTGCAAGAAAAATAAGGCGCTATAAAAAAAGCTATTGTCACGAAAGGCTATTATTCCATTTAAAACAAAAGCTATGATAAGCAAAAAGGGCGTGATCGTCCAGCGCAAAACGCGGTGACTGATATACTCAAAAGAAACAACCGGGAATTTGAAAATATTAAAAAGGCTCTTCAGGTATAATATCGATTGAATCCCTCCGGCCGAAATTCTTATTTTCCTTTTTAACTCTTCGGTGATATTCGCCGATGCAGTTTCCATCGCATAGGCCGCAGGTTCATAAACAATACGATGCCCTTTTTCAAGGATACGCATCGAGATCATAAAATCATCCAGCACACTGTCGTGGGGAACGGGTTCATATAACGCCTTCCTGATACTGAATAATTCTCCTGCGGCACCAACTACCGAATATAATTCCGAATCCCATTGCTTTAGTTTAGATTCATACTTCCAATAAAAACCCTCGCCCGCTGTTGCATCGGCAGCCTCATCAATATGCACTCTTTTTTCTCCTGCCACCGCACCGATCGTAGTGTCAGCATAGTGTTTACATATCTCGATCAATGCCATTTTATTAAGCAAAGT
The DNA here is from genome assembly GCA_035317105.1 of Ferruginibacter sp. Lineage (GTDB taxonomy): Bacteria > Bacteroidota > Bacteroidia > Chitinophagales > Chitinophagaceae > Ferruginibacter. Next base: position 15,797 of record DATHHR010000249.1, on the reverse strand, counting down.
ATTCGCATCTGTAAAAATGATCACTTCTGTTTCTACCTGGTTGATGGCACGATGCACTGCAGCTATTTTACCATTGCGCTCAGGCTGATGCAATAAAGTTATCTGGGGATATTGAGCAATGATAGCAGGCGTTTGATCGGTAGAACCATCGGTAACAAAAATATATTTTAACTTGCCTAAAGGATAATCCAGGCTCAATGTATTAGCAATTTTTTCCGCCATCATTCCCTGTTCATTGTAAGCGGCAACTATCAATGTGCAAGTTGGTAAAAGATCATCAGTTGTTTTCATTACAACAGGTTTGCCATATAGCAACCGCTTTAATTTAATTATAAAGAACAACAGTATGCCATACCCTATAAAAGTGTACAGAATAATAACCATGCTTATAATTAATATTATTTTCATCTTTATTTAAGTTGATATCCTAGGTCGTTACTTTTTTTGTTGTGCGTAATATTCCACCAGATAGCGCGCATAAATACCAGGATATACCCGGGCTTGCCATCCATTATATACCTTAGTATATTTCGAGGTATGATGATGAGTGAAAAATAAATATAGAACACTATTCTATGTATCATATCTGTATTTTTCCGCAGGAACAACAACCTGTTCCTGTTCATAAAATATTCTTTTAACGGGCTTGTCTTACCAACAGAAACAGATTCTTTGTGATAAATGAGCGCCTGCATACATACCCATACCTCGTATCCTGATCTTTTTATTTTTTCGCACCAATCCATTTCTTCATAATATAAGAAAAAATTTTCAGCCATCAAGCCTGCCTTAGCAATAACTTCTTTACGAACCATCATGGCAGCACCATGTGCAAAACCTGTTGGCCCGGTTAAATGGTCGAACTGCGCAGTATCAATAGCAAATTGCCCGATACATTTATTGCGCATAGTAAAATAATTCATGGGTGTAAACCCCGCATACTGAAGCATTGTAGGCTTATCAAAATATTTTATTTTAGGAGATACAATACCAACGCCGGTATTGTTTTCTAATAGATCTACAAGTGTTTGAATTAATGATGGCGTAAATTCTGTATCGTTATTTACGAGAAAAAAAAAGTCGCCTGTTGCCTGTTGAATTCCCAAATTATTGCCGCCAGCAAATCCCAGGTTTTTTTCTGACCGTATAAAACGAACGGCTGGAAATCGTTTGATCCACTCAGGAACAGGATCTGTCTTACTTGCATTATCCACTACAATGATCTCTATTGCTGCATAAGTATTCGTATCAGCAATAGAGCGTAACAATGCTTCTGTTACCTGCTGCTGGTTATAATTAATTGTGATGATAGATACTGTCTTCATGGCGCAGTAGATTTAAACTGTTGGCCAGATGTATTTTCCGCGATAACATCCATATAATTTAAAATGTCTGAATCTTCTTCTGCATTGAACTTTCTTCCAAAAAATTTACCCGACTTCACCAATTCATCCGCATCTGCCATTGTTAAGGTTTGCGGATGATGCTCTCCTTGTTTAAAATTTATATACCTCAAATTATCATTTACGATATTATCCTTGAATGGTGAATTATGTAAAATGGTTTGAAAAAAAAATTCGTCAGGGCCCCATGTCATTCTAAAATATCTTCTTACTGCAGGATTGTTTTTTATAAAATCGATAATATACGAAGTACTCTCCGGTGTAATGGTAAACCACTGCGAACGTCCATAGGGTTTTAAGCCGGCCGGCATTTTTCTGAGGGGCAAGATAAAGTTTATAATTCTTTGCAAACTGAATCTTCCCCTAAACATAAAATCATCAAAATGATATTGCCTTATCCTTGGTTGTGCTTCCTGCCATTCCTGATCAATAGATAAGGAATGCATAAAAGTTTTGCCCGGATTTTTAGAAAGAAAATCGAGAAAGCAATTATTATTTTGTAAAGGATAATCTTGTCCGCTTAACAAATTGATATGGCTATAGGTGTTTCCGGTAGCCAGTATCTCTTCAAACCCATTGAGTGTTGCCTGTATAATGCTATAACTACCCCAATATATTTTAACTCTGTTCTTGATAAAAAAAACATTTGGTTGTTTTTCCAGATAGTCGAATTTTTTTAGATCAGCTTTAGCATCTAATTGCACATATATTTCCACGCCGGGATGGCTCAACCGTTTTACCAAACGTTCAAGCTGCAGGGGATCTTTATGTGCCAGGATCAGATGCGCCAGTTTCATGCCTTCACCACTTTTAATTTTAAAATAAATCCCTGTATAATATGTATGGATTCGGTATACCCAAATTTTATTATTTCAGGTATCCCAAATTTTAAATATTTTCTAAGCACCAGGTAGCCGTAAACAATACCAACAAAAAATGTAAAGATCGATGCCCAAGCCGGGCCATAAACATTATGGAATATATATATCCCAATAATATCGGTAATGATAGTAGCGAAAAGCATGATCAGTACTTTGATAAAATTAAGGTGAGGTTTATGGATGATATCTAAAGTGATACCCATAAATCTATCCAGCGGATTCAGTATCGAAAAAAGTAAAAATATCCTGAACACATTGGCCGCTTCTGTATGCACATACTTCCCTCCTCCTATTAAACCAACAACAATGTCGGCAGAAAGCATGCCCACAATAGCAATGGGGATAAGCGCCATGGTAAGTAAGCCCGCATATTTTTTCATGATATTGGCGACAGACACCATATCATTTTGATTTGCCGCTACCGACATTTCGGGCATAGCTGTCGCTAAAAAACTTCTCATGGGTATTTCAATAACTTCCAATAAACGCTGTGGTAAATTGTAAATGGCCAGCGGTGCGGGGCCTAACATAAAATTGATGATAAAGGTATCAGAGCTTCTAAGCAGGCTCGAACTAACTACAGTGCCTACACTATATTTTCCAAAGTGAAATACTTCCATGATACAGGCTTTGGATCGCTTCACAAAATGTTTAACGGCTGTCCAGCCACTGAATAAACACACTATGGCTGTTAACAAGGAGCTTATTATATAACTTACAAATACCTCCTGAAGGCTAAGGTGCCTGGCATGAAAAAAGTAAAAGAAAAGGATCAGGATGATGAAGGATCCCTGACTGATCATTCTAATGTATAGTATTTTATCAAATCTCTGTTCGGCCTGTACTACCCACATACTAATATTCATTGGCAGCGACAACAAAAATGCTGCACCCGACCATTGTATAAAAAGCACCAAACTAGTATCATGGATATGCCTAAGCAATGCTATCCCTGCAAGGTCAGCAAACAAAAAAACACCCGTTATCCAAAGCGCCACAAACCAGACAGAACCTACTACTTCAGTGGCACGTTCTGCATCTGCACCGGCAAAAAATTTAACGATGGCTGTTTGTAAAAATCCGGTACGGAAGGTATCGATCAAAATAAATGCAAATTGAAAAAAGACCCAGTTACCCATCTCTTCTTCTGTTAACATGCGGTATAACAAACTATAGGTAACGATACTTAACACAGCCATAGACCCATTGCCTGCCAATGACAGAAAATGTTTATTCCTCAGCTTTGTTAATATTTTTTGCAGCATAATTAAGTATCAGTTTTTTGTGCAACCATGTTGATCGCTTTATAAATTTCATTCACACTATTCTCCCAGGTATGTGTTGCTGCAAAAGCACGCCTTTGGTTTTTCTTTTCCGGTGTTTCTTCATTTAATATTTTAGTGATCAATCCCGGATATTCTTCTTTTGATTGTGCCAAAGAAACTACATCTTTAAATATTTCCATTGCCACTGTTTTAGTTGCTACTACCGGTTTGCCAATCGATAAATACTCATCGACCTTTCTTGGATAATTACCAATGGTTAATTGGTTCACAATTTGCGGGTTGATGCATACATCAAATGCATTAATATAATCGGCCAATAATTCAGGCGGTTTTGAACCAAGGAAATGAACATTTTTTTGTTGATGTAGATCACTTTCTTTGAATGCCTCGTCCTCCGGCCCTATTAATACCAATTGCCAATCAGGATTAGTGGCAGCTATCAAACTCAATATCTCGATATCTAATCTTGCAGTATATAAAACTCCTACATAACCAATGATCGGCCCCTGTATATTTTTTATATCTGCTGGTACCTGATCCTGATCAATATTGGCAGAAAAAAGCTGATCACAACCCTGACCAACATAAAAAGAATGTGGGTTGTATTTTTTACAGTACTCAGTCAAATAAGTGGAGTTAGCTACACACAGGCTACTTTTCTTTATTAGTAATGGCTCCAGTTTTTGTCCGTGATATTTATAATAATCTGTAGCCAGTAAATAATCACGCGAGTAATAAATGCTCAGCTGGTTTTTTAATAAATCATTTAAATAAAAGCTTCTGAACATATCTCCATCGTTAAAAATTATAACATTTTTTAACTGTAAGGTGTCGCTCGCTTTTTGGATGGAGGCTGCTAATCTTTTATTATTTACTTTATTAAGGAGATCATACAATGTATCAAACTTCATCCAGTTGATAGATTCGATCATACAATCTGGATAAAGATTCCACAGCTTATCCTGGATTTGTACGAGCCCTGAATTTTTGCCCTTAATAACTTTTAAACGCTTTTCAACTTTAGCATCATGCCTGTTGCGAAATAACGATATCCTGTCGAGCGGCGGATTTACATATAGTACGCGGTTATGCTTACTGAATTCAAGCGCAATGTTTTTACAATTGCTACCTATTTCAATATCCCATGCCTGCTGCCCTACAATTATGATATCGCTGTTTATGATCATGCTTGCTTGCCGTTTACTGTTTGTAATAAATTGTCGTTCTTTTCACGATCAAGCTTAAGCGTTATATTGATCAATGCCATTGCCAGGCAGAAATAAATATTAGTAGGATATTGCACCAGTGCTTCCTGTGGATAATTTCCTATGTTCAATGCAAATACAATAAGTATCATTGCCAGGCAATAATTTTTCAGCTCGGGATCTTGTATGGCAAAATAATTTTGAATGCCTGTTTTAAGCACGATGAATATCAGTGTGCACATTAATAAAAGTCCAATCGATCCCATTTCTACAGCTACTCGCACATAGCCGCTATCAGGTGGAAAGGATGCCAGGTATGAGCCCGGTGAAAAACGTTCTCCCCATGCGCCCGTCGATCCTAGCCCGCCACCCATTGGATGTAATTGAATATAGGGCTGTATGCGTTTTTGATTCATCTTTCTTAAATTAAAAGATGCATCGTTAGATGGGTAAAAAGCAGATTGAAAACGGCCAAGTGTTTCGTTAGAAGTAGGCATTTTTATCAGCCCGATAAAAGCTACTGCCAGTATCCCGGTAAGTAATAAGGTTTTTTTATTCAGCCTTAACACGAGCAACATGGCCAGCCCTGCAGGAATTAAAACAAAGGCGCCTCTTGTTCCTGTATGCAGCATGGCCATAAAAAATAATACAGCTAAGAAACCCAGTAATACTTTTTTCCCTTTAGAGATGGGGCCAAATAATAAAGTGATACATAGCAGGCTACTAATAACCATATTATAAGCTGATGTAACAGGATCGGAAAATATGGAGAATTTTCTCCAGTGATTGTTGATGAAATACAAACCTTCAGCAGAAGGATTATTAGCCAACCATTGTTTTTCAAAACCAAAAAAACCAAAATACTCTTGCTTAAAAGAATACAAAGCAGCAAATACGGATAGAGCGATCCATATTTTAAATAGCAATCTTATAAAAGAAACGGTCCTGATATGGTAGATGAAAATAAAATAGGTAAGCATTACGACAGCTACTGTACGAACCGTAAATATCCAGGCCACTTTTGATTCTGCCTGAGGATTGATCGCTTCCAAAAAACTATAGCCTATCCATACAAGGATGATTATGCTTATGGGATTGCTTATAAAATCCCAGTTTTTATCATACTTCTGTTTTAAGAAAAAACCAAGGATCAATAATACCTGTAAGGCATCCATCAATGTTCCTGTGGGGAAGCTAAGTCCTATTTTATCTACCCACATTACCAGATAAGCACTTACCAATATTGTAATAATCCCAAATTCAGGAAACACAATAATTGCATACGCCATCGGCAAGCCGATCATAATGACCATTGTCAGCACAGCCATTATCGGCCCTAATTCAGCAATAAGAAAACTGATGCCAAGCGTGGCTAACATTAAAAAAATATACCCCAGGGGATTTTTCAATTTTTCAATGAAGATCATCTTCCATACCCTTTGTTTAACGGATAAGGAATAGCTTGCTTCCCTTGGTATCTTATTTGCATCTGCAGTATTCATCAAAAGAAAAGTATTTTGATAAAGAAAATATACGTTCCTATAAAGGCAATGGAAATTGCCAATGCATTGATGAGTTTATTTTTACTACTCAATTCATTTTTACCTGTGCGTTTTTGATCTTGCAATTGCATAATAAATTAATTTTTAGAAACCGGCACCTGAAAATGGCGCGTAGCAATATTTGCTTTTACTTTTTTTATTTTTAATAAAGAAGCTACCTGGTGAAACATAAATAAAGGTATACCGGCGAGCGACTTATAAATTTGTTTATTGGTATTTGATTTCAATAATGCGAGGTAAAATCCCGCAATAAAAATAAAGAACGCCGCCAACCATAGTATACAATAAAAAGGATGGATAAAAATATCGGCAAAAAGACAAATAGCCGATAAGATAATAAACATAAAAAGCGGCGGCCTTAATAAAGTGATCCCAAATAAAAACTGGTTAATGCTAAAATTTAATATCCCTTTTTTTATTAAAGAGAAGCCATAAGTAAAATACCTGAACCAGGTATTTATCCACCTGGCCCTTTGGCTCACCAGCTGTTCTGAATGAGTAGTTTTTTCATCATACACAATGGCATGCTCGGCAAAAGCTATTTGAATATCGCGTTTCACGATCTCTGCCTGTAATACTTTATCAAATCCTGCACCACTTAAATTCGCATATTTTTCCAGGCATTCAATATATAAGTTGGTTGTAAAAGCCATCCCAGATCCTGCAAGCGTGGCAGATGACCCAAGCCCAAATAATATCTTTCCATCATAAAAATGATAATAAATATCTCTTGCTGCATCGAGGCATGCGTATGTGGTGTTTAAATTTTTTGGCATTCGCGGCCCCTGCACTGCTACATAACCCTGATCAAAATAAATATTAAGCTCATTAAGATATGCAGGGTCTACTAAATTATCGCTGTCAATAATGGTAAGCCGTTCATGTTTTCTGATAAAATTATTGATAGCATAAAAATGAGATCTCACATTACTCATTAAATCTTCTTCGGGCCTCAATAGAACAACTCTTTTATCGGAAAAGCTAAGCGTTGATATATCACAGCGGTCTGCTACAATATAGATGATAAAGTTGCTGTAATTAAGCGCTAATAATGATTCTACAACTAAAGGTAAATGGCTTGTTTGCTCATATGCCGTTACAATGATACCATAATCGGCTTCGCTTATCATAAGAGTGTAAGGCGATTCTTTTTTTCTAAATAGCCTATAAAAAAAATAAAGCAGCATCGGAAATATGAGGTTATATCCAATTAAAATTTGTACCCCGATCCATCCATATGCTACCAAAGATTTTATCATCTATATATTTTTTACCCTTATACTATTTCACTGTCAACTTTATTTAAAACCCAGCCGAGCATTTTTCCATTCAGGTTACGTAGGTATTCAATAGCAGGTAAGGTTTTATCATCCAATGCTTTATTACTTTCAAAAACAACTAATGATTTGTCTGCTATAACCATCCATTCTTTTGGTTTATTCAATGTATCAAAGGATCCTGCTTCAATAATGATAATATCAAATTTTTTCTTAAGCTCTTCCATTCTTTTTTGAATGGTCTTTTCATCACATATTTCCAATAGAGAAACATCTTTTCCCCTATTGCCCATAATACTGATAGAATATTTTTTTTCAGGTTCAATTTCCGACTGGCCGATCCGCTGAATGGTTTTAACCATCGTAGTGGTGTTACCAATTTCAAGCAAGTCCATTTCTTTCGGTACAGTTTTAAAGATCAATTCGCTATAATTTTGCAATTCGCCCCAGTGATCACTTATAAAAAAATCTTCAATAAAATCTTTTGGCTCAACTGTTTCGCTAATACCCGGACTTGTGAAATTTCCATCTATTAACAATACTTTTTTATTCGCTAATGAATAGGCATAAGCAAGGCTGAAGGATAATAATGTTTTCCCTTCACCAGGATTCAAGCTTGTTATTGCCAACACTTTGCCACCATCTAATCCACGGTCAATTTCAAACCTGATAGAACGCACCAGGTCTCGATAGGCAAGTATCTCGCTTTTACTTTTTACCGGAGATAGTTTCTTTTGTGGTAGCGGCAGCAGATTAAGAGAGCCCAATACTTTCATACCGGTCAACCTATGCAGGTCTTCTTCACTATGAATACTGTTATCCATATAAAAAACGATCAACAATACTGCGAGGTAAAATATAAAACTGGTTATGCCGCTTAATATAACCAGGATGATCTTTTGCGAAGATTGCACCCTGCGTGGCATTGCTTTTTGCAATTGCCTTAATTGAACCGGTACTATAGCAGAAACATTTGACTGGTTAAATTTATCTTCTGCATCTAAATATTCTTTAGTAGCAATATCTATATCTCTTTCATAAGATTTTACAGCAGCTTGTGCAGGAAGTAAACCACTCATTCTCGATTTTAAAGAATCCAGCTGTGATCGTAAAGAAACGGCACTATATTTTGCCAGCTCTAATTGATTTTCCATTTCCAATTTTTCCTGAACAAGATCATCCTTAGATGCAGAAGGATCTGACATGGATTTATCAGAAGATTCATTGATCTGAGAAGTCAATACATCCTGCATAGAATCGACACTCTTTTTATAAGCAGGGTCAAAATCACTTTGGATATATGCGTCATTCAAAGTTTTTAATCTATCCCTCGCAGTTAAAATTTTAGCGTTGATCTTGCTACTGGTCACTTCTACATATTCACGATCCTTTGGATCAAATTTTGCGTTGATCCCTTTCAATGCGCCTGCGTATGCGATCACATCTTTTTGCGCTTGCTGCTCGTGAGTTTCCAGGTCATTGATCTGTTGATAAACATCTTTGGATTCATCCCCAATATCCAGTATCCCATTTTTTACTTTAAAGGCTTCCAGCTCGGCGATCTTTTGATCCATTGTATCTTTTTTGTCTCCCATCAGTTTTTCAAAAAAGACATTCGACCTGCTATGGCCGGAATTTACATAACCGGTATTGTACCCGATAAATTTATCAATAAGCGTATTAGCAATAAATGCAGAAAGCTGCGGACTTTCAGCATCAACTTCCAGATCGATGAAATCACTATTCTCTACCCGATAAACATTGATATTTTTTAACAAGGTCTCATAATCATACCCCATTTTAATTAACAGGGAATCGATCATTTTTTCACGGGGAACATTCAGATCAAGCGTTGCGAAACTATCGAGCTTATTATTTAATACCTCTTCTACATCTAGCTTTGTTTCAGGATTTAAAGCCTCAACATATTTAGCAGTAGTAGAATTAAATGGCGAGCCTTCCAGGTCGTGCAGTAAAAGCTTGAACGAAACCTGGTCAACAACTTCGTTTAGCTTGATGGTTTCTATAAGGTTAGTAAATTGTTCCACTACTTTTGAATCCTGGTCATCATCGCTTTGGTTAAGCACACGCTGCGACTGATCAACTATTCCCGTAGCTATTTGTATTTTTGAGCGGTATACATTGGATTTATTTCTCACTAAAAAAAAGGTAGTTACTACAGCTATTAAAGGGATGATTAATAACGGTACCCTGTGCTTTTTAAGTAGCCTGAACAAATTTTTGATTCCCATTAGTGAATGTTTTCAAGTTTAACGCCTATAATTTCTTCTAAAGATGCTTTTGCTATTAAGGCATCGCTTTGAGCCGCGATCAAATATTGATTTTGATCAGTTTCTGCTGACACTGCCCTTGTATAATCTATATAACTTGCTCCACCCGTTTCAAATTTGTGTTGCAGAGTGCTGGCAACGATCGCAGCATCAGATGTTGATTTTGTTCTTAGTCTTAGTAAAGCCTGTTGTTGTATATAAGTAAAATACCGCTTCTTAACTTCTGCTTCAATGGTCAGGTCGTATTCCTGTTGGTTATCTTGCGCAATTTTATATTGCTCTTTAGCTTCTTTATTATTGAAAGGTTTTTCAAGCAGTGTACCTATATTGAAATTTATACCTACCTGGTATCCATTAAAAAAATAAGTATTGTTAGGGTTAAGTGCATTATTATTTCCGGGGATATAATAATACGATAATGTAAAAGCATCCAGCCAGCTTACATTGGTTTTTCCTATATTGGTTTTTGCTTCTTTTGTCTGTAAGGCGGCAATACGGGTTTGTGGGTAATTCTTTTTTGCCAGGCTGACCAACGTATCCAGATAAGTATAAGAAAGATCAGTGACTATACTTTCCTGTGTGTTATTAAGTTCCTGTGCACTAACTAAATTTACTGAACTAAAAAAGATCATTAAAGAAACTACTACTACTTTCATTTTGTTAATTAAGAATTATTATTATTATTTTATCCGATGTTACACTTTTGCGCTTTGGATCAATGCCGGAAAAGTTCTAAGAATTATTTTTGCATCTAACATAAACGAATGCTGACTCACATAATCATTATCCAGTTGTTTACGTTCCCGTTCTGATATATCTGTTTTTCCGCGTTTACTGATCTGCCATAAACCTGTTAATCCTGCGGGACCAAAAAAGCGTTCTGACCACTGATTTGTTGTTAGCATTTCTGCTTCGTATAAAGGCAGTGGCCTATTGCCTACAAATGACATATCGCCTACTAAAATATTAAACAATTGTGGTAATTCATCAATACTTGTTTTACGGATAAACTCTCCGGTCTTTGTTACACGCGGATCATTTACAATTTTTACAAAGGCAGATTCTTTTCCTTTTTTGTATTGGTTATTTTGTGCGGCTAAGGTTACCAGTTCCGCATCTGCCCCGGTGCGCATGGACCTGAATTTGTAAAAATCAAATATGTGGTAATTTGTACCTACCCTTTTGCTTCTGTAGATCACGGCCCCTTCTGATTCGGAGCGTATCATAATAGCGATAATGATAAATAGCGGCGATAACATTATCAATAATATACCAGATACTATGATATCAAATAATCTTTTAGTCAAAGGCATTTTGTAACACAGGTCTCTGGGTTCGCCGGTCCATTCTTCATGTGCTTCCGGAAAAGCTATCGATTTGATCTGATGCAGGTAATTCATCCTGTCGTGCAAATGATTGCTGTTAAATGGATACGTGTATAGGTCTTGCACTTTTAATGCTTTCGCTTTTGCTTTCCACTCTTCATTATTAACCTTTGATAAAAGAAAAATCAAAACGTTTTGCAGTATGGGCAATTTTTTAATGTTTTGTATAAATGAAAAACATTCATCTGTCTCTACTTCCAGCAACAACACATCCGGAAGTTCAAATGAAGATTTATTCGTCAATTCACTGTATAATAATTGTAAAGACAGGCTGTTATTTATTTCGTAATCGGAAAAGGGATCACTAAAAACAAGTTCAGTAAAATTACTACCCACATAACAAATTTTTATTTGTTGCATGGGGCTAAATGATTGCTTTGGGATGGTTGTTGTGTTAATTCGTTTCATAATCATTTAATGTTTTTTTAATAACTGTTTTTAAATGAATTGGGTTGAACGGTTTCCTGATAACACCCTCTATACTATAAGGTAGCTCTTTTAGCTTTTGTTCAAACCCTTCACTAGAAGAAAGTATAATAAAAGGTATTTTATTATAAAGGCCCGAGGTTTTAATAATTGTTATAAAACAAGCGCCACTGATGTAGGGCAATTGGTATTCACTTATTATTAGTATTGGTTCGTTGCCATCATGTATCCATTTTAATGCTTCAACAGGCGATTTTTTTAATACCAGATTATAATCCTTAGATAAAAAATTATACAACAGCTTTACCATATACTTCTCCTCGTCAACAATAAGTATCTGCCTGTTTGCCGAAGATTTTTTATGCGTGTTAGCTTTCAAATTGTCAGTTTTTTTACTAATTAATAAAATACCAATTCCTTTTTTCAAAAGAATCATATTTCATACCGCAATAAAAAAGCAATCGAACTTATGTTAAATATAACAAATATAATAAATGTACATATTTAAATTAAGTATAAAACAGCCGATTAAACACTTAACCAAAAGATAATTTACGCTTTTTTTTTAGAATTGGCCCAATTTTTTGTAACCATTTCTGAAAAACTGTGGAAAGTACCCTTCATATCTTTTCTCTATCTGGGTAATTTCATAGACAATTTAGCCAATTAATAGCCGTTTGAACAATACATTTTCATTAAGAAACCGGTGATCCAATCAACAGGTATGACGAACGTATAAATGAATTTATCAGTTGCCTGGGCAAACCAAAAGAAATAGTAGCTAGATCAAAAAGATATTTGTAAAGAAAGGAGGCTTAAAAATGTAGGAGTCAATAAAACAGGATACGCGGATATGAAATATAATATAGGGTATATCAAAAAAAGTCCTCCCACATTAATTATAATGCAGCAGGTATATCATCACGCTCGTTATGAAAGTGTTGCTGGTAAAGGGAAACAGCTTAAAAGACTAAGCAGTAAACTGTTTTTCTTTGTAGATCGTTTTCCCTTTTACTGAAGGCATTGTTCTAACCTCAGCGTTATCTTTCAACGGCGAGAACTTTAAAAGCGCCAATAAACTACAAGTAGTAAAAGCCAAAACGATAAGTGCGATCTTTGTGAAAAACACTAAGCTTAAAGTAACAATTGTTAGCGTAAGCAAAACAGTCAGTAGATAAACTCTCATAGCAAGCAATTTTAATTGTGAATAATTGTTAGGCAATTATTGTATAGCATGTTAAAGGTAACAATAATTTCATTCAAAAAAATATAATTAGGCTAAAAAGGTCGTTTTTTATTAACAGTATATTAACAGTTTGATTAATAGTCTGACAATCAATTGTATCCTTTTAAAAATATTTCAAAATAAATCTGTTTTGAGATAAATTAACACTGTTTTAGCGGGCGAAAACGAGTAAAACCTGAATAATTGGGCGAAAAGGAACAATAAAAAAGCCCCATAAATAATTTACAGGGCTTTGTTTTATTCGTGACCGCGTTAGCGTCCTAACTATGTATTACAAAATCCTGTAAGTCAAATGCTTAATTACTTCATTTTCGAAGGTGAAACAAAAAGTGTCGGATGAACCCCTTTTCATTTTGAACGGTTCGAAAACTCAAATTTAGGGATTCACAAAATGGAAGAGAGTTCATGCTTGAATTAAATACCTGCATGATTAAAGAAAAGAACTAAGGGCAGTCTATGATTTCCTATATGAATTCAAGTATTCTAAGATTTTTGCCAAGATTGTCTTTAATATTACTTTCTTTTTGACTTAAAAAATCTGTAAAAGGAGTTTAGCTCAGTTGGTTTCTAATCAATAAGGTACGTTTTGGTCGAGGGCTGTATACAGCCATTTCTTTATAAATACCTACCTTAGCAAACCTAAAAACGAAATCATATGAAATATTTCCTATTAACAATTACTGTATTTATTACTATTGTTATGTTTTCTTCTTGTAAAAAAAGCAGTTCTTCTACAAAACCTAATAACAACGATAGCATCACAAAGCTAAGTCAGTTTTTTACTGTAACAGTCAATGACACCAGCACTTACAATTACGGGAATAATCCAGGAGACAGTCTAGGCTATTATGATTACGACACGACATTAGATATCAGTGCTTGGCATTATGGCTATGATTCCGAATTTGATTTGGAATTTAAAACTCCCACTATTGTAGTAGGCTCTAATGAATCACTTGACTGGTTTGACCTTCAAGGTTCAGAAGGCTTTTATGGAACTCCTACATCCCCTCTGTACGTTAAAATAACCGAATATGGTGCTGTTGGCCAGTACGTAAGTGGTAACTTTGCAGGAACCATTTATGATTCCTATAATTCAAAAAATTATAAGTTATCGGGAAGTTTTAGAATTAAGCGAGCTCCTTATGATCCACCGTACTAAACTTTTAATGAATATATGTGAAACCGCCAGTTCTTAATAGTCTGGCGGTTTTTCTTTTTCATCTAATTTCAGACGGAGGCAGCGAAAATAAGGGTGAACTTCAAAAATGGATAGATAAGCCGGGTATGTTTTGGAAAAAATTAATCGCTCAGGTGGATATCATACAAAGCAATAGCATGATAGAGGCTGCTAACAGAATCCTTAAACATGAGTTTTTATTTCTTCGTGACATCAAAAATATTGAAACATTAAATAAAACAATGCCTCATATTTTACAAGAATATAATAACAGGCCTGCCGGGATGTTATTCGGACTTACACCTAATGAGGTACTTACGGGTAAAGTTCCAGATAGAAACTTATTTAAAGAATATATAAAAAAGGGAAATATGCGTCGGCAAAAAATTAATAAAAAAATATCATGCGAAATAAACTGTTAGCAATTTAGTATATAAATGTTTAGATGCTGTTACTCTTATAAACACACAGGCCATGCATTTGATCGCAGAATCTTTATAGAATATGCCCTGTACGCAAGGCGTTATAGTGGTATCTACGTAAAGACTATACGTATCGCCATAATTGCTTTTAAAGCCATCTAAAAGATCTACTTTTTGTGAAGCCGTGTATGTTGGTACACTGGTTACCCTGTTATCAACATCCAATTCTGTTAAGCCCGTACCTGCAAGTTGCCTGTTATGGCTGCACTATCCGCCAGCAACTAACGTTAGGTGGCGATTGGTACATTACCAAGAGAGACCTTATCTTTATCTACTTTTATAAGGTCTCTAAAATTATCCATTAATTTGCTAAAACAGCATACCGATTCCAATTCCACTTAAAGAATAAAGTAAGAAATTTTTTATTATCATCTTTTTTTCTACTTCCTGAATATTTAGCGTCTGTAGTAGTAGACGTAGAAGAACGCCAATATGTTACTGTTTGAGGTTTATTTAATTTTGATTTTATTGAATCTAAAGAATTTCTATTTATTTTTTCCATAAAAACAAAAAAGCTTTTATCCTCTTCTTCTGTTATAACATAAACTATCACTTTATTTGAATCTGATTTACTAAACGAAAAAAAATCTGATATAGACTGATTTAATACAGGACAAAACAATGTGTCATTCCTAAACAAATAAGCCAATTGATTATTAGAAATGACAGCAGTTACATTCTTAGGACTGTCAATTTTATTTAGCAATTGATAAAATGTGTTATTAAAATATCCTATTGAAAGAGTATCATATTTTGGGAAATAAGTAATTGAAGAATCATGGATCCAAGAATTATTATTACTATGATTTTCAGAATGATACCTACTACAATTCACAAAAAAAACAAGTATAAATACAATAGCGGCATATTTTTTACACAATTTCATATTCATAATCTATCATTTAGCATCTTGAGGAGGCACTTCTGTAACACGATTTTCTGTATCAAAAATTACAGTTTTTCCTCCTTCAGTCCTGCTTGTTTCATTTTTTAATAAATAAATGTGATCTCCTGTAACTGTACCATAGCTCTTCGCCTTGGTTCGTGTCCCCACGAACCATTCGCTTCGATCAATCTCCATCAAAAACATTATACAAGTTATTTAAAAATCCAAAATCATCGATACCAAACTCGTAATATTTTGCAGATGAATAATAATATGAAATATCATCT
>DATHHR010000248.1:0-6911 GCA_035317105.1 Ferruginibacter sp. | reverse complement strand
GGCGGCATTAACCCTTGGTGCAATAACAAACACAACATTGTTGATACTTAAAGGGCCTTGTATGCCGCCTAGTTTTATCAACGCCTTTATGCCGGGATTAGGGTTTTCATTGATCTTTTTTAAACCATAGTAAGCCAATACCCTGTTCTCGCCGGTCATCGGTACTATATCTGCGGCAATTGCTGTGGCAACAAGATCGAGGTAGGTATAATAATACTCTTCATCAATATTAAAATGCCGGGCCAATGCCGTTATCAATTTAAAGCCTACGCCACAACCACACAATTCTTTATATGGATAATGACAATCAATTTGTTTTGGGTTAAGAATGGCAACTGCCGGCGGAAGCTCTACATCAGGCATATGGTGGTCGCACACAATAAATTCAATTCCTAGTGTTTTTGCATAAGCGATCAGCTCAATAGACTTAATGCCACAATCGAGAGAGATGATCAGTGTAAAGCCTTTTTCTTTGGCGTAATCAATACCTATTTTACTAATGCCGTATCCTTCTTTGTAACGATGGGGGATGTAAAATTCTAATAGTGTGGCATCATAAATTTTTGCCAGGAACTGGTACATGCTGGCAACAGAAGTAGTACCATCAACATCATAATCACCAAAGACCAGAATTTTTTCTTTTTTATCAAAGGCAGCAATGATCCTGTCAACTGCTTTTTGCATATCCTTCATTAAAAAAGGATCGTGTAGTGTATACAGATCCGGGCGAAAATATGTTTTGGCTTTTTCAAAATCATCCATGCCCCGTTGCACCAATATTTTGCAAAGCATAGGATTGATATGTAACACCTTACTTAATGCAATAGATCTTTCCTCATCGGCATGCAAAAGATTCCATCTTTTTGATGAAGGGGTAATAGAAGGCGGTAAGGGATCAAGAGAGGCATCCATAGTTGTAAATATAATCGGTACGAATTAAAGGGCAAAGCGAAAATAGGATATTGTGAATTTTCAGGGCAGGATCAATATTTTCTATCAGTGGTATACCTAACCAGTTCTTCCAAAGCTTTTCTTACATCGGTATCAGGAAACTGGTACAAAATAGACAATGCTTCGTCCCTGTATTCATTCATTTTTTGTTCAGCATATTTAATACCGCCTGCTGCTATCACTGCATCAATAACTATCTTGATCTTTTTAGGATCTTTGTTATTATTCTTTACGATATAGATCAGCTCTCTTCTTTTGGTCGCATCAATTGTATTGAGGGTATAGATCAAGGGAAGCGTCAGTTTTTTTTCTTTGATATCATTGCCTGTTGGTTTGCCGATATCTTCTTTTCCATAATCAAACAGGTCATCCTTTATTTGAAAAGCGATACCTACTTTTTCACCAAATGATTTCATTTTATCCGTAATGGCCTGGTCTTTGCTTGTTGTCCATGCACCTACAGCACAGGCAGAAGCCAATAAGGAAGCTGTCTTGGTCCGGATGATCTCAAAATAAATATCTTCCTTAAGATTTAATTTACGCGATTTTTCAATTTGTAATAATTCGCCCTCGCTCATTTGTCGTACGGCATCTGATAAAATATGCAAGTGTTCAAAATCATTATTCGTGGTAGATAATAACAAACCTTTTGAGAGTAAATAATCGCCTACTAATACGGCTATTTTATTTTTCCAGGTGGCATTGATAGAGAAAAACCCCCTTCTTTCAAAAGACTCATCTACTACGTCATCATGCACCAGTGTTGCGGTATGTAACAGCTCTACCAGAGCTGCGGCCCTGTAAGTACTTTCATTTATCGGCGCCTGTAATTTGGCGCTTAAAAAAACGAACATGGGCCTTAATTGTTTCCCTTTTCGTTTTATGATATACTGCATTATTCTATCCAGTAATGCTGTTTGGCTTTTTACGGCCTGGGCAAACTTCTCCTCAAAAATGTTGAGTTCTTCTCCTATTATGTTTTTTACAAAATCCATCGTTAATAAAAGGCAATATAGTATAGTTGATAACTATTGCAAAGTAAATGTTGAACGGTGTTTTAAAATGCAAAAGAATCTTGTAGGAATATAGTTAATATCCTTTCTGATAGGATTGGTTCAAACAGCTAAAATTATTTTTGCTTCCTTACGGATAATTTGGGACTATGCGATTATCGAAACCTTAAATAAATACTAAAAAAATTTTGTTTTTGATACTAAAGAGATACTTTTGCTGTCAATCGACCAATATTCGGAAACTTTACTAATTAAGATTATAAGTTATGACAAGTAAAATTTACAAGCTGCTATTAGTAGTTTTTGTACTTACATTAACGACAATTTCAACTTTCGCTCAAATGAGCAAAAGCTATACTGTCTACGATTCTTCTGTTATCCCTTCAAGAAGAATGCCTCAACAGAATGAATTCTGGAACAATACGTATAACTTCCCTGCAAAACCACGTAATATGTGGGAAGTAGGAGCTTCATTAGCTACAGTTACCGTGAGTGGTGACGTACCAAGTATATTTCCGACTTTTGGTTTTGAAGTACATGTTAGAAAAGCCTTAGGATATATTGTTTCTTTAAGGTTACAATATGTTAATGGTGTTTCTAAAGGTTTAGACTGGCAGGCAGCCAATAACTTTGCAAGAAATCCGGCCTGGAATGCATACAATCCTTATTATAATCCAATACCACCTACTCCGTTTACAGCAAATGGCACTCGTACTGGCGGCGCGTTGGATTATGTTTTTTATAACTATAAAACAAATATCCAGGACCTGAGTTTACAAGGTATCATTACTTTAAATAATATTCGTTTCCACAAACAAAAAACTGGCTTAACATTATATGGCGGTGCTGGTATCGGCGCTACTTTATATAGAGCGATGATCAATACTACTAACGCAAATGGCGATACCTATCAAGCATTATTCGATGCAGTGGCTGCCAAATATGTAACGACAGGCGAGGATGTATACAAAAACAGGAAAGAAATTAAAAAAGACCTGAAGAATGGTATCGGTGGTAACCCCGGTATGGATAATACTTACGAAACAAACGCAGAAAGCGCCGATGGTGAACATGGTCGCCGCCCTGTAATTGGTAACTATACGCTTAAACCTTCTGGTACCGTATTGATCGGACTTGCCTATAAATTAAGCAGAAGAATAAATATTGCATTAGAAGACAGGGAAACTTTCGTAAAATCTGATCTGTTAGATGGTCAGCGTTGGCAGGAACAACCTCGTGGAGATGCTGTTCTAACAAGTGATTTCGATTCTTATAATGTGCTTTCATTAGGTATCAACTTTAACCTTGGTGGCAAATCAGTAGAACCATTATGGTGGTTGAACCCATTAGATTACGCTTACAGCGAATTGAATAATCCTAAACATATCAGGTTACCTAAACCGGTATTTGATGATGCTGATGGTGATGGTGTGGTCGATCAGCTAGATAGAGAACCGAATACACCAGCAGGTTGCCCGGTTGATACACATGGTGTAACTAAAGATACAGATGGTGATGGTGTACCGGATTGTAAGGATAAACAATTGATCACGCCAACAGAATGTCAACCGGTTGATGCGGATGGTGTTGGTAAATGCCCGGATCCTGCTTGTTGCTCATCAATGAAAAGAGGTGGCGATAGCACTGCGGCAAGCTGCCCAACTGATTACCCAAGCATTTCTTTAAAAGTTGCTTTAACTAACGACTCTAAAGCGATGTTGGCAAGTGTTGCTGAAAAATTAAAGGCTAGTCCAAATTGTAGCATTACGATCACTGGTTACTCTGGTCCTAACAAAAAAGCACAGGCAACAGCAATTAAAAAATTAGGTATGATCAAAACATATTTGACTGAAAAGTTAGGTATCAGTGAAGATAGGATCACAGTTGCTGAGCCAGTTATTGGTGAAGGTGATGCAGATATTATCGATATCAAATCAAACTAAGCGTTTATAACCTCATTTGCTAAATGATAACAATATGGCTTCCCGGGTAACCGGGAAGCCTTTTTTGTAGCTTTACAGGTGTTTCTCAGCTGTTTATCAAAACCTTAACTGCTTGTTTTTTGATAAATAATAATTTACAGCGATTTTTGGCTTTAAATCATTAATTTTGCAGTCCTTTATGAAGTTTTTTAAAGTATCGCTGACGGGGCTTTTTTTTATATTCCTTTTATCATCGTGCAATAATTATAGCAAGGTGTTAAAGAGCCCGGATAATGCTTATAAGCTTTCTATGGCGGATAAGTTTTATAAAGAAAAGGATTACCATGCTGCACAACAGATATATGAGCAGTTATATCCGGTTTATAAAGGAACGGATAAGTTTGAAGAGATCTATTACAGGGATGGATATTGTTTTTACTATATGCGTGAATACAAAGACGCTGAAAATTTCTTTAAAGGATTTTTAGATGTTTTTCCCAATAGTCCAAAAGCAGAAGAAGTTTCTTTTATGCATGCGCTTTGTTTTTATGATGCATCTCCAAAGCTGGAATTGGATCAAACCAATACGGTTAAATCAATTGGGATGATGCAGACTTTTATCAATGCACATCCGGGATCTGATAGAATTGATAGCGCTAATAGTATCATCGATCTGTGCAGAACGAAACTTGAACTAAAACAGGCACAGGCAGCAGATCTGTATTATAAGATATCACAATACAGGGCAGCAGCTTTATCTTATGCAGATCTGATGAATGACTTCCCGGGATCTGCCAACGGCGAAGAATATAAACTGAAAGAAGTAAGGTCGTATTACAAATTCGCAAAACTAAGTATAGCGGATAAACAGGAAGAGCGGTACGAAAAAGTGATGACGGAATACAGGGATTTTGCAGACAGGTATCCTGATAGTAAGCTTTTAAAAGAAGCAGAAAAATATAACGACCTAAGTCAAAGCGGTATCAACGCTATCAACAAAAATTAATAAAGAACTTAAAGCAATAAAAATATGAGCAAATTAAGACGTCAACTTAGCGCAAATACAAGTAATGTTGTAGAGCCAAAAAACCTGTTTGATCTGAAAGAAAAAACAGGTAACCTGTATGAATCTATTGCCATCGTTGCAAAACGTGCCAATCAGATCAATATCACAATTAAAGAAGAATTGCATAATAAACTGGAAGAATTTGCAAGTCATACCGATAGCTTGGAGGAGATCCACGAAAATAAAGAGCAGATAGAAATTTCTAAAGCATACGAGCGTATGCCAAATCCGGCTTTATTGGCTTCAACTGAGTTTATGGAAGACAAAGTGTATTTCCGTAGAAATGACGCTGATTTATTTAGCTAGTAGTAAGTTAAACAACATTTTAGCAATTAGTTTACCTAACAAATCATAATTTTATCCCGTCTTTAAGACGGGATTTTTATTTATGCTACAAGGAAAAAAAATATTAGTAGGAGTAACAGGAAGCATTGCTGCATATAAAACAGCAACGCTTGTGCGTTTATTAATAAAAGCCGGCGCAGAAGTGAAGGTGGTAATGACACCTGCTGCAAAGGAATTCGTTTCTGTCCTTACCTTATCAACCCTTTCAAAAAATCCGGTACTGACAGATCTTTCCAATAATGATTCCTGGTCTAACCACGTAATGTTAGGCAGGTGGGCAGATATAATGGTGATAGCGCCATTGAGCTGTAATTCACTCGCAAAGATCGCCACAGGTTTATGTGATAATTTATTGCAGGCCGTTTATTTATCTGCAACCTGTCCTGTAGTTGTTGCACCGGCAATGGATGAAGATATGTGGCACCATGCGTCAACAAAAAGTAATTTAGCCAGACTTGCTTCTTTTGGCAACCATATTATTCCTGTAGAAAGTGGCGAGCTTGCCAGCGGCTTGGTTGGTGAAGGAAGAATGGCCGAACCGGAAACGATCGTAAAATGGCTCAGCGATTTTTTTTTAGGCAGCCAGGAATTAAAAGGTAAAAAAGCTTTAATAACTGCCGGCCCAACCTATGAAGCAATAGATCCTGTGCGGTTCATCGGCAATCATTCTTCGGGTAAGATGGGTATTGAATTAGCCAAGGAATTATCGGAAAGAGGCGCAGCCGTAACACTGATCATAGGCCCAACACACGAACCGTTGCCGCAAAATATCACCATCGTTAAAGTTGTTTCTGCAGAAGAAATGTATGCGGCTTGTACCAAAATATTTGCACAGACAGATATTGCCGTTATGAGTGCAGCCATAGCAGATTATACACCTATAGAAGTAGCTACTCAAAAAATAAAAAAATCGACAGAAACTTTTTCGGTTGATTTAATGAAGACGAAAGATATCGCTAAAAGCCTGGGCGCTTTAAAAAAACCACAGCAAATATTAGTAGCTTTTGCATTGGAGACAAATAACGAAAAGGCAAATGCCTTACAAAAGCTTCAATCAAAAAATGCAGATATGATCGTGCTTAATTCGCTCAATGACAAAGGCGCGGGATTTGGGCTCGATACCAATAAGGTAACTATTTTTGATAGGGCGGGAAAGGAATATCAGTTTGATACAAAGTCGAAGAAAGAAGTGGCCGTAGATATTGTAAACACTATCATACAACTATTACATGCATAAGCTTAAATGTATTGTTGTTTTTCTGTTGCTGGCAGTAACTATTGCTAATGCACAGGAATTAAATGCACGCGTTACTATTAATAGTGGCAGCGTTGGTACTAATGTAAATAAAAATGTTTTCCAAACTTTACAAAGCGCGCTAACTACATTTATAAATACCCGGAGCTGGACAAGTAACAGTTATCTGCCTAATGAAAAAATTGATTGCAGCTTTCTTTTTAACCTGCAGCCAACAGGTGATCCTACTATTTTCAGCGCTTCTTTAACAATACAGGCAGCAAGGCCGGTATTCAACGCTTCGTATGTTTCGCCGATCATTAATTTTCAGGATAAGGACGTCAACTTTAAATACGTTGAGTTTCAACAGCTTGATGTTA
>DATHHR010000247.1:0-16503 GCA_035317105.1 Ferruginibacter sp. | reverse complement strand
GTAAGCTAATTGTAGAAGGGGATATTCCTGAAATGATATTTTAAATTATATACAATGCAACAAAGACTAAGCATCAAGGATCTGGAACCAGAATCATACAAAGCACTATTAGGGTTAGAGAAATATTTTGCCACAACAGGCATTGATAAGCTCTTAAAAGAATTGATCAAGATAAGGGCATCACAAATAAATGGTTGTGCTTATTGTATTCAATCTCATAGTACTGATGCAAGAAAATATGGTGAAACGGAACAGAGAATATATGCACTAAGCGCCTGGTGGGAATCGCCCTTATTTACCGAAGAAGAAAAAGCTGCTTTAGCAATGACGGATGAAGTAACCAGGATCGCAGAAAAAGGTTTATCAGAACCTACTTTTCAAAATGCAAAAAAATACTACAGCGATAACCTGATCGCCCAGATCATCATGTTGATCGGTACGATCAATGTTTGGAACAGGATCGCGATTACAACGCATATGTTTCATCCTGCAGGGGAATAATTAGTATATTGCAACATAAATCAATTTATTGATGAAATACCTTCCTTTAAATAGCAACATATTTGTTCAAAACAGAAAGCGTTTTGTTGAACGGATGGAAAAAAGATCCATCGCTATTTTTAATAGTAATGATGAATTGCCAAGCAATGGAGACGCCACTTACAAATTCAAACAAAACTCAGATCTTTTTTGGTTAACCGGTATTGAACAGGAAGATACGATGCTGGTGCTTTTCCCTGATAACCCCGATGCAAAGTATAGAGAAGTATTGATCATCGTTCGCCCGAATGAATTGAAAGAAAAATGGGATGGCCATCGATTAAGAGCTGCTGAGGCAAAAACTATTTCAGGAATTATTGCTATCGTTTGGTTAGATACACTGGATAGTTTACTGCAATCATGGATACATATCGCTGATACTATTTATCTTAATACAAACGAGAATGACCGCAAAGCTAATTGGGTTCCGGTAAGAGATTATCGCTATGCCGAAACAATGAAGCAACATTATCCTTTGCATACGTATAAACGCAGTGCGGTTATTTTAAAAGAACTGCGATCAATAAAAACTTCATTGGAAGTCGAAGTGATCCAAAAAGCAATTGATATCACTGATAGTACTTTTAGAAAATTATTACGCTTCATCCGTCCCGGTGTAATGGAATACGAGATCGAAGCAGAGATATACCATTCTTTCTTATCACAACGTGCCACAGGCGAGGCATATGGCTCTATCATAGCAAGCGGCGATAGAGCAAGGACTCTACATTATGTAGAAAATAACCAGGAGTGTAAATCGGGTGAATTGATCTTGATGGATTTTGGTGCAGAGTATGGGCACTATAATGCAGATCTTACCAGGACAGTTCCGGTAAATGGAAAATTTACAGCCAGACAAAAAATTGTGTACAATGCTTGTCTGCATTTACATCATTACGCTGCAGGCATTTTAAAACCGGGTATTAGCATCCTTGATTATTCTGATAAAGTAGGAGAGGAAGCAACCAAAATATTCTTAAAGATCGGCCTGTTAAAAAAAGAAGATATTAAAAACGAAGATAAAGCCAACCGAGCCTATAGAAAATATTTGTACCACGGCATTTCTCATCATTTAGGAATAGATGTGCATGACCTGGGAACAAGAACGGAACCGATCAAAGCAGGGATGGTCTTCACCATTGAACCGGGCATTTATATCGAAGAAGAAAAAATGGGTATCAGGATCGAAAATAATTTTTGGGTAACCAAAACCGGTAATAAAGATCTCATGAAAAATATTCCTATAACGGTTGAAGAGATCGAAAGCTTAATGAAGAGATGACGGCCGATGATTATTTAAAAATTCAAGCGTTTAAAAAAGTATTAAAAAATAATTAACAACTGTAGTAAATCAGTATCATCGGTCGTCGGTGGTCGCATTAAAATATGAAAAAACAGATACCTAATATTTTTACTTTATTGAATTTATTTTTTGGTTGCATCGCAATAGTATTGGCCTTACAAACAAAAAATATAAATATCTCCATGAATGATGAACTGACCAGCAGTTTTAATATCCCTGAAAGTATTCCTGCCGCGGCCTTATTTTTATTTGCTGCAGCCATAGTAGATTTTTTAGATGGCTTTGTTGCAAGATTATTTAAAGCCAGTTCAGAAATGGGAAAGCAGTTAGATTCACTGGCAGATGTAGTAAGCTTTGGTGTGGCACCGGGAGTAATTTTATACCAATTGCTTCGTATGAGTTATATGCGCGAAGAAGATGGCCTTGATAAATCTATATTACTATTGTTACCTGCTTTTATTTATAGCTGTGCAGCCGCTTATCGATTAGCAAAATTTAATTTAGATGCTTCCCAGGCATATGGATTTAAAGGGTTACCAACTCCGGCCGCAGGGTTATTGATCGCTTCTTTTCCTTTGATATTGCATTTTGGTAATGTGTTCCCTGCTATCAATAGTTTTATGGCAGATAACGTGAACGATTGGATGGTTAATAAGTGGCTATTATACGGACTGATCGTATTTTTAAGCTGGTTAATGGTGAGCAATATCCCTTTAATGGCGCTAAAATTTAAAGATTTTAAGCCTAAAAATAACCTCCCGATCCTGTTATTAGCGGGCATTACGCTGGTAGCCGGTATTGTGTTGCAATGGTTTGCGGTTCCGATTGTTTTCATTGCATATATTATTTTATCTTTGGCACTTAAAAATAAAGCTACATCATGACTTACACTGCAGAAGTAAAAGTAATGCCACTAAAAGAATTGTTAGACCCTCAGGGGAAAGCTGTAATGAGCGGATTGGGTAATTTGGGTTTAAGCGGAATTCAGGATGTCCGTATCGGAAAAAGCATCACGCTACAAATAGAAGCTAATTCTCCTGCAGATGCAAAGAAAATGGCCGAAGAAGCTGCAAAAAAATTACTCGCAAATCCAGTGATGGAAATGTTTGAGGTTTCAATAAGTTAATAATAAGTACGATGTACGAGGTTCGACGTACGATGTACAAAGAATTTCAAAACATCGTACGTCCTACATCAAACATCGTACATCATGTTATACCTCGTTCCAACTCCTATTGGTAATTTGGCCGATATCACTTTTAGAGCGATCGATGTTTTAAAAAATGTCGATCTTATTTTGGCAGAAGATACCAGAACGTCTTCGGTATTGTTACAACATTACCAGATACAAAAACCGATCACGCCTTACCACCAGCATAACGAACATAAAATAATTGCTCATTTAACGGATCAGTTACAAGGCGGCAAAACAATGGCGCTCTTGACAGATGCAGGTACACCCGGCATCAGCGATCCTGCTTTTTTGTTGGTAAGAGAATGCATTAAAAAAAATGTTACCGTAGAATGTTTACCCGGTGCAACAGCCTTTGTTCCCGCCCTGGTAAATAGTGGGTTACCTATTAATAGCTTTTGTTTTGAAGGGTTTCTTCCTTTGAAAAAAGGCCGGCAGACTTTTCTAAAAAGGATGGCCGAAGAAGAACGCACCATGATCTTTTACGAGAGCCCGATGCGTTTAGTAAAAACATTGCATAACTTCATTGAGTACTTCGGCGCTGAAAGGCAATGCAGTGTTAGCCGCGAGCTGACCAAAAAGTTCGAAGAAAATAAAAGAGGTTCTTTACAGGAAGTGCATGATCACTTTAATGCCAAACCGGTAAAAGGCGAGATTGTAATTGTTGTGCAGGGAAAGGAATAGTTGCGATGACTATTTATTAAATTTATTTTAATTATGAAACGCATTACTCCTCATTTTATTCTGTTAATTTGTTGCCTATGTAGCTTTCAGTTTTCTATCGCTCAAAAAGGTAGTTTGCGTTTCTATGATACCTATTTCCAAAATCAGTTAGCAGGATGGACAAAGACAATCCGAAGGTTTAAGTTAAGTGCATTTAAAAAAACAGGAGTCTTAGCATTTGAAAAGATAGACTATGCTGATGGGTCAAGCATGAAAGACTTTTATTCTATTTATAAACCAGCACTCACTTTCTCTAACGACAGTGCCCAATTTATTGATATTTATAGTTATTGGTTAGTCCTCGAAAGAAAGGAATCAAAAATAATCTCACATGGCGGAGAGCCAGAGCAGGCTGCAACGCTTTTTGATCTTAGTACAAAAAAATGGACGAGGATATTTTTTTGTGGGTATGCAGAAAGAATTCAGGAGGTAATTTGGACAACAAACACTACATTTATAATGGTGGGTGTTTCGGAAGAAAACGATTCTACTAATCATCCAATAATTTATATAGGCAACACCATAACAAAATCCTTTGATGTGTTTACTTCTGACGATCAGGGTTGTTATCAATATAAATATGGGTATGATTCACCTAAATTATTGTCCTTAAAAATACATGAAGAATAGTTAGATTGTTATAGATCACTTTAATTATAAAATATTCGGCATGAAGAAAATATTTTTTTTACTCCTATTATTTTTTGTTTGTTACCTGTCATCTTTTGCACAGCCTGATCGCTGGCAGCAAAGGGTTAAGTACACAATGAATATTGATGTCAATGTAACGACCAATCGTTTTACAGGTAAGCAACAATTAGAATACAGCAATAATTCTCCTTACAGTTTAAAAAGAGTTTTCTATCATTTATACTGGAATGCTTTTCAGCCGGGCAGTTCAATGGATAACCGCAGTGAAGAATTAGGCAAAATATTAATTAATGGCCAGAGGCCCGATTGGGATCCAAGGGTAACAGACAGGATATCAAAATTAGATAGCAGCCAGATCGGTTATCAAAAGATCATCTCTTTAAAAATGAACGGCGTTCCTCAGCTATTTAAATACCATGGAACGATATTGGAGGTTGACCTTACTACGCCCATTCAACCAAAGAGTACAGTAGTGTTTGAGATGGAGTTTGAAGCGCAAGTGCCCTTACAAATTCGCAGAAGCGGAAGAGATAATCCACAAACAAATGTCCGTTACAGTATGAGTCAATGGTATCCGTTAATGTGCGAATACGATTATGAAGGATGGCACCCAACACCTTATGTTGCCAGGGAATTTTATGGCGTATGGGGAGATTATGATGTTACTATATCAATTGATAAAACATACAAATTAGGAGGCTCGGGAAATTTAATGAATGCCGGCGAAATAGGCTGGGGGTATGATACAACAGGCACACCATTAAGATCAATTGGTACAGCAAAACGCACCTGGCATTTTATTGCTAATAATGTACATGATTTTGTGTGGGCCGCAGATCCGGGTTATACGCATATTTCACGCAAACTAAGACAGGGGTTAACTATCCATCTTATTTACAAAGAAACAGATTCTGCTTCCAATGCAAAATGGTTAAGCATTTTGGATATGGCACAAAATTCATTTCCTTATATTGAAAAAACATTCGGTCTTTATCCTTACAAACAATACTCTTTTATTGAAGGTGGTGATGGCGGCATGGAATATCCAATGGCAACATTATTGGCTAGTCCGGGTGGCGCTACGCATGAACTGATGCATAGCTGGTACCAGGGAATGCTAGGCACCAATGAATCTGAATATGCATGGATGGATGAGGGTTTTGCACAGTATAGTGGAAGAAGGGTAAACGCAGTTGTAAATAAAGAGCAGGGCTTTGCGCAGGCAGATCATTACAAAGGATATTATGCATTAACAAAAAGCGGTTTAGAAGAACCGCTTACTACACATGCCGATCATTTTAATACTAACTATGCATATAGCGTAGGCTCGTATTATAAGGGCGCTATTTTTGTTGAGCAGCTGGGATATATTGTAGGTGCCAGTGTTCGGGATAGTATTTTAATGGAGTATTACAGGGAGTGGCGGTTTAAACATCCTAACGCCAATGATTTTATTCAGGTAGCAGAAAAAGTTAGTGGTATAAAATTGGACTGGTATAAAGAATACTGGATCAATACTACAAAAACGATCGATTATAAAATTGATAGTTTGTGGGAAGAAGATGGTGTGTCCAAGATCCGTTTAAAAAGAATTGGGCAGATACCGATGCCGATCGACCTGGAGCTTACATTTAAAGATGGATCAACGGAAATGGAATATGTTCCGCTTAATTTAATGTTTGGAGAAAAACCAAATGAAGATCCTGCAGAAAAAAGAATAGTACATGAAGAATGGGATTGGACAAACCCATTCTATATCGTTGAAATAAAACACCGGTTAACGGATGTTAAAAAAATTGAGATAGATCCAAGCAAACGAATGGCAGATACTGATCAGCATAACGACGTGCTTAATTTAAATTGGTAAAATTTGTTGAGTGATATCCAGCCATGAAAAATTCATCGCTATTTTATTTATTGATCGTTGTTTGTTTTGCGGGTTGCGCGGAGCCTTATTATTTTTTAAGTCCGCTTAATAGCACTTCTCAAACATATCATGCTATACCGTTACGATCCGATTCTGTGCGATCAGCTATCTACGCAAATGGTAATGTAACAATTGGCGGCGCTAACCAGGGTGGCAGGGATAATATTTATTCTTTCGATGGCAATATCAGCAGAAGCCATAATCTTGGATGTTTTCAGGCATATTATGGAGTAGGGCTTACAGTAGGTAATTACCTAATACAACAAAATTCACAGACAGATATCACGATCCCTCCAACAGATAATTTTTACGGCGCGCTTGGATTTAATGGCGCCATCAATCTTGTTATCCCGCTTGGTAACAGGGGAAGCGAATGGCGCATAATAGGTATTGAGACATCTTTACAAAATGAGTTTGGAAATTATTTAAAATTAAGAAGATCGCTCAGCGATTCTACTAACAGTTTGATCGAGACAAGTAATTGGACAACAACGCTCGGAGGATATAGCGAGATAATTTGGAAATTAAAAAATGATAATCAGGTAGGATATAAAATAGGATGTGGCACAGCGCTGGAACATGGTGGTATTTATGGATATGCCACGCATGCCAACCCAATTTATTTACAAAACACTTTTCACCTTACAAGAAAAAATGTTACGGGCTTTGTGCAGGTCGATGCGGGGACTTATACAGGCAGTGTTCAGTTTGGGGTTAATTACAGGATCCGTAAAAAGAAGATGTAGTACATAGAAATAAAAATTCAGGCAAAATAAAAACCCACGATCAAGTGGGTTTTTATTTTACATTATATCAATAACTGTACTAATTCTTTTTGGCTATTCCCTGCGTGATCATATCATTCATCACTTTCACAGTTTCATCAATATAGATATCGCTTTTAACGCTGCTGATAAATTTTTTGTTTTTATCTTGTTTTTCTACGTTAGAATTGACAGCTGCTGTATCCGCACTGTTATTTACTACATCTAACTCTTTAGGTATTTTATATAGATCTTCCAGTTCCTTATAAGTAGCTTTTAATTTTACCGCATCGGCCTTATACTTATCTATATTCAAAGAATACACTTTATCATTAAGCTTAGCGATAGAATCTAATTTTAATTTTAGCGCTTTGAACGTAGTGCTGTTTTTAATTTCTTTGTTTGCAGCAGTAGCAACGGCATCCGGACTATAATTATTGGGCCATGTTTTGTAATCTGCTCTGGCAATTTCATCCCAGTTCAGTGCAGATGGGTTATCTTTTTCGCGAGACTTATCATATTCAAGCCTGTCAGGGATCACTACATCTGAAGTCACACCTTTTAATTGTGTAGAAGCACCGCTAATGCGGTAAAACTTTTCGAAAGTAAGTTTAACCGTACCAAGGTCATCAGAATCATTGACAAACGGGCCATTATCCGCATCAGGATTTAAAGGTACGTTACGTTGTACAGTTCCTTTACCATAAGTAGAAGTGCTGCCTATTATCAATCCGCGTTTGTAATCCTGTATAGCTGCAGCAAATATTTCAGATGCAGATGCGCTGTTCTCATTTACCATTACAGTTAATGGGCCGCTGTATAAAACGCTTGGGTCTCTATCGTCCAATTGAACTGCTTTTTCGCCTCTTCCCTTTACCTGGCATATTGGTCCTGATTCTATGAACAGGCCGGCCATTTTTACCACTTCGGGTAATGAGCCTCCGCCATTATCACGAAGATCGATAATGATGCCTTCTACCTTTTCATCTTCTAATTTTTGTACTTCTTTGGCAACATCTTCAGAACACTTAGCGCCATCGGCTTTTTCATAATCCAAATAAAATTCAGGTAATTCTATATAACCGATCTTGTGTGCACCGTTGATGATCACACTCTTTGCAAACGTATCATCCAATTTTATCTGATCACGGATGATGGGTACTACTTTAATTGTTCCATCTGCTCTTTTTACCGTCAGCCTAACTTCTGTTCCTTTTTCTGAACCACGTATTAATTTTACAGCATCGCTTACTGCATAGCCTGTAACATCTACCGGTTCAGCTTTTCCCTCGCCTATTTTTATTATCTCATCGTCTACTTTTAATTCGCCGGATTTCCATGCCGGTCCGCCAACGATCAGGCTTGACACTTTTATTACACCATCATCTTCTTTTAACTGCGCGCCAATGCCAAAAAAGGCGCCGCTCATTGTTTCGTTAAATGAACGCGCATCTACCGGAGGAAAATAATCAGTATGAGGATCCATCGTATTAGTAATGGTTTCTACAAATGAACCAAATATCTCGTTTTCAGTATTATGATTTTTTAAAGTAGTAAAATAACGGCCTATTTGTTTTTGTACAGAACCCCTCGCTTCTCTTTCCAAAGTAGAGTCTGCTTTAAATACGAAGTCCTTTTTATCTTTATTCTTATCTCTTTCATCTAACAGGTCAACATATTTTGATAGCACCATATATTTTAAACGCTTGTACCATAATATATTTTTTTCATCCTGATTTTTTGCAAAATCCAGTTTATCAGGATCGATCGTGATACTATCATCTTTTGTAAAGTCAAACGGCTTGGAAAGTATTGCCGGGTACATAGCTGCAGTTTCAGCTAACCTTTTTCTATACAGGTCGCCGATATAGTATACCGATAACAAAGGGGTACTGCCACGTATCTCATCATCAATGGTACCTGAAAACCTGTTGAAGCTATCAATATCAGTTTGTAAAAAGATGAATTTATCGCCATCTAATTCATTGATAAAATTCTTTAAGACCAGCTTAGAAAAACCATCATCTAATTTTCTCGGGCTATAATGAGCCTGCACTAATAACAGGCCTACCTCGTGTAAGATTTTTTCATTTTTCGATTTTGGTGTATCATCTGCAGTACCTCCCTGTGTTTGCAGCGCTATAAAAAGACCGGCAGCGATTAAAATTGCCAAAACGGGTAAAAATTTTTTACTCATAATAAAGTGTTGAATTTTGAACATCGTAGTAAAATTAACGGAAAAAAGCTGGCTTT
Organism: Ferruginibacter sp.; assembly: GCA_035317105.1. Lineage (GTDB taxonomy): Bacteria > Bacteroidota > Bacteroidia > Chitinophagales > Chitinophagaceae > Ferruginibacter. Next base: position 7,150 of record DATHHR010000247.1, on the reverse strand, counting down.
TAAGACGTTAACAAAGAGTTTACAGCAAAACTTTTCTTAAAGTTTAGACAAGACAAAACGAAAAAAGTCCCGCAATATTGCAGGACTTTTAAATGGGTAATCGAGGGGGCTCGAACCCCCGACCCTCAGAATCACAATCTGATGCTCTAACCAACTGAGCTACGACTACCGTTTAGCGGAGTGCAAAAGTAGCAAAAAACCTCTCTTTATCAAAATTACATTTGCATTTATTTTATTATCGGTTTCTTTGCAAACAAATCGGCAAAAATGAATTGGACAGGCTACATCATCACTATTTTATTATCGACTTTTACGGGTTGGGTAACCACCTGGATAGCTATTAAAATGCTTTTTCACCCCAGAAGGCCCATCCCGATTTTTGGTTTCACCATCCAGGGTATATTTCCTAAGAACCAACAATTAATAGCGCAAAAACTGGGGCAGGTGGTCAGCAAAGAATTATTATCCTTTGATGAGATAGAAAAAAAGATAACCGATCCGGATAACCTTCAAAAATTAAAGCCCGAAATAGAAGCGCATATTGATAATTTTCTGCGCAATAAACTAAAAGAAGTTTTTCCAATGCTGGCCATGCTGATCGGGGATAAAACGATCGAACAATTAAAAGGGGCCTTTATTGTAGAATTGGAAAACCTTTTTCCTGTTTTAATGAAAACGTACATGAACAAACTGCAAAATGACCTGGACCTTGAAAAAATTGTTACTGAAAAGATCGCAGGCTTCTCCGCCGAAAAATTAGAGGATATGCTGGACCAGATCACTAAAAAAGAGTTTAAGTTTTTAGAGGTCAGCGGCGCTTTTTTTGGTTTTTTGATCGGCATCGTTCAGATATTGTTCATCCTTTTTACAAAATAATAACTTTTTATTAGCAAGATTCTGTACTTGCTTTGTAAAGCCATACTACCACTCATCATTTGGGTATGGCATATTTAAAATATGAAGGCAACTTTGTCGTCTACAATTATATAACCAACAGCCAATAGTGAAAAAGATCAGTAAATATTTTATCGTACCCGTTTTATTATTCATTACAACAAATCTTTACGCGCAAATTCCCGGAGGTGGAGCTACACAAAATATGAACGGCGGCCACTTTTATGGTAGGGTAATGGATGGAGATAAAGGGATCGAAGATGCTTCAGTAGAATTATTGCAAACCAAATTAGATACCGCTACAAAAAAAAGAAAAGATTTTGTAGTTACAGGAATGCTCACTGATAAAAAAGGCGAATTCAGCTTAGAGAACCTGAATGTAACGGCAACGTATAAACTACAGATAACTGCGATAGGCTACAAACCTATTGAACAGAGAGTTGCCTTTAACCTGAATTTTGACAATGTAAAAAATGGCGATTATAGTAGTTTGATAAATGCGGTTGATAAAGACCTGGGCAATATCAAAATGGTAATTGATCAAAAGCAATTGGAAGATGTTACCGTTGTTGCTGAAAAACCATTGTTATCCTTATCGATCGATAGAAAAGTTTTTAATGTAGAGAAGAATTTAACAAGCGTTGGTGGTACGGCACAGGATGTAATGAAAAACGTGCCGGGTGTAAGCGTGGATGTTGATGGCAATGTAACGTTGAGGAATGCACCACCACAAATATTTGTGGATGGCCGTCCATCCACACTTACATTAGATCAGATACCTGCTGATGAAATTGAAAGCGTGGAGATCATCACCAACCCATCTGCAAAATTTGATGCATCGGGGGGAGGCTCAGGCATACTGAATATTGTGATGAAGAAGAACCGTAAACCCGGTTACAATGGAAATCTGCGTGCGGGTGTCGATAGCAGGGGTAAGCCAAATCTTGGTGGCAACATCAATATCAAAGAAGGTAAAATAAATTTCTTTGGGGCCGGACAATTAAGCTACAGAAAATCGATCACGATCGCCAATACTTTTAGAGAGAATTTTTTAAGTCCAGATACAACATCACACCTTACACAAAATGATAACCCGGTCAACGAAGGATATTTTGCATTTGGGAGAGCAGGGTTTGATTATTTAATTGACAATAGAAATACCTTAACGATCGGCGGTAATATCGTGCGCGGCCATTTTAATTCGAAAGACTCTTTTGATATTGCAAGAGATACCACTTCACTGGGAACCCTGTTAGGCGCCGATCACGGTGGAAGAACGGCGAATACAAATTTCAATTTTAAAAACCTTGGTGCAACCGTTAGCTTTAAACACAACTTTGCCAAAGCCAATAAAAACATCACTGCTGACCTGAATTATAGCCATAGTAAAAATGATAATGCCAGTGACTTTGTTACCAACTATTATAATGCCAGCTATAAAACTCCTTTGTTTTACCAAAGTGGCGCGGGTGGGGGATCATCTGATTATTATACGGCACAAACAGATTTTGTAAATCCTATTACCGCTAAAATAAAAATCGAGATGGGTGCCCGGGCAGCCATCAGAAATTTTACAAGCTTTAGCGATACATACGAAAAAGCAGCTGCCAATTCGCCCGATGTCTTGATACCTGCCCTCAGCAATAATTATACTTTTAACGATCAGGTATATGCGGCATACGGCACTTTTTCTCAACAAATAAAAAGATTTAATTACCAGGCAGGGCTACGCATTGAAAGCTCGCAATACACCGGCACGCTTATATCAGACGGGGTAAGCACGCCATTGAGCAATCAATTTCCGCTAAGTCTTTTCCCAAGCGTATACACAACTTATAAATTAACCGATAGGCAGGATATACAATTGAATTATTCAAGAAAAGTAAACCGTCCGAGTTTCTTCCAGCTATTACCGTTCACGAATTTTACAGATTCATTGAATTTAACTCGTGGTAATCCAAACCTTGTTCCTGAGTTTGATAATTTATTTGAGTTCTCTTATGAAAATCAATTTAATGGCAAACAAACATTTTTAGCCACGGCTTATTTACGGACATCTGATAATTTATTATCTACTTACGAATACAAACAGGATAGTGTAACAATTGCCACTTATGGCAATGCAAAAAACAGTTATACCTATGGATTGGAATTGATAAGCAAAAACAAATTAACAAGCTGGTGGGATGTTACAACCGATCTTAATTTTTATGATGCCACGATCAATGCGAGTAATTTGCCCGGCGGTACTGATACCAGCCAGTATAGCTGGTTTGGTAAAATAAGCAACAACTTTAAACTCCCTAAAAATTATTCCATACAATTGAGTGGCACGTACAATGCAAAAACCGTTATTCCGCAAAGCACCGGTGGCGGACAAGGTCCCGGCACATTCGGCCAACAACAACCTAACGCTAACGGCTATGTAAAGCCATTTGGAGAAGTAGAAGCGGCGCTTAAAAAAGATTTCCTAAAAAACAATGCGGCTTCTTTGACTTTAACGATGAGCGATATTTTTAGAACGAAGACCTATAATTCCTTTTCTCAAACACCGTACTATATCCAGGATAATTACCGCATAAGAGATCCGCAAGTGGTTCGTTTAACTTTTACCTGGCGTTTTGGTAAAACCGATGCGAACCTGTTCAAACGCAAAAATATGAAGGCCGAGATCGATAATATCCAGAATACTATCCAGAGTACGGGACAGTAATAATGGTTAATTGTTAATGGTAAATGGTTAATGATCACAGCGTCTCCGTTTGATCATTAATGATTTTACTTTTTGGATCCGAACATTTGTTCATTGTGCAGCTTTGGTGGCAGGCTCTCCCGAACGCTTTCGGGATCGCACATTTCAATATCAGCTCTTAATTCAGCTTTTATCTAAACATATAAATAATCTTCACATTTACCATTTACAATTAACCATTTATCATTATTTTTAGTTTCTCAATTAAATTTCGATATGGATAATGTAAATGAAAAAGTGGCCGTTTGGTTAAAAGGTAATTATGATCAAACTACCAAAGATGAAATAACCCGCTTACAAAAAGAGAACCCTGATGAACTAACGGAAGCGTTCTATAAAAATCTTGAATTTGGTACAGGTGGTTTAAGAGGCACCATGGGTGTTGGCACCAACCGTATGAATAAATATACAGTAGGTATGGCAACACAAGGCTATGCCAACTATCTTAAAAAATGTTTTACCGGAGAAATTAAAGTGGCTATTGCACATGACTGTAGAAATAACAGTCGCTTTTTTGCAGAAACAACGGCGAATGTTTTTGCTGCCAATGGTATAAAAGTGTATTTATTTGAATCGCTGAGACCTACGCCTGAACTAAGTTTCAGCATTCGTCATTTTGGTTGTAAGGGCGGCGTTGTGGTAACAGCAAGCCATAACCCAAAAGAATACAATGGCTATAAAGCTTATTGGGATGATGGCGGACAAATGGTATCGCCACATGATGAAAATGTAATTTTGGAAGTAAATAAAATAGCGTCTGTTGATGATGTAAAATGGAGTGGTGGCGAAGCAAATATTACCAGCATTGGAAAAGAAGTTGATGCTATTTACCTTGATATGGTAAAAACATTGTCCGTTTATCCTGAAGTATGTAAAGCACAACATGACCTTAAAATTGTGTACACACCTATTCATGGATCGGGTATTATGTTGGTGCCGGGCGCATTGGAGCGTTTTGGTTTTACTAATGTAACTATTGTAGAAGAACAAAAAGTGCCGGATGGTAATTTTCCAACTGTTATCTATCCAAATCCGGAAGAAAAAGAAGCCATGAGCATTGGCCTTAAAAAAGCCCAGGCGATCGATGCGGATATTTTATTGGGTACCGATCCCGATGCGGATAGGGTAGCCATCGGCGTTAAAAATCATAAAGGGGAATGGGTATTAATGAACGGTAACCAAACCGCTGCTATTGCCTTTAACTATATGATCGAAGCAAGAAAAGCAAAAGGCATCGCGCAGCCAAACGATATGGTAATAAAAACAATAGTTACTACAGGCCTGATCGATGTTATTGCAAAAGAGAACGGCGTTGCCTGCTACAATGTATTAACGGGCTTTAAGTGGATCGCCAATTTGATCAAAGAAAAAGAAGGCAAAGAAAATTATATCATTGGCGGTGAAGAAAGCTTCGGTTTGATGGTAGGCGATAAAGTTAGAGATAAAGATGCGGTAAGCGCCGTAGCATTAGGTTGCGAAATGGCGGCTTATGAAAAAAACAAAGGCAGGTCATTATATGATAAGCTGATCGATATCTATGTACAATATGGTTTGTTTAAAGAGAACCTGGTAAGCATCACGAAGAAAGGTATGAACGGTGCAAAAGAGATACAGGATATGATGGATGATTACAGAAAAAATCCACCTAAAACAATTGATGGAACGCCGGTACAACATTTATTAGATTATGAGTTACAAGTTGGCAAAGATCTGCAGACAGGCAAAACCTGGAAGATAGATCTTCCGGTAAGTAATGTGTTGCAATTTGTATTGAATGATGGAACGAAGATATCCGCAAGGCCAAGCGGCACAGAGCCTAAGATAAAATTTTATTTTAGCACTAACACGAAACTTGCCAGCGCAGCAGAATTTGATGCAACAGAAAAAAAACTGGATGATCGTATCGCAAGAATGATCACAGAAATGAAATTGAAATAATAAGCACATAGCGTTATTTAAATGTCAGGAATATATCCTGACATTTTTTTGTAGTGCATAAATTTAAAATAAATAGTAATGAGGTTCTTTTCGGCTATACTACTTACTGCAACTTTTTTTATTGCTTCGTCGGCAAAGTCGCAAAATCTTGCTGATGCAAAAACATATTTTGGTCTGATCAATAAACAATGCTCAAAGGTTTCTGCTGATATGTTGTCATATAGCAGCGATGTTGCCAAAAATAAAAAAGCAGATAAGCTGACAGCTTCAGGCAAAAAAATATTAACGGAAATAAATAAGTCGGAACTGGCGATCGGCGCTATGCCGGCATTTCAGAAGAATAAAGATCTTAAAGATTCGGCAGCTTTATTTATGAAGAATTGTTTTGACCTGTTGAATGTCGATTATGGCAAGATCGCCACGAACAGATCAGCTGCGGAAAAATCATATGATAAAATGAAGGATCTTTTAGCTGCCAAGGTAACGGCCGATCAAAAACTAAAAGCTATTATGGTATCTTATCATGCGGCAGCAATAAAATTTTCCACTAAGGTCACAGTCCCTAAAGATGAGTATAGCGATAAAGTAGATCAGGCCATAGCTGTAAATATTTATTACAATAAAATTTACCTGCTGTTTTTCAAAACATATAGTGCTGAGTCTTATTTGTTAGATGCGATAAAGAAAAAGGATAGCAATAGTGTTGCGCAAAATAAAAAGATCGTCTACCAGGATGCACAAAATGGTTTAAAGCAATTGGATTCTACCAAAGATTTTAATGATGATAATTCGCTGGTAACAAAATGCCAGGCCATTCTAACATTTTATTCAGACGAATCAGATGAAAAACTTCAAGGGGTAGTTGATTATTTTGCTGCTGCAAAAGATTTTCAAAAGCAAAGGAGTAACTATGAAAGAAAACCTACTCATACAAAAGCTGAGGTGAAAGAATATAAAGCTGCGGTAAACGACTATAATAAAGCCCTTAAAAAATTCACCAAAACGGCAGATGGCTTAAATAAGAAACGGGAAAAAGCCTGGGATCATTGGAATAAGGCCGCAAAGGATTTTTTAAGCAAACATTTGCCTAAAAAATAATTAAATAGCTAACAATCAGTAACTTATACTTAAAGAACGCTTACGATTTGTACATTCCATAAAATCGGCGTATATTTGCGCCGCTAAAGGCTCCGCCATGTATAGCATATACAAAAGGGTTCGGCAGGGTTTATTTAGCGTATTATGAGAGAATCATTATCATATTAAACATCGCCCCCGTCCCCTAAAGGGGAGTTCCACGGCGGATCTGCTACTATTTATAGCGGCAATAAAACAAACACATTCACTTTAATTCATAACAACTTCTTCCAGTCACCCCTTTAGGGGATGGGGGAGGGCAAACAAAACAAGATGTCAGATTTACGTTAGCAACGCAACTTTGGTATTGCCGCTCACATCGATGCCGGTAAAACCACTACAACAGAACGTATATTATATTATACGGGAGTTAACCATAAGATAGGTGAAGTGCACGATGGTGGTGCTACAATGGACTGGATGGCTCAG
>DATHHR010000246.1:0-2004 GCA_035317105.1 Ferruginibacter sp. | reverse complement strand
AAAAATGCACATTGAAACGTAAAAAATCTATCAGCTCACAAGCCGCATCCAGTTCAGCCTGTATAACATTTTTACTTTGTCCGAGAAGGGTAGTAGCTAAAATTTCCGCGCGGTATTTTGTTGCTAAAAGATCGGCTGCTTTTAAAAATATATTGGCCCTGTTCTCCCAGCTAAGGTTAGCCCATTTATCTTTTGCTTTTAATGCAGCGGCGATCGCTTTTTTAACATGCGATGCATCGCCTTCATGAAATTGCCCCAACAAATGTTTGTGTTCATGCGGTGGGCGCAGGTCTAATTTTTTTCCTGTGCGTACTTCTTCAGCGCCGATGTACATCGGGATATCTAATTTTTTGCTTTTTAATTCTTTGAGTGAAGCTTTTAATTTTATTTTTTCAGCGCTGCCCGGAGCATAGTTCAATACTGGTTCGTTGGCTGGTAATGGGTAATAAAAATCTCCGAAATTCATAAGTAACATCCCCTAAATCTCCTCCATAGCAACATTATTTATCGCGTATCGGATCGAGATTTTTTATTTAAAATTGACTAAAATAGATTCCCTTAAAGGTAAAAAATAAAAGTGAATTAAGATCTTATTTTGATGACCGCAATAAGTTCTTTATTTTACAAGCAATACCGGCTCAATATCTTTAAACCCTACAAAAAAATGAGACTACCATGGGCGTACTAATGCAAACTTTTTACTGGAATTGCCCAAGTGCAGAAAACCAGGAATTCAATTGGTGGAACAATATCAAAAGCAAGATACCAACCCTAAGCGATATCGGGTTTACCGCTCTTTGGTTACCACCTTGTAATAAAGCTGCCAGTAATGTATCCATGGGGTATGACACTTATGATTATTATGATTTGGGTGACCTCAATCAAAAAGGATCAGCAAAAACATGGTTCGGTTCTAAAGATGAATTGACCGATCTGATCGATACGGCGCATAACAATAGGCTCAGTGTATATGCCGATCTTGTTATTCACCAGAACAGCGGCGGTGATGCCGAAGAAGTGAATCCGATAGATGGCATTTCCCGTTGGACAAAATTCAATCCTTTAAGTCAGAAATTTCCACGCACTTATTTAGATTTTCAACCCTCTATCTATGAAACGATCGATGGATTGGAACCGATCACTTTCGGTGCTATGCCGAATCTCTGTCACAGAAACCCTGATGTATACACACAAATATTAGAATATGCAGAATGGTTATTAGAAACTGTTGGCTTTGATGGTTTTCGCTATGATTGCGTTGCAGGCTATGGCGGATGGATGGTACGCGCCATACAAGAGTTACGGGTAAATAAAAACAACGCATCTTTTATACCATTCGGAGTAGGCGAATGCTGGGCCAGTGATTATACTATCAACGAATGGTTGAATGAAACCAATTCCTGGTCTGATAATCCAAGCTGTGCTTTTGATTTTTTACTAAGACAAAATCTAAAAAACCTTTGCGATGATTATGGATTTAGTTTAAAGGGATTAACAAGCGGCTCTTTATTAAATGACAATGCATCGCTCGCTGTAACATTTGTAGAGAACCATGATATTGTACGATTGGATCCGATCATTAATGATAAAATGTTGGCCTATGCCGTTATCTTAACACACGAAGGATATCCCTGCGTTTTCTGGCAGGATTATTATAACTGGGATCTTGCACAGGAAGATAATAACAGCGGCATTGCAGCCCTGGTAAAAGTACATGAACAGTATGCAGGCGGACCAACCGATATTTTATATTGCGATGATAATTTGTACATCATGCAAAGGAGAGGCTTCGGCAATCAAAAAGGATTGATACTCGTGTTGAATAATGGTGGCGCCTGGAACGGCAAAGCTGTTCAAACGCTCTGGAGCAACAGAGAATTTATTCCCGTTGCCTGGCGCGGAGATGCCAACGCGGATATTCCTGAGAATAAATTTACCGATAACAATGGCAGTACAGATTTTTGGGCGCCTGCACGTGGTTATGCCGTGTATGTTTAAGAAGCA
>DATHHR010000245.1:0-7962 GCA_035317105.1 Ferruginibacter sp. | reverse complement strand
TTCCTTACCAGGATGTTGCAGGTTTGTTTTTGCAGCTCAACACTTATTCTTACGATCTGAAATATTATTTTCATGAAATGGCAGGATGGAACTTAACCGCCGGTATAAATGGTATGTATCAGACCAATGTCGTTATCAACGGGACTGAGTTTATAATTCCATCCTACCATCAATTTGATATCGGGCCCTTTGCTTTATTGAAAAAAACTTTTAATAAATTAGATATTGCCGGTGGTGTACGATATGATAGTCGCACATTTGATAATAGCGAATTGTACACTAAGCCTAGTCCGGTTAATGGCTTTGATAAGCCGGTATATGGCGCAGATACAGTAGGCGCTTATAAACCCTTTTCAAAATACGATCATGTTTTTTCAGGCGTTTCGGGAAGTGTTGGTGCAACATATAATTTCTCAGAAAAATTTTCTGTGAAAGCAAATATTGCCAGAGGATACAGGGCACCTAATATTGCTGAGATATCAGCTAACGGCGTACATCCGGGAACTGATCAATACCAGATAGGTAATGATGATTTTAAACCTGAGTTTAGTTTTCAGCAGGACCTGGGCGCATCGTATTTATCTAAATATGTTGCCATATCGCTGAGTGTATTTAATAATACTATTTCAAATTATATTTTCAATCAAAAAATTGGCACAGGCGTTGGTACACTGATCGATACATTTAAATTTCAACAGGGCAAAGTAGATCTATACGGCGGTGAAGCCAATATAGATTTCCATCCTATAAAGCCATTGCATTTTGAAAATAGTATTTCGGCAGTGTATGGAATAAATGAAGCTATCCCTGCGGGAGAAAGATCTGATAGTAATAAATATGTTGCCAATATTCCGCCACTACATGGTATTTCAGAATTACGCTATGATTTCAATTCAAAAAGTGCTCATATCATTGATGGCTTTGTAAAAGTGCAGTTGGCTTATTACACTACACAAAACCGCGTGTACACAACTGATAATACAGAAACAAGAACACCAGGCTATGCTTTATGGAACGCAGGTGTAGGCAGTGGCTTTACCAATAAAAAAGGAATAAGAGTTTTTAATCTGTATTTGATGATGAACAATGTTTTTGATATTGCTTACCAGGATCATTTAAGCAGGTTAAAATATTTTGAACCTTATCCTGATGATCCGAGAGGCCATCACGGTATTTATAATATGGGTAGAAATTTTAGCGTTAAGCTGGATATTCCTTTGGATTGGAATTTGAAAAAATAGTTCTATGTACGACGTTGGATGTGCGACGTACGATGTTATAGAATTATTATAGTTCTGTGAGTTTTAAAAACATCGTACATCCAACATCGTACGTCGTACATTTTATTACGCACCAAACTGCGTAGGCTTGGTCGTTTTATAATTAGGATCATAGCTTACAAAAAAATATAAATAAATAACCCGGCTCAGTCGCATCATCCAGGGCTGTACTATTACTAATAAAAGACAGTTCAAGCCTAGCCACCAAAATACCCTGTTATCATCTACAGAAACTCCGATCAAAACCCACCAGGCAATAAATGTAGCGACAGAAATGGCAACGGCCAATGCATAGCTCACATAACCAGTTCCATACCAAAAACCTGTTTCAAGGTCATATTTTTGTCCGCATTCAGGACAAGTATCCGGCATATTAAAAATATGTGACAGCTTTAAACTTTTGTAAGGGTTGGTGTCTTGAAACATTTTACCGCGGCGGCAGCGGGGGCATTTCATCTTAAAAATGCTAAGAATATAACTTGGCGCAGGTTTATTGTTTTCCATCACTGCAAAGGTAGTGAAGGGCAATGGTTAATGGTAAATGGTAAATTATTAATGTTTTAAATCATTAACCATTAATAATTTACCATTGATTATGCCATTGTCTTTTTACGTTCACCAATTTGCTGGCGCCACATGGCATAGTATAATCCTTTTTCTTCTAATAATTTTTCATGCGTGCCTGTTTCAACCACAACACCTCTTTCTAACACATAAATTCTATCCGCATGCATGATGGTACTTAAACGATGCGCAATTAAAATAGTTATTTGCTCTTTAGCAGAAGATATGTCTTTGATCGTATCGGTGATCTCTTCTTCGGTTAAGGAATCTAAAGCACTGGTTGCTTCATCAAATATCAATAAATGCGGTTTGCGCAATAAAGCACGTGCAATAGACAGGCGTTGCTTTTCTCCGCCTGATAATTTTAAACCGCCTTCACCGATCATAGTATCAACCCCTTTTTCTGCCCGTTCTATTAATCCTGTGCAGCTTGCTTTTCTTAATACCTCTGTTAGGTCAGCATCACTTGCATCGGGGTTAACGAACATTAAATTTTCTTTGATAGTGCCGCTAAATAAATTGGTGTCTTGCGTTACAAAACCAATTTGTTTGCGCAGGTCATCAAAATGGATAACCGTTTCATCTAACCCATTATAAAAAATATTCCCTTGTTGCGGGCGATATAAACCAACCAATAATTTCATTAAGGTAGATTTTCCACTTCCCGAAGGGCCAACAAACGCTACTGTTTCACCCACTTCCACGTCAAAGCTGATACCATCGATCGCTCTGTGAGAGGCACTTGCGTGCTGAAAAGCAACATTATTAAATGATAAGGTTTTAATATTCCCCAGCGCTTTAGGAAATGCCGGTTCCAATTCAGGGTCTTTCTTCATCAACAGGTCAAAATTTATCAATGACGCTTCTGCTTCTCTGTAAGACAATAAAATATTCCCTATTTCCTGCAATGGGCCAAAAATGAAAAAGGAGAAAACCTGCATGGTAACTAACTGGCCGGCATTCATTTTAAAATCAAATATCAATGACAATAAAATAAATAAGATGACTTGTCTTAATGTATTTACCAAAGTACCTTGTATAAAACTGATACTTCTGATGCGCTTTACTTTGGTTAACTCCAGTCCTAATATTTTGTACGTATTTTTATTCAATCGCTCAACTTCCTGGTGTGTTAATCCCAAGCTTTTTACCAGTTCGATATTGCGCAAAGATTCTGTTGTAGATCCGGCCAGTGCATTTGTTTGTCCGACAATATTTTTCTGGATCACTTTTACTTTTTTACTTAATAAATTCGTGATAACAGTTAATACTACTATCCCGACTAAATAAGCTACCGGTACGCGCCAGTTAATATACAATGCTGCATACACAAATACAAATACTACACCTACCAACACACCAAATAATATGTTGATAAAGCTTACCATGAACTTTTCTACATCGGCCCTTACTTTAGTTAAGATCGATAAGGTTTCTCCACTGCGTGAATCTTCAAATTGTTGATAAGGCAATTTCATTGCATGTTGCAAACCATCGGTAAAAACCTTTGCACCAAATTTCTGGATGATCACATTTAAAAAATAATCCTGGAAATTTTTAGCAATACGGCTTATCATCGCCACGGTGATAGAAAAAAGCAATAAGAAAAAAACACCCAGTTCTAAAGTAGATACCATTTTTCCTGTTGCCTGGTTAAGTACGGGTACATGTTTGTAGATCCATATAAATTGGTTCCAATCAAATTTGCCGGGTTTGGTAATTGTTTGGTGCTCATTGGCAAGGTTTACCATCTTACCCAATAGAATAGGATCAACCAACGAAAAACCGATATTAACCGCTGCTAACAATAATGTAAAAAAGACAAGCCATTTATGCGGCTTTAAATATTTCAATAAAATTTTCATGGTGCAAAGTTAGGAGAAAAAATACATCGAAATGTATCAATGAATTAACAATTTATGATTTCCGGGCTCAATACCTCTAAAGACGAATGACACAACAATATATTTTACCATTTTTTGCCTTTTAAACACTTTTTTTATTGGATATTTGCCTCTTACAACCCTCATCTGGTCAAAAAAAATAAATGTCTCCTTTTAAAAAATTTCGTCGAAAAATAAAACAATCCTTCTGGCAGACTGTCTTTAGTATAACCGATTTCAGCGCAAGCCGCAACGTTTCGATCGACAAAAAAACATTGCTGATCATAAAAAATGACCTGATAGGAGATTATATTTTATTCAGAAATTTTTTGCCCTATATCAAACAAAGTAAAAAATACCAGGATCATAAGATCATACTCATTGGCAATATCGCCTGGAAGAATATTGCAGAAACTTTGGATGCCGAATATTATGATGAGATGATCTGGGTATCCTTCGATAAATTGTATAAAAATCTAGGGTACAGGGCTAAAACGGTAAAAAGCATTTTATCGAGGGGTTATGAAACCCTTTTTTATCCTGTTTATTCTGGAGATATTTATACAGAAGAATTTTTGATCGCTAAGATCAAAGCAAATGAAAAAATAAAATACGCACAACCTTTACCGGAAATAGGTACTACAGTTCATCCTTGTTTTACAGAGGTTATCCGTTCTACACACAGGTATCTTTTTGAAATTTACCGTTATAAAGAAATGTTCGAATTGTTTTTGGATATTTCTATTGATAGTTTTCAATGGCGTGACCTTACTATTGTAGATCACGCAAGCATTCCTGAAAAACCATATGTAGTTTTTTTTCCGGGTTCCAGTGCTTATTTAAAAAGATGGGATACATCGAATTTTATAACGGTTGCTAATTATTTATTAGCGCAATATCCTTATCAAATTGTTTTAACAGGAAGTAAAAAAGACAGCAAATATGCAAGCGCTATCATTACCGGCGTAGATGCAAAATATACAAACCGTTTTACAGACCTTACGGGGAAAACATCTTTGTTAGATCTTGCGAACGTGATCTGCAATAGTGAGCTGTTAGTGACAAATGATTCGGCTTCTCTTCATATGGCGGCTGCTGCAAATAAAGAAACCGTTTGCGTATTTATGGGAGAAAGCTATGGGCGCTTTACTCCCTATCCGCCGGAGCTGTTTATAAAAGGTAAATTTATTTGTCCGCCGGAAGTAGTGGCTTTAGTTGAGCAACAAAAAACTACGCCTGTTTTTTTATTGTTAGGATACAATCCTGATATAAATAAAGTAGCTCCCACAGCTGTGATCGCTGCAATCGAAGAATTAGTAGGCAAACAACATAAAAAGTATTCAGATCAACCTATTCCTGCTACGCACAATTAAATTAGTTACTTAGATCTTTTATTATGCAGAATTATATATTGTATGTGGCTTATGGAAGTATCAATAACATTAATGAATGCAAGTATTCTTTATTGAAGTATATAGATAAATACGCTGCGGAGCTTTCAAATACTTCTATCATTATTTATACAGATCAGCCAGATCTTTTTGATCTCTTTATTTCTTTCAGCAGCAACATTACAATCAAGGAAGTGTCATTGGCACAAATAAAAGAATGGCGTGGTGAAAATGATTTTGTATTCAGAACTAAAATAAAGATCATACAGGATTTTTTTTCTACCCATACCGGGAATTTATTGTATTGTGATACGGATACTTATGCGCTTACCTCTTTACAACCGATCTTTTCGTCGATAGCACAAGGCAATTTTTATATGCATTTGTATGAAGGCATATTAGGAGATCAATCAAATGCCTATTTTAAAAAATGGGATAAATTTTTATCAAAGCATGCGATCGAATACAATGGAAAAAAATTACAATACTCCAATCAGTTGCAAATGTGGAACGCTGGTGTATTAGGACTTAACAGCGGTAATACAGAACTACTCACTGATGTATTAAGCCTTTCGGATACTATCTATAAAAAATTCCCGAAACATATTGCAGAGCAATTTGCATTTGGTTATTGCATGCAGAAAAAGGGAACGATCAATTCTTCTGCCGGCTCAATATTACATTATTGGGACTTGAAAGAATTCAGGATCGTATTAGCACAATTTTTTGACCGGTATAAAGGATTGCCAATTGAAGAGTTGATAAAAAAATCGAGCTTATTAGATATCGTCTCAATGCAGCAAGAAAAAGATAGCTTTAAAAATATAGGCTGGTTCAAAAAATTACAAGATAAATTCAATGGCAAACAATTCGATAGTAAAAAGTATTTGAACTTTTAATACACGAACTTCTTTTTAAACCAGGTTTTTAATTTATCTTTTTTGATCACATCTGTTGAAGGTTCTTTCAAAAAACCTGTGAATGGCTGCCCTTTTAAAATATAATATTTGTTGAAGATAGAAGAGCTGCAATCCCATTTTAATAAAAATTGTTTTCTCCCGTTATTTTTCTTGATACGCAGTGTTGATTTTGTCTGAAAATGGTATACCATGCTTTTTCCAACGCCCTTAAAATACCGGCTTCCAGCTTCCCACATTTTTTTTGCAAGGTCATCATCACTTGCCATACCCGGACTAAATTCTAAACTAAAACCGCCAATAATATGCCAATATTTTTTTGAAATAACAACCGGCGGCCAGCTTGAACCACTCCAATCATTTTTGTGAAAAGAAGGTAAAGCTGCCAGCAGATCCTGCTCTCTAAAGCTTTCAGTATCTCTTCCGAAATCTGCAACGATCACTGCGCCATTGTTTGAATCGCGCGGTTCTATCATTGTGGCAGACAACATATAATTATCTATTGATAAACTGTTGATCTCTTCCGCCAAATATTTATCCCAATCCGGACAAGCATACATATCATCATTCATATAAACGATATTATCATTTACGGCTAATTCACCTGCCATGTTTACGGCAATACATATTCCGGCATTTTCTGGCGTATGCGTGTATTGTATTTGTTGTTCTTTTGCCCAGGCTAGCGTACCATCACTTCCGTCATTAATATGCAAAATGATCTGGCAAGGCAATGTTGAATTTTTTTTAATACTTTCTACACAAAGCTTAACGTAAGGCAAATTATTCCAGGTAGGAATGATAATAGAAAACATACACAGTTTTTTGATCGAGGAACAAAAATAATCAAAATACCCTGCCTGAAAAGTAAATTATTTAGCCCATCCTTCTCTATCCAGACTTCTGTATTGTATGGCCTCTGCTAAATGTTCAGCTTTGATCTCTTCGCTGCCTGCTAAGTCTGCAATTGTGCGACTTACTTTTAAAATTCTATCATATGCCCGTGCAGACAGATTTAATTTTTCCATCGCTACTTTTAATAAATGCTGGCTTGCTGCATTTATCGTACAGATCTCTTTCAGCATTTTACTGCTCATTTGCGCGTTGGCATAAACCCCTTCGATCGCTTTGTATCTTTCTGCCTGAATTTCTCTGGCTTTAATTACGCGTTCGCGGATGCGTTCGCTTTTTTCAAATTGTTGTGATGATGATAATTCACTGAAAGCAACAGGCGTTACTTCTACATGCAGATCAATTCTATCTAATAATGGTCCTGATATTTTATTCAAATATTTTTGTACGCCTCCCGGCGGACAAGTGCATTCTTTTTCAGGATGATTAAAAAATCCGCAAGGACAAGGGTTCATCGAAGCGATCAACATAAAGCTTGCAGGAAAATCCAGCGAAATTTTTGCCCTTGATATCGTTACTTTTCTTTCTTCCATCGGTTGGCGCATTACTTCCAATACCGTTCTTTTAAATTCTGGTAATTCATCTAAAAACAAAACACCATTATGCGCCAACGAAATTTCTCCGGGTTGCGGATTACCGCCGCCGCCAACCAACGCGACATCACTAATAGTATGGTGCGGAGATCTGTAAGGACGTTTGGATATCAATGTTGCATTCTCAGGCAGCTTGCCGGCTACGCTATGTATCTTGGTTGTTTCTAAGGCTTCCTGCAAAGTAAGCGGAGGTAAAATAGTTGGCAAACGTTTGGCCAGCATGGTTTTTCCGGCACCAGGCGGACCGATCAAAATGGCATTATGACTTCCGGCTGCAGATATCTCCAAGGCACGTTTTATATTTTCCTGGCCCTTCACATCACAGAAATCAATATCGAAATCCTGTTCGGAATGTGCAAATAATTCCCGTGTGTTTACAATAGTTGGTTGCAAAGATTCTTCGTTCTTAAAAAAATTGATCA
>DATHHR010000244.1:0-12272 GCA_035317105.1 Ferruginibacter sp. | reverse complement strand
ATGATAATCGGGTGTTACCTGCGCATGCCAATGACTGGGATCATGGCTCATTAATATTTTAAAAGGATATTTTTCTGATCCCGGATAAGCCAGGTCCATTCTTCCGTGTTTAGGAAATCTCGCTTTAGCGCTCCAGTTCTCAATTCCTATCAAGGCAATTTCATCGCCGTTTCTTTTTAGTGCCACATGTTCATTCATCAATAAACGCCAGCCTAATTCAGCATGCACTTTTTTAAGGTTCTCTAAATTTTGTTCTTTGCTTATGCCATCAACCGGCCATTGTACATAATCACCATAATCATGATTACCTAAAGTAGAATATACGCCCATCGGAGCTTTTAGCCTGCTAAAAACATCCATATAGTCTTTCATTTCTGTTGCCTTGTCATTCACCAGGTCTCCCGTAAATAAAATGATATCGGCGTTTTGTTCTAAGATCATATCAACGCCATGTTGCACTGCTTTTTTATCTGTAAAGCTTCCGCTATGGATATCACTTACCTGTAAGATTTTTATTCCTTTAAAACCTGCGGGTAAATTATCGTAGGTTAATTGTACGTTCCTTACTTTGTAATTGTACTTATTGCTATAGCCGTATACCAATGTAGTGAACAAACTGCCTCCTGCCGCTAAGCCAAGCCAGCTAAGGAATACAGAGCGACTGATGCCATCGCTTACACTGGTATCGCCTTCAGTATTACCATAAAATAATTTACCTGCTGTCCATTGTATCAACCTGCGCAGGTCATCCAATAAAAAGAAAACGAATCCAATTAATTTAGCCATAAACAATCCAAGGATCGTAGCAAATAAATATGTGCGGAATTTTCTTGGCAGCGTGTCTACATCCGTAAATACAAATAATAAAAAGCCTGCAACAGCTAAAACAGTAATAGACCAATAAACGATATAGACTATTGCCTTTGTTTTTGGAGAGGCATTTTGACAAACAGTTTTAACAGCCTGAAAAACATAAGTATCCATCAATAACATGATAGAGATAAATATAAAAGCACCGAGTGGAGAACGCATAAGTTATATAGATTGTGTAAAAGCTAAGACGATCGAGCGTAGGTTTTATTTTTTTTCTGCTCCAAAAAACTCATTTAATTGATGATTGATCGCTTTTATGGTAAGCTCATCAGTGATCTTTCCATCTTCAGTAAGCAATTTATCAACTACTGAAATGGGTAGTTTATTAAAATGCACCATAACTTTCATGTGATTTAGTACGCCTGTTAAATGATCCATTCCGCGCAGGTTACCTGCCCTGCCTGTTGCCACACCCACCAATAAAGCAGTTTTATGCCACCAGCAAAGATGTATCCTGCTGGTATCCATCATTAATTTTAAGGCGCCGGGAAAGCTGCCGTTATATTCCGGAGAAACTATAATAAAAGTGCTGGTAGGGATCAGTATCTCTTCTTCGATCTTTTCAAAAGCGGCATCCCGTTCATAAGAATTTACCCCTACTAATGACAATAATTTTGCATCTATCCCTCTTTCTTTTAGCAAAAATTGGTATTCGCGCGCTATTTTCTCTGTATAACTTCCTTTCCTGTTGGTTCCTGATATAATTGTGATCATTTTCTGACTTAATCTTATTTAAAATACTGTAATTATTGAGGCTTTTTTAGTCTGCTTGGTCAAATTTACGGCTAGTCAACCGAGTTGTCCACAACCCACTCGCAACAATGCACAATTTAAAGAAAAACTGATAGCTACGGGCCACATTATACTACTATTTGAGATACATTATATTATCTTTGGCAGGATTAGATCACCAGCACAGTTTTTACATAAATAATAAATAAACGGCCCTCAAACGGGTGCGCTACCATGGCAAGAATAATAGGAATAGCAAATCAAAAAGGCGGGGTTGGTAAAACAACAACTGCCATCAATTTGGCGGCAAGTTTAGCTGTGCTTGAATACAAAACCTTGTTGGTAGATGCTGACCCGCAGGCAAACAGCACAACGGGCATTGGCTTTGACCTTAATAATATTACGCAAAGCCTGTACGATTGCATGGTAAATGAGGTAGAAGCCAAAGATGTTGTATTAAAATCTGAGATACCGCATCTTGACCTGATCCCATCGCATATTGACCTGGTAGGTGCTGAAATTGAAATGATCAATTATCCCAATCGTGAAGGTGTGCTGAAGAAAATTTTAGACCCCATCAAAGATCAATATGATTTTATCGTTATTGATTGTTCGCCATCGCTTGGTTTAATAACTGTGAATGCATTAGTAGCTGCGGACAGTGTGGTAGTTCCGGTGCAAACAGAATTTTTTGCTTTGGAAGGATTAGGTAAATTATTAAATACTGTTAAGATCGTTCAAAACCGTTTGAACCCCGATCTTAAAATAGAAGGCATATTAATGACCATGTACGATGCGCGCCTGCGTTTATGCAACCAGGTTGTGAGTGAAGTACGCAGGCATTTTGACGAGATGGTTTTTAGCAGCATCATCCATCGTAACACAAGATTGAGTGAGGCGCCAAGTTTTGGTAAGCCAGTTATTTTATATGACGCAGAAAGCAAAGGCTCTTTCAATTATTTAAATCTTGCCAAAGAGATCCTGCAAAAAAATAACCTTACAAAAATTAATCAGGAAGATAAAATAATCAGCTAATCAGCTGATGTGCTAATCTGCTAATAAAAATGCAGACTAATAATTTCACAATTAGCACACTAGCATATTAGCACATCAGCACATTAATTATGAACGCTCCAAATAAAAAAGATGCATTAGGAAAAGGTATTCGCAGCTTATTGCAGAATATTGATTCTGATCTGAAATCAACCGCCGATACATTAAAACCGGAAGTGGTTGAAAAGAAAACCGGCGTCAACCGCATTGCGCTTGATCAGATAGAAGTTAATCCTAAACAGCCGCGTAAAGATTTTGATGAAACTGCTTTAAGCGAATTAGCTGCTTCTATAAAGATCCATGATATCATTCAACCGCTCACTGTTTCAAAAACAGCTTCGGGCAAATACCGTTTGATAGCAGGGGAAAGAAGGTTTCGTGCATCAAAAATTGCAGGATTGAAAGATGTACCGGTATATGTTCGCCAGGCAAATGACCAGGAATTATTAGAGCTGGCACTATTAGAAAATTTACAACGCGAAAATTTAAACGCCATTGAAATTTCACTAAGCTATAAACGCCTGATGGATGAGCTGGATTACACGCAGGAACAAGTAGCAGAGAGAATGGGCAAAGAAAGAAGCACGGTAGGTAATTACATCCGTCTGTTAAAATTGCCTCCGGATATACAGATCGCAGTTCGTACAGGTGTAATAAGCATGGGCCATGCAAGGGCATTGATCAATGTTGATGTGGTAGATAAGCAATTATTTATTTTCTCCGAGATAAAAAGCAAGCAATTATCAGTTAGACAAACAGAAGACCTTGTCCGAAAAATGTACACAGGTAGTGGTGGTGCTGTTAAAAATTCTGCAAAAACTCAATTACCTGCTACTTATAAAAAGATAGAAGATAATTTAGCATCACATTACAACACAAAAGTAAAACTAGTGCATAACAAAAAAGGCAATGGTGCTATTACTTTTGATTATTATTCTTTAGAAGAATTGAACGCTCTACTGGATAAATTGAATATTAAAGTGAGTTAATGCAGAAACAACTATCCATATTTTTTGTTCCTTTCTTTTTGATTTTTTTTTCACTGAGTAGTATTGCCCAGGTGAAAGGAGATAGTGTGGCTATCCCAATCAAAGACACCAATTCTTTTTTGATCAATAACAAAAGATTTTTTCACCATAGAGCCGTTGCGCCACTAGATAGTGCTAAGCTCTTTACGGTAAATCCTAACGACAGCCATGGAGTACGGCAATTCAATCCTCGAACTGCTACTATCCGGTCTGCAATATTACCTGGGTGGGGACAAGCATACAACAGAAAATATTGGAAGATCCCGATCGTATACGCAGCTTTAGGAACAACAGCAGGTATATTTCTATACAATCTAAAGAACTACAATCAATTTAAAAAAGCATACAAGCAATCTGTAACTGATAATGGCGTGATAGATGACCCTTTAATAGAACCAGACCTTAGAATATACTCACAACAATCACTATTAGCCTACCGAAATGAATTCAGGCAAAATATAGATTACTCTGTGCTATTCTTTTTATTATTCTGGGGGTTAAATGTTGTTGATGCCACAGTAGATGCTCACCTCAAATCATTTGATGTAAGTGATGATATCAGTATAGAAATAAAACCAGGCCATAGTTATATTGCTAATACAGATGGCCTGAGCCTGGTAATGAAAATAGGAAAACGTTATTAAAAGAAATACAATGAAAATTGCACTGATCGGTTATGGTAAAATGGGTAAAGCTATCGAAGAGATCGCTTTACAAAGGGGCCATAGCATAGGATTAAAAATAGACATCGCTACGCTGGCTGATTTTACAAAAGAGAATTTATCGAAATGTGATGTGGCTATTGAATTTACCAGTCCGCATACTGCTTTACAAAATATAATAACCTGTTTAGATGCAGGCATACCGGTTGTTTGCGGAAGCACAGGTTGGTTAGAGCAATGGGATATTGTAAAAAAGAAATGCGAAGAAAAAAACGGCTCATTACTTTATTCAAGTAATTATAGCATTGGTGTAAATATATTTTTCGAGCTAAATAAAAAATTAGCTTCTTTAATGAACAAGCAAACTAATTACGAGGTTAGTATGGAAGAGATCCACCACACACAGAAAAAAGATGCGCCAAGTGGAACAGCTATTTCTTTAGCAGAACAGGTAATGCAGAATTTGGACCGCAAACACAAATGGGTAAACGATGAAATGCCAAAGGCTGATGAGTTATTAATTACCAGCAAACGCATCGATCCGGCACCGGGTACGCATATTGTAAGATACCATTCTGCTATCGATGATATAGAAATAATTCATACGGCGCATAACCGTACAGGCTTTGCAACAGGCGCTGTTCTAGCCGCTGAATTTTTACAAGATAAAAAGGGGATCTATAGTATGAAAGAAGTACTGGGATTATAATTTATACCTCCTATATATTTAAAGAAAAAGCGCTCGAATATTCGAGCGCTTTTTTAATAGTATCATCAGCTAAATTAATCCAATTAAAAATTATTCAACATGCCTTTAGCACTATCCATTTTAAGGGCTACCATGTAATAATATACCTGGTTAAGTTCATCCAATTTAGATTGGTTATATGCAGGCAAAATATTATAAAGACGTTGCTTATATAATTTTGCTACTGCTTCAAGATCCGATTGTGATAATGACTGAACCTGTAAATGCTGTTGCAAAGTAGTTAAGTAACTATACTGAAATTGTGTTGTTGGTTCTATATCTGTTCCTTCTCCATAATCATTCCAGGTTACTACCTGGATATAATCGCCCGGTTGCTGAATAGCTAAATCAAGTGAACTCGCAAAAGTGGTTGCACCAGTACCCACGCCTGTTGTAGGTATTGTCCAGGTAGGACCAGATTCACCACCCGCTGCATAAAAGGCTTTGAAACCAGGAAAGGCAGCAGCGATCTTTGTTCCGCTATAGGCATAATTATAAAAACTAGTTACATTGCTTAGGCTATTGTCTGTTGACTGAACCCATGCCAATTCCCCTATCGCAGCTGAACCACTTTTATTTGACTGATATTCATACGTAACATATGCAGGAGTAGTAGTAAATACAGAGAAAACAGTATTCCACTCAGCATTAGTATTAAGCGGACTATTAGGAGGATTGAAAGGTCCAAAATCAAGTAACAATGGTTTGCCATTCAAAGTTGCATATGTTGCCGTAGCAGTGTCTTTAAAATAATTATTTTGTATATATAGCATATCCGCTTGCGCCTGGGCTATTTGATTAGCTTGTGTAGAAGGCGCTACATACTGTAAATTCTGATCTTCATATACTATTGCATATTGCAATCCAACCTTAGCAAGCCTTGCAATTACGGCATTTGAATTGGCAACATTTTTTTGAAAATCAGCATGGTTAAGTGTTCCAGGCCAGTCGATAAACACACCATCAATTCCGCTAAGCTTCATTAATAATAATTGATAGTCTATTAAAGCAGTGTCGCTTGTACCATACGGCCCATTGATATAAGATCCATTTGAATAATATAATGTGTTCAAAGGATAATAATAAGATGCAATAGTAGCAGGAGGAAATTGGTTAGTCATGGTCCAGTGTTCTCCCCAGGCATCATTAGAACTCGTAATAGGGGTTTCGAACCATGGCATATAATGGACAAACACTTTTTTTGAGACACCTTTTGTAACTGGTACCGGAGCATAGGCAACAAGGTTGCCATTCCAGGGTATTGTTGGTGCACTGTTTTTTTTTGCACAGCTTAAAAAGAATGACAGGATGCACACTCCTATTATAAATAAGCTGCTGTTGGAAGCTATAATGCTTTTTTCAAAAATATTTTTTTTCATGCTAGAACCTTGTATAAATACCAAGAAGCAATTTATACAATTGCTTCTTGGTAAAATGAATATTAACAAATAGTATTAATAAGGATTGTTGTTCCTTTGAATAGAAGGGTTTGACTCAATTTCCGCTAATGGAATAGGGAAATGATATGCCCTGCTGTTGGTAGTGGACCAATTGCTTGGGTCGATGATGCTATTAACCGGGCCGGTGCTAGTGCCAGGATTATAGTCGGCCGTTCCATAAACGTAGTAGCTGGCTTCGTTAGCGCCGACACCCCATCTACACACATCAAAATACCATCCACATTCACCAAATAACTCTACATATCTTTCGTAATGTAAAGGATTATTAGCAAGATCAACATCCGAAGGGTTTGCTAATGTAGGTGACGTAACGCTGAGATAATCATAAGCAGTTGAACCACCATAAGCTCTTTCGTGCACTTTATTAATATATGTAAGCGCATCCGGATTATCGCCGGTTGCTTCACAAGCTTCCGCGTACAATAAATACACATCAGCTAAACGAAGTAAATATAAATTGGCAGCATCATTACCACCGTAAGCGGCAAGGTTATTATCTAAAGTAGCATATTTTTTAAAGCTCCATCCCCAATAAGAAGTTCTGTTTGATGGGATGATATAAGCTTTACCAACAGGTATTGTATCTGGTGCCGTTGCAGGAGTTGCTCCTGGCTGAGAAGCGGCATAAGGTTGTTCGCAGCTATCAACCCATGGCTCCAATGCGCATACAAAAAGACGAGGATCTACCCCTAGTAGAGGGTTTGATCTTACGCTGTCAGATTTAGCCCATGACGTTGAATCCATGATCAATTGCGGCGTAGCTGCAGTACCAGGACCAGGACCTACATACAATGGATTGGTTCTATATGTATATATCGGTAATTTAAATCCAAAACGTGCAAGGTTTTTATCGTGAACAAAATACTGGCAATAATTATTACCCATATTTGCTGCGCCGCCGCCTGTACCATCTAAACCGGTACCGCTTAAAATAGTAGGAGCAAATGTTTCTCCCTGATCAGTAGTTAAACTTTGAAGATTGGCTGGATAAGCGCCAAATACAATACCAGGCAATGCTTCTTGTCTATCGACATTGATTTCAAATAGAGATTCTTCGTTAAATTCATTAGCAGAATTTCCGTTGAAAGCATTTTTGTACTTATTGAATGGCATCAAAGAATTAACACCGTTATTGATCACTTTAAGCAGGCACACTTTAGCACTATCGTATTCTTTGGTAAAAACGTACGCTTTTCCTAATAATCCATATGCTGCCCATTGTGAAACCCTGCCTTCATCTGTTGATGCATATGTTGTGCTTTGCAGATCTTGTGCAGATGCTTTAAGATCAGTTATTATCTGAGTCCATACCTTATAAGCAGAAGCTCTTGGAAGATTAGCTTCGGCATATGTAGTAGCAATTACTGTTGGTAATGGTACGCCAAGTATGTTAGGATTTTCGGGCTGTTTCAGATCTATGTACTGCTCACCATAATAACATTCCAATAGGAAAAAGTAATAAGCACGCAAAAATTCTGCCTGTCCACGTATTGTGGCTACTTCAGCATCATGGCTATGTCCATAAACATTTTGGTAATAAGCAATCCTGTCAAAGCATAGGTTCATGTATGCAATACCTTGGTATAATTGAGAATAGATGCTTCCATTAGCATTATCATTGACCCCAATATTATTGATCAATGGGCCACCACCCGGTGTTCCAAAAAGATTACCAACCGCTTGCGAGCAAAAAGTATGGTCAACAGAAAGAACAAAAGGCATAAAATGCTGGCCATATAAACTAGCAGTGCGTATATTGGAATAACCTGGCGTTAAAAAGCTATTAAGATCTGCAACTGTTTTAGGATAGGAAGTAGCATCCAATTCGTTATTAGGAGCCACGTTAGTAGGGTCCTTTTTACAGCTAGTCAAACTAACTGCTGCAACTATTATGAATATTATTTTTTTATACATTGTACTATATTTTAGAGTATCTATAATTTAGAATTGTTTTTTAGAATGTAATGTCTAGTCCTGCTGCATATAACCTAACATTTGGATATTTGCCTGGCCCGTCAATCCCTCTATTGGTAACGCCTCCATGATTAGCAGTAGCCGTACCATCCGCACTTCCTTCTACAGATCCGGTAGGTGTGAGGTTTAATGAAGAATATTGACTTCCTAATTCAGGATCAACACCACTGTATTTTGTTATTGTAAACAGATTGTTTGTCATAACATAAATTCTCAATGTTTTGATCTTTACTCTTTGTAACAATTTATTAGAGAAACTATATCCTATCTGTAAATTTTTAAGTTTTAAATAGCTGCCATTCTCTACAAAATAACTGCTCGGTTGGCTATAGTTACCATTTCCGCCGTTGTTATCGGGTATCCAACTTCCCAATCCATTTACACTACCAATTCTTGGGTATTTAGTTATTCCGTTAGTAATGCCATCATGAGTAAATTCAGACGCAGCAAACACCTTAGAAGTAACATTACTATTGTTCTCACTTTCCAATTCATATGGTAGAACACCGTTGTATAATTGAACACCTGCTGCACCGTTAAATAACATTGACACATCAAAATTTTTCCAGCTGGCTGAAATATTGATACCGTAAGTAAATTTAGGATAAGGATTCCCTATAGTTGTTTGGTCTTTTGTATCGATAATCCCATCATGGTTAAGATCTTCGTACATCAGATCGCCTAATTTAGCATTTGGCTGAGCAACCTGTGCTTTAGCTAGCTGACTAGCGCTGCCTATAACACCATCAGACTTTAAACCATAGAACTGGCCAAAAGGAAGGCCTACCTCTGTCTTTGTTAAAGGTGCACTGTTCCAAATACTATTACCACCAGAATATGGATAATCATTGTTACCATCATATAAAGGAAGGCCACCATTACCCAGTGAGGTTACTTTGTTTTGGTTGAAAGATCCGGTAAATCCTACCGAATAATGTAAAGCCGAATTAGCTACTGTTGCACTATTCGTATATCCAAGTGCTAATTCTAAACCTCTGTTTCGTACACTTCCGATATTTTCAAAATAAGTTGGTGCAATCAAACCTTGTACAGGATCCCCTGTTGGCGGAAGGCCCGAACTTAGTGCTATAGGAACATTGTAAAGAAGTGCCGTAGTATTTTTATTGTACCAATCAACAGTGAAATATATTTTACCATCTAACATTTGTCCATCTATCCCAATATTAGTTTCATGTGTACTTTCCCATTGAATGTTCTTGTTTGCCAGGGCTGATGTTATATACGACACTTGCGCACTACCTCCTGGAGAAAAATTCTGCGAAAGCCCTTGATTATAAAGATTTGCAAAGGCATAATTAGTAAAACCACTATTACCCAATTCTCCATAACTCGCCCTTAATTTTAACTGGCTGAATAAAGAACTAAGTTTTGTAAAGAATTTTTCTTTATCAATATTCCACCCTGCAGAAACAGCAGGAAAAACACCTGATTGTTTTCCCGGGCCAAAAGCCGTATAGTTAGCATCCTGGCGAACTGTAATAGTAGCATAATATTTTTTATCAAAATCGTAGTTGATCCTGCCAAAAACAGATTGAACTAATCCGTAAGTATCATAATTACCTGTAACAACCTGGTTGTTCAATGATGAGCTGGAGTTAATAAATCCGTAAGTTGAGCCCAAAACATTAGGAACTTCACCTATCATATTCTCAATCTTGCTAGCATATTGTTCGTATCCTGCAAGAAGATTTAAAGTATGTTTACCCCATGTATGATCATATGCTAAAATGAACGCATTCAAACTTTGCTTATAGCTTCCGATATTCCTATAGAGTGAATTGGAATAGCTTCCATCAGAATTGATCTTTGGTTGCCCGTTTGTTTGCAAGTTTTGTTGAAATAAATTATTTTGGTATGTCTGATCGGTATAGCCAAAGGTTGCTTTAAATGTTACGTACTTGATAGGCGGCTTATATTCAAAATATACCTGGCCCTGAAAATTTGTTTCAGGAAAATCAAAACTTGCTGATTTAATTTGAGCTACAGGATTAAATCCATGGTAACTAAATGGATACACGCCATAAGTTTGTCCAGAAGGTGCAAAAACCGGACCGCCAGTAAACACTGGTTCGGAAAGGAAAGGTGTACTCACAACAGCCGTCTTAACAGGCGCTGTGCTACGTTGCCATACGTTTAATTGTTCTCCAACTTTTACCCTGTTTGACAATTTAATATCTGTATTCATCCTTGCACCTGCAAATGTTGAACCATTATCTAAAAATACCCCCTTTTGATTATTATAAACTCCCGATAAGAAGTAATTGATATTCGCGGTAGCACCAGAAATAGACAAGTTGTAGTTTTGTTCATTACCATTTCTATACAATTCTTTATTCCAATCGATCGGTGTTAAAGAATCGATATAAACAGCATTTGCGGGATTTGTGTAATCGCTATTTTTTATATCCTTTTGATATTTTACAAAATCATCTTTATCCAATAACTGAACAAGGCGCGGTGTGGTTACGCCGTATCTTGTATCAAAACTGATAGTAGGCTTGGTACCTTTACCTCTTTTGGTTGTGATAATAATAACACCGCCTGCTGCCGCTGCACCATAAATTGCTGCTGCAGAAGCATCTTTAAGCACATCAATACTTTCTATATCATTTGGATTGATATTATTACCTGTAGTCCCAGATCCGTTTGTTTGTTGAACACCATCTATAATATATAGGGGATTCGCATTGTTTAAAGAAGCCACGCCACGAATGGTGATTTGAGAAGACGAACCAGGTTGCCCTGATGCAGAAACAACATCCACCCCTGCAACACGGCCCTGTAATGCAGTAGCCACATCTTGTGTAGGTAGATTTTTAATTGCAGCTCCACTTACGTGAGATATGGCGCCCGTTACATCTCTTAATCTCCTGGTAGTACCAACACCTGTTTGTACTACTACCGTATCTAATTCCTGAGCACTATGTTTTAAGGTAATATTGCTTACATTATCTACACTAACTGTCTTTTGACCAAAACCAACACTTGAAACAACAACTGAAGTAACTGTTGCCGGAACTGAAAGCGAGAACTTACCATCAGCATCTGTAATTGTTTCTTCGGTTGACCCCACTGCCTTAACAGTAGCCGACGGAACTGGCTGTCCTTTATCATCCTTTATAGTGCCAGTAACAGTTTTAACCTGCGCATGGACTACCTGGATAGACAATACCATAATGAAAAGCAGTATAGCTTTTAGAAATCGTTTTTTAGACATATGCAACAATCGATTTGTTAGAGTTAACAATTTTTTTTGATAAAGAGGTGTAAAAGTATGCAATTGTTTTTAAGAAAGCCTATAGCGGTGAAAAAAAATCAATAAAAAGTTAAAAATTATTTTACCCCTCTTTTCTACGCCATTACTTCCTAAATACTAACTACAATGATTACATGATAAACTGATGATGCTCATTTATTTGATATTACATACAATTAATTATTATTCACAAAACGGAGTTTTTTTTCAAAAAAGTTTGCCCAGATATTATTTTGCCTTATTTTCGCACTCCGTTAAACAAAACGGCTGCATAAATCATTGATTTTTATTGGAAATCCTTGGTTTTACATGGGTTTTGAATTGGTAGCTCAGTTGGTAGAGCAATACACTTTTAATGTATGGGTCCTGGGTTCGAGTCCCAGCCAGTTCACAAAGCCTCTTGATAATTTCAAGAGGCTTTTTTATATGCCGTACGTTTATATCCTGTACTCAGAAAAATTAGAC
>DATHHR010000243.1:0-4022 GCA_035317105.1 Ferruginibacter sp. | reverse complement strand
ATCGTCATCTTCTTCACTCATAATATCGTTTACAATTATTTGAGCGATCAGCGTCAATAACTTATCTTCTTCATTATGCTTTGAAGAGAAATTTTCATCTTTTGCCACAATTCGTTTAGCGGGCCTTTTATTTTTCATTTTAAGGAACATATAAAATCCAAAGAAAACAATTGGATTGATTCAACACTCGTTATTTGCGTACACATTCCAAAGCCTCAGCATAAAGTAATCGCTATAAACGAACGCAAGTTAGGGGCATTAGTTTTCGTAAGATTGTTAAAATAACTTTTACATTATCATTTTATGTTATTGAGCGAATTTGAGCAATTACTAAATCACAACAAAGCAACAGATTGGATGATAGTTCCAGGGGTTTACGCACCTGAAAATTTAAGTAATAAAGATTATATCGCATTCAAATGCAAAACGTGCGGCTCGATAAAAAGACATTCAGTAGGTAACATCAAATATACATTACTTAACGATCCATATCATTGCCGCTGCCAGATTTGCAGGTTGAAAATAAAACAAAAGCTAACCAGTTTAAAATTATTAAAAAAAGCAGAGAATGCTATGGCTGAATCTGCCGATTTTCCATGGTACCTGGATAGGTCTAAAATAAATCGCAATATGCTCTATAATGCCAAAACGCCTTTACCATTGCTTTGTAAAACTTGTAACCATTTTAAAATGCATAGTTTTAGCAACGTGCTCACAGCAATCAAAATGCCTGGCCATATTATTTGTCAATCTTGCTCGGAAAATCGAAGATTAAAACTCAGGCGTGAGAAATGGAAGCAAAAAGTTAACTCGATTACCTGTAATGAATATAATCTTGATACCTCAATAACAGCAAGTGGTTATAAAGTCATCCACCTGGTATGCGGAAAATTTTATTATATAAAGGAGCCTAATTCTTTCAAAAAAGGATTGTGCCCATTTTGTAAACAAAGTAATACATCCATATTTCAAAGACTTAAAGATGAAAATCAGCTCGTTACATACATTGCTCAAAAAACAGCTGGTCAATTAAAACTTCATTATGTAAACAGGGCCGATAAGATTTTAGAAGTTTCATGTAATTTACACCCCAAGCAGGGAACTTACCAACTGCCTTGGAGTTCCTTTGTAATTTCTCACAGAAAAAAGGGGCCGATGCTGTGCCCTTTATGTAACAAACAAAGGCTCAGAAGAACAACTTATGAGCAATATAATCGGCAGATTGGAAAGATTCAGTTAAGGATTGAAATATCTGCAGAAAAGGGAAAGATTGATACGAAAGAAAAAATTCTGCATTGGTGCACCGCCAGGCCAGGTCATCCTGCCTTTTATGCAAGTCCTTACCAGGTATTGTCTAAAAATAAAAGATGTTTGTTCTGCTATGACAAAGTTTCCTTTCATAAGAACTACGATTTTATTAAGATCTATACGGAAATGGATGACGATCGATTTTTCACACACGCTGGAAAAAGGTTCAGGCTTTTATCTTCAAGAACAGAAATTGAAAGCCAAAGGAAGCCTTTTCAACATATTGGCCAAATATGTATACGACTTAACGAGTTAACATGCCACTTACATGACGAATACAATGTTACCTGGGGTAACTTTTACCACAATAATGTAGCCTGTACAAAATGTACGCAAGAAAATAATGTTTCTTACGCACACAGCTATTACCAGGCATTTCTTGCCTACTTTAATTTTAGCTACGTTCCTGAATTTCCTATAAAGATAAATCCAAAAACAACCTATAGAATAGATTTCAAATTATCAACACAGCCTAATTACCTCGAAATAGATAGTAGCCTTCATGTAAATAAAGGATGGAATAGAGATCAAAAAATGATCAGAGCTTATACAGAAAGAGACAGGATAAAGAATAGCAAATTAGGCAACAACATTGAGCGTATTAAGTTGTACGATAGCAAAAATCAACACCTGCCTCTAAAAACTCAATTACAAACAATTGAAACGGCTTTCTTAAATAGGGCTTTGCAAAATAATATTCCAATAACGGCAACTGATATTCAAACTGCAAAACGGGATCCTTATTTTTTCCGAAACGCACGTATTGTTAATTACATCAGAAAGCTTGAATATTACCACCAGGGACACATTGAATTTAAAAATAAGAACCATCTCTCTGTTTTGAACACATTGGAAACCAATGAGCTTGAGTTTTTCTGTAAAATTCATCAGCAAGCTTTTGTCAGGAATCTTTATTCTGTGGCAAAATTAGATTTTTTATGTCCAATATGCAGGAACAGAATAATATTTGGGCAGCAAAAAGACTATTATTTAAGTCAGGATAAGATTCAGCAGATATCTGAATTTGTTGATATTCGGTTTGACGGAGACTTTGCTATTAATACGGATAGATGGGCACAGGATGTACATTTTTTCCAAACCGTTGTTTTTCCTGCCCGGTGGCATTCCGAACAAAGAACTGTTTTTATATCTATCAGGGAATTAATTAGTTTGCCGGTTGAATATGTGTATAAAAGATTAAAGAAAACTAAATACATATCTCCTTACATAAAACATAAACGCTATTTTAATAACTATTGTCCTGTAGAAATTAACAGTGTAAAATTTACAGAACGGATAAAAGCTAACAAGAACAGTGAGGTTATATTGAGTAGCTATCAGCATGAGGCTAAATTAATTAACAGGTTAATGAAAAAATCAAATAAAGCAGGTTATATTGAGCAATTGATTGATAATAATGAAAAAAAAGCCCTGCCATACACTCATAAAACCGCTGATAATGCTAAGCTTTGTTTGGCCACGTTTGACAGAAAAATGATCCCCTTTTTTGCCGATTTGTCTGATATTGAACTGTTAACCCCCAGAAAGAATTATGCACATAATAAGCAATATTTGCTTTTAAGGGATTTAAGATGCGGCCATCGCTTTTATTGCAGCTGGAACTGGATAACAGTCAGAAAAAAAATGAATAAAGGTATCCAATGCCAGCACAAAGATTGTTTTGATGTTTATTATCAGCAAGTTTATATATCCGGTAATAAGATGGCTAACAAAAAAATATTGGAGTATTTCAGGGATTTATTTAACGCGCAATATTATCCAGTTTATTCAGACCAGCTAATTAAAATAAGAGAACCTATTGAAGTTTCTCATTTGCCCACAGGTAGAAGGTTTAAGACCAGTGTCGACAATTTTAGAAGAGGAAAATTTAGATGTGCATTTAAACGGCTTTCCCTGATGGAATTATCGGAACTTTTTCCGGAATGGACAACCAACGATAGAAGACAACCTCATACACATGCAGGTATTTAAAAATAACGGCATAGATTCCGTTGATTACTTCTAGATTTACTAAAGGTGCATTTATTAAATATTTTCATCTATGTTCCGTCTTATCATTGATCTGCATACCAATTAGCGGGTAAGCCGCTATTCAAAGCTGAACGGATAACAAAAAGACTTTATGTCTAGAGTTAAAAAATGGTCAGTTATATTTTAAGTGAATAAAAGTCGAAATTAAAAAATATTGCTAAGTGAGAATTTATTAGCAAAACTGATATTGGTTAAAGTTTATTCACAATTATAGTTCTTTTGTAATTTCTCAGGTTCCTTTACAATAATCGCAGAACATTTGATGGCTTAATTAACAAAAACGTCAATAGCTTTTCCAATCGTCCCATGACCTGGAATATCATCGCATTTGTTTCAAAAATGAAACATAACATATAGCATTTTTCCTGCTAAACACGGGGTTTCGTGTAATTATTGGTTGCTTTTAGCTTCAAATCGTATAAAACTTATGCGGGCGCGAAGACTAATCAATGTGAGCTTTTAAGGCCAAGCCTATTTGGGGTAAAAACATTGTTCCCATTTGTTTGCAATGATTAGCTTACAACATTAGTTAAACTTAGTTATGATATCTTTAAGTTCAAAATTTCCTTCTAAATTCTGAATGGCTATTTTGCCATGAAGTATATCAAAGAAAAATGCTGCCAATTTTTCCATATTCAATTCAATAGGGCGTCCTTCACCAT
>DATHHR010000242.1:0-7971 GCA_035317105.1 Ferruginibacter sp. | reverse complement strand
CGTCATTGCCTGCAATGCAATTAAGGTAATGATCGCCCGTCTTGTCGGATCCGCTATTGCCTGAAAAATGTCTCGTCTCATATCGTTTAAATTATTGTTGCGCAACTAATCGGTTGCAAATATATGTGCAACTATTTGGTTTCGCAAATTTATTTTTAGATTGAAAGAAAAATAGGTTGGAATTGTTGGTTTAAAAGGGCGGAAAACTTGGTCAGTAGAAGGGGACTTGTGTAAATCAATTTGCCGCACATTGAGCTATAGGGTAGCTTAAACGATTGTTTTATACCCATAGCTCTGTAAGAGCGACATATTAATAGCAATAGATTTTGAATCATACAGAGCTCCATCGGAGCGAAATATTTCGCTCCGATGGAGCTTGCTTATTTTTGTTGGTATTTTTATTACTATTACGTTCCTACGGAACTACTTACCAGTGTAGCTAAATTTTAGCTACTACTTGCCAGTGTAGTTGATAAGATGGTCATTTTTCTTTTTCCACTGTAGTTCTTAGTTCGGCTAATCGGAAATCAAATAGTGGTTGGTCTTTATAAACAGACTCATCAGTATAGTATTTATTTTCTTCGTAAGTAGGTTCAGGTTTCTTTCTATATTTTGATAATGCTTTAAATGCGATCCATCTTGTAAGATCATCTTTGTCAGCCAATCCTTTGAAAATTATTGTAAGTGCTTTTTGTTTATCAAGAGCGAGTGCATAAAAAACAACATCTTGCTTATAAAAGCTTTTATCGCTGTCCATCATTTGTTCAAGTACAGTAATATAGTCTTCAAAGCCGATCCAGTCATTAAGTGATTTGGCTATTGTGAGTTTTGTTCCCAGCTCCATAATTTTTTGATATTGATCTTTTAAGATCGGGATAGCAGCATTTATTTTAAGTTCACATGCTGCTTCGATTAACCATTCTTTATTGGTGCTAAGGTTTGCCAGTATTAGATCTTCAGCTACTTGTTTTTCTATCCCGGCCAATCTTTTAAGAATTCCTGAATCTTGTTCTCTGCGTAGCCCATACATTAAGTCATCAAAGTACTGGTTCAAAAAATCTTTGAAATCTTTTGATGGGTTTGTGATCTTATTTCTTAAAGAAGTGTCGAATGGCATTTTACAATTATGGTTGATATTTTTTTCTGAAATGTTTCCTTCGCCTTGGTTCGTGTCCCCACGAACCATTCTTAAATTTTATTGTTGATAGCAATTTATCGAACTCTTTAATTATATCATTTTAATCGGAGCGAACGGTTCGTGGGGACACGAACCGAGGCAGGAGATTCCTCAGATATAGGAAAGTTAACTATAAACGCTTTCCCGTCTTCCCGGCAAAAAATATTTCTTACTCCACCAAAACTGTTTGTAATTTTTTAGTTTGTAGTCGCTCATAGCCGCTGG
Source organism: Ferruginibacter sp. (assembly GCA_035317105.1). Classification (GTDB taxonomy): domain Bacteria; phylum Bacteroidota; class Bacteroidia; order Chitinophagales; family Chitinophagaceae; genus Ferruginibacter. Next base: position 6,569 of record DATHHR010000242.1, on the reverse strand, counting down.
GCTGTGTTCCTTCTCCAGCGCTGCTTTGGCCGCTGACGAAAATCTGCTTCGCATGATTTTGTCTGCCTCGCTTCGCTTGTCAACGCAGCCAAAGAGGCGCTTCCGCAGGAACTGGTAGAATGAGCGAAGTAGTTAATCAGTAATAATTTTATCCTCACCATCGACTTTAATTAATTAATAATTTTTGCATTCGGATCCGCCTTAATATTCGCCAATCTTTCGCGCCATTTTTGTAGTTCTTCAGGTGTTTGTCTAACCCAATCTGTTACTTCGCCAACAACTTTCAATGGTGCCTGGCTGCGATAGGAGCGTGTCGGATTACCCGGAAATTTTTTGTCTGTAACATTAGGATCATTTTCAAAACTTCCCGTGGGTTCAACAATATAAACACGTTCGCTTCCATCACCTTGGGATAGTGCTGCGGCAAGTCCTGCGCCATTAGTAAGAGCAGTAAAATAAATATGATTCATTATGATCTCCGGCCTGTAATTCGACTTGAACCCTGCTGTTAGTAGATCGCCTATTTTTAGATCTGCTTTCGTTCCGTGATAAAATGGCCCATCATCTAAAACATCCGTTACTTCCGTTATGATAATTTTGTCTTCCATCTTTTTACAGCTGTTTGAATTTATTTTATTTAACGCCGGTTAGAAAAAAACAGTATTAAGAAATTCAAATATTTCAATCGGTAATTGTTGGTGAAATTTTCCCCTGTCAAATCCTGCCGGATCCGTTGCGGGAAGAAAATTAGGATTTTTCATGGCAGCAGGGAACGGACTTAAAAAAGAAAAGTGCCCTGCATTTTCAACTTTTCGAAATATAACTTTCGATCTGTCAGGAATATAGTTCAATACAATTTCGGCGTTCCAGTCTGGAGTAATTTGATCATGTTCGGCCGTGAGCATCAAGATCGGAATAGTAACATTTTGTAGTGAATTAACAAACCAACCCGTTCCCGGTGCAAGCAAGACAATTGCCCTAACTCTTGGGTCCGGTGAAACTTCAATCTTTTGTCCTTCTCTTGTTCTTGGTAAGCCGCCTGCTAATGCCAAGGCTGTGTAACCGCCCATTGAATGTCCTATTACAGCAATTTTATTTACGGATATACTTTTGCCCAATCTATTATCGGAAAGTAATTCATCAATAGTCAGACTTACATGCTTTGGCCTAAGTATACAATTTTCATTGGTGTTTTCTAATTGGTTGTTATTACGGTTATTACCATAATGCTCCAACATGGCAACGATGTACCCGTTCTTCGCTAAATAATTACTGATGGTGCGGTATAGGAGATGTGAACCCCCATTACCATGTGAAATTATTATAAGAGGGAATTGGCCTTCTATAATTTTTGCATCAGGACTAACATCCATTATATACGGACCGAAAGCAGTTGGTGCCGATGGCTCGTGAGTGGGATAATGTATTAGAACCGGAAACGAAATATTCAGGTCTTCATCTTTAACCTGTATTTGTTTGCTCCCTACAAAAATTGCTAATTGTTCAGCGTTCATTTTTATGATTTTCCATAATGAAGTGCAATCACACCACCCGGAAAAGTTTTAGATTCTATCAATTTCAATTTTGTAGTACCGGTTACATCTTTAAATAACGGCATCCCTTTGCCTAATATTATTGGATTTACAAAAAGCCAAAACTCATCGATCAATCCTTCATTTAATAATGCTTGAGAAGCACCCGGACTTCCAAATATTATAATATTTTTTCCTTCCTCTTTCTTTAATTTGTTGATGTTGTCTGAAAGATGATCGCCAATAACTTTTGTATTGTGCAATCCGGCTTCCTGCATAGTTGTAGATAATACAATTTTCGAAACTTTGTTGTACCAATTTGAATGCTCTATGTCATGTTTTGATGCGCCGGGTTTGTCACCTGCTGTTGGCCAATAGCCTTGCATCATTTCATACGTTACTCTTCCGTATAGAGCAGTGTCTGCTTGTGCTGTCATTGTTGCAATAAAGTCAAACATTGTCTCATTCACAGTTATAAAATTCATTTCACCGTTAGGACCTGCTACAAAACTGTCAAGTGATGTGTGCATAAAGAAAATTAATTTTCTCATTTTATATATTTATTAATTAATAATTTTTGTCTCTGCCTTGGTTCGTGTCACCACGAACCGTTCTTAAATTTTATTATTGATAAGCAATTTATTGAATTTTAATTATAATCGGCTTTATCTGAGCGAACGGTTCGTGGGGACACGAACCGAGGCGTAGGAAAATTAGCTTTCTCATTTTTAATATATTTATTGATTAATAATTTTTGTCACGGAAACTGGCGCAAGTCTTCCGAAGGATGACTTGTGTCTATTATCAAGCCAGTTTCTTAACTGGCGTCTAATATAATAAAAATATTTTTCATTACTTTTTGAATATCGCCAGTTAGGAAACTGGCTCAATGCAAGTCACAAGTCATCCTTCGGAAGACTTGCGCCAGTGAGTGCCTGGATGTGCACTGCCGATGATTGCTTCAACGTCGAGCCCCAATTGCACAAAACCTGATGTTGTGTGCAGCCAAAGTCGTTATGCAACTGGCTCTCTATCCAAGTCGCTGTAAGGATAATGTCCTGCAACTTTTAATTTATCAAGCAGTTCTTCACTTCCATTCTTTCTTGCAAATTCCATTTCACTTCTAAATATTTCAAGACACAAAAGCAAATGATGTTGTCTGTCGCCAATTTTAAATTGTTTGTTGTCTGGCTGATAATTGCTGAATACTAAACACCTGTTTTCTTCTCTGTCTGTCGGCACTTCACAGGTTTCGTTTGGATTTAAAACTGCTTGAAAAGAATAATTTCCAATGGTTGTAAAAATTCCACAAATTCGCCTTTCAATTAAATTAAAAGCGGTCTCTGTTCCTTCACTTTCATTGTATGGTTGTTTTGTAAATGCAACGAGTTCATAAGTACCAAGTCGATTTGGTTTTGGTCCATTTCCATTCGGGTCTAATAATTCCATTGTTGCAAAACCTGTCCCTTGAATATGGTTTTGGAAATAATACATATCAACAGCACCACCAACTTCAAAAGGTATTATGGCGTGTCCAACGATACCATACATTTTACCTAAAACTGTTTCAAGTCCTTTTTCTTTTTCTTCGTAATCTTTGTCGAACTGCTCTTGAGAAAATTCTTGTTCTGGTATTGGTTCTACTTTCTTCTGTCCACCAAAAAGTTTTTTTAAAAAGCTCATAGATATTTCTCAAATTATTTGTGGTTAGTAGGATGTTCAAATTGGTTGCACACAACGGGCAGGTATTGCTGCAGGTGGGATATTTTATAACGTCCAGCCCGGAACCGCTGCCCAATTGAAAATATAAAGTTGAAGTTAACAACAAAAAGCCAAATAGATATTCGTCTGCCGGAACAAAAGTACAGCGATGCAAACAGCCGAAGTTTCAACGTCCAGCCCCACTTGCAGCAATACCAATGTTGTACGCTGTATCATCGGTCATACCAATTGCTGCCCAACCAATATTTTTTCCCTGTCCAAACTGTTAAAATGAAATAAAGTGGTGAAAAAACAAAAATCATTTTTGCTTCAATTGCCGAAAGTCCTAACAGTAGTATGATTACAATTCCAATGGCAAGTCCACCCATTAAACATAATGCAGAAAGGCTACGAAATAATGGTGAAGTCATCTTTTTAATTTTTTGTTGCAATGCAAAATAGTATAGTGAGTTTAAAAGATAAATTGTCATTAAGTAGTAGAATAGAAAATTGATTTTGAAGAATTGAAGTCTGTCAGGAAAGGCAAAATAAACAATTGAAACAGTCAATAAAATGATTGCATACCAAACGGTCAATTTTCTAAAAGCCTGTTGTTTTGTTTTAAAAGTCTCGTCGTCAGGATTATTGTCCTTCCAATTTTTTAGCCAATCCTTGTAAATAAATGCGTCTGGATTCTCGCTATTGGCATATGTTTGAACAACAGAAATTGCTTTATTTACAATTGTCTCATCTGGTTTAGTCCTTTCTAATAATTGAGTAGCAACCCATAAATTTGTTTTATTGTCGCTCTTTGTCAGAAGTGTTGCAAATTGGTTTAGTCCGTCAATGCCGAAGTTATTATTAATGTCTGCAACAATTTTATACATTGTGTCAACTGCTTTATTGTTGGCTTTAACAGATTTTCCACTGCCGTAGTCCACGTTAAAACAAATGACTGTCTGCTGTTGATATTTTTCTATGAGTTCGTGAAGTGTCATTAGATATAGCGTACAACGTTGCCGCATTGGCGTTTGTGGCGGAATTTGAAAAAACGTCAGCCGGTAACCAATGCTGAATAAAAATACAAAAGTTGAAGATAAAAACCACAGTTAAATTTATAACGTCCAGCTGGAACTAAAGATGATAGATAGCTGAAGCCGAAGTTTATTAATCTGTCCGCCGACATAGCGCCAATGCAATGTTGGTGGCTGGCTTTATTGCTTAGTAATTTGATAATCTAAAAACTTATGTGTTGCACTTCTTTCTATTTCCACAGTCTGCCCAACTTCTATTTCGTCAAAGCCATAATCCTTTTGTCGAAGTGTTAGAAAATGGAGGTTATTAAGAAATACAATTTTCTTCGTCAACAAATTCCAAACATTTGTCACTTTAAAAACTCCAACTTTTTTGTAACCCAGACGTCTGTCAATGAACGTCCGAATATTTGATAATATATCCGAAACTAAAACAAGCACAACAATAACAACAGCAAGAATTAAAACATTTTTTGAGCGTTCGTAATAATCATCCCAAGAAGTAGGAAGTGTCCATTTATAAGCGCCATATCGTGGCGGAAGAAATGGCGTAATTAAAGCTGCAATCAAAAAAATAAAAATGGAAGTCTTAATGACGGATAAATTGTCAAAAAATGAAAGATTGATATAAGGCAAGTCTAAATCAAAATTCTCAATTAATTGTCGTCTATATCGATTGTCTATTTCTGTCATTAGGGTGTGTCATTAAGCTTGCCACCAACACAAATATATGTGATATAACATTGCCTTGGTGCAAAATTTATGTATTGTAAATCAAGTATTTAGTGTTATACTTTTTGTATTGTAGTTGTAACAATCCAATCACCAGTCTATCTGTTTATTTCTCATTAGATCATCTAACGGGCTGATAATATTTACCAATTTTTGCTTGCTTACATGCAGGTAACGTTCTGTTGTTTTAATATCAAAATGTCCCAGCAGATCTTTTATATATCTTATATCTGTTCCTTTGTCTAACAAATGCGTGGCAAAACTGTGCCGTAAGCTATGGATGCCAACTTCTTTTTTAATGCCAGCTTTGTTTTTTGCATTGGTAAATATTTGTTGTATAGTTCTGGTAGGATATGCCAAATAGGTTTGTTCCGATTCAAATAAGTATTTCTTTGGCCTGGGTAAATAGGTTCCAACATAGCTTCTTAAAATATCTAATAACAGCGGGCTTAAATTTACATACCTGTCCTTTTTCCCTTTTGCACGCTCAATAAAAATCTGCATACGCTGACTGTCAATATCGCTTATTTTTAAATTCACTATTTCGCTCACCCTTAATCCTGCGCTGTATGCAGTAAATAACATGGCTTTGTGTTTTTTATTGGTAAGCGCATTAAATAATTTGTACAATTCATCTTCATTTAAAAGCTTTGGTAATTGAAGTGGTTTTTTTGGCCTGGGTATTTCAAAAAACATTTTTTCTCTTTTCAATACCTGTTCATAATAGAATTTAAGTGCATTGATACGGCTGTGGATGGAGTTTTCTTTAAGGCCTTGTTTAAAACAATATAGCAGGTAACGTTGTAAATGCGTTGGTTCAAGGTCTTGCGCCGGTATATTGTGTAATAATTGTAAAAAAGGTGTAAACTCGTTTCGGTATGTTCTGATAGTTGAAGGGCTGTATGCTTTCAATTGCAGGTGCTGTAAAAATTTCGCTAACTGCTCTTTATTATTGCCACTCATTTGTGTAACCGGCACTTTTGCTGTTTGTATTTCAATATCAGTACTTGGTAACTTGCATCGGATGCGGTTCTCGGCTGTATCAGGTATCGTCCATGCATTAAGCGATTTGCTCCACCTGGATCCGGCAACTGCTTTTATTCGGTTGTTCCATGAAACATCATGTAAGAAACTTATCGCTATACACGATTTTCCACGATGAAAAATAATTTGGTAATGGATAGATGGCATAGGGTAGGTAATTACAAAGCTTCGCTTCTCTCACTCACAGTATTTAGGATTTTGGTACGGCAAATGGGATTATGTTGTTGTAAACTTAATTAATATTTTGATAGATACCTCCAGCTGCAATAAAAAAAGGCATCGCAACCAAGCAATGCCTTCAAATAATATAAAACAGAAAAACTATTTTTCTTTCGCTACTTTTTTCTGACTCTTAGGAGCAAACATTACCAGCATTCTTTTACCTTCCATTTTAGGCATGCCTTCTAATGCGCCTACGTCTTTTAACCTGTCGGCGAATTTTAATAATAATAATTCACCTCTTTCTTTGAACATGATGGCACGTCCTTTAAATTGCACGTGGGCTTTTACCTTGTCGCCGTCCAAT
>DATHHR010000241.1:0-4948 GCA_035317105.1 Ferruginibacter sp. | reverse complement strand
AATTCATCAAAAACTTGTGTGCACAGGAGTTTGCGGTAAAAGGTAAAACAACGTTTAAAGAAGAATTTGTAACGGCTGGGGGCATTAACTTGCATGAAATAGATCATGCCACTATGCAGAGTAAAATAGCACCCAATTTGTTTTTCGCCGGCGAAGTAATAGATGTGGATGGCGTGACAGGCGGCTTCAATTTTCAAAATGCCTGGACAACGGGATTTATTGCGGCGAAAGCGATCGCATCAAATACTAATAAATTATAACTATGTTTAAAACAATTCTCTTAGTAACTTTTATTTTGATTGGTTATGCTTCGTATGCACAAACTGCAGCAACAGTTAATGACCTCGATAGTTCTTACCGAACCTGTTTAGATAATGGAACAGATATGTATGGCTGCGCAGTAACTAATTATGCTCAAATGGATAGCCTGCTGAATGTCGTATATAAAAAATTGCATACCAAGTATAGTTCTTCAGCCTATTCGCAATTGAAGACAGAACAAAAAAACTGGTTAAAAACGCGTAAGGCATATTTCAAAAAAATAGATGCAGGTAATGCAGAAGGCTTAGTAGGACAAGGTAGAATGATGTTTATTGAAGATGAAAAATCAACTTTTGTTAGAGCCCGGGTGCTTGACTTGATTAAGCGGTATACCGAGTAAGCTACTATTTAGGTACCTGGTTATTAATTACCCTTATGTTTATCCATCCAATCTTTCTCCTTAGCATCGCCTAAGCCAAGCGTCATTGTTATGATGAAAATAAAAGCGAGCTGAATAACTAAAAAATACGGAGACAGGTCTTCGAAAGATAGCTCAACGTGATTAATGGTTTTTATAAAATTGACCGAAGCGATGATCAACGAAGCTATACAAGCTAAAAGCCCCAATGTATAAAATAATGTCCCTACAATTCTAGCAGTTTTACTCGCAAGTGCCAGCTTAGAACGAAGAAAATAATAAGTAGTAAAAAATAACCCATAAGGAACGATCAGCATCATGTACCCGTAAAATTCAGTGAAGCCAGGTATATTAATTACAGCCATTGAGAACAACCGCAATAAAAAAACAACCAAAGCCACCGCTATCACTACTCCAAAAAAGGAGAACAGCAATATCATAAATAGGGTCAAAAACCTGTTATTGTTATTCATGTAGCAAATTTAATTATTAATTGGGAGATGCGATGGTAACAAAAAAACAAATAAAAAAACAAATCCCAAGATCCAATAATCCCGCGAATCCCAATTCAGACAAAAAATTTGCAAATCAACTCAATCAAAATAATCAACTTCAATCAACGGTTCAGACAAAAAAAATCCCACTGCTTTCGCAATGGGATCTGAATATAATGCTTATAAAAGATTAACCTTTAGCTTCTGAATCGTCGCCGTCCATCTTAGCTTTTAAGTTAGCCAGTGCACCGATATCACCCAAAGTTGTTTTTTCAACTTTACTTTGTAAAGCCTTAACAGCTTTTTTAGTTACTTCAGCATCTGCTTTCTTTTCTTTTACAACAGCTTGTTTTTCTTCTTCCTGACCTTGTTCCCATAAACGAGTATGACTTAACACAATGCGTTTATCGTTACGATCAAATTCGATCACCATGAATTTAGCGATCTCATCAGCAGCGATGCTTTTGCCATCTTCTTTCATTAAGTGACGAGTAGGAGCAAAACCTTCTAAACCGTAAGGCAATTGAACGATAGCGCCTTTATCATCTTTTTTAGTAACTGTTCCTTCATGGATACTTCCAATTGGGAATGTTGCTTCTAAAGAGTTCCAAGGATCTTCTTCAATTTGTTTGTGGCCTAACTGAAGTTTACGACCTTCTTTATCAATGTTCATGATAATTACGTCGATCGTTTCGCCCACTTTCGTGTACTCGTTAGGGTTATTGAAGCGTTTCAACCAGCTTAGATCGCTGATGTGTATCATTCCACCAATACCGGTAGCTAATTCAACAAACACACCGTACGGAGTGATGTTTTTAACTGTTCCTTTATGTTTGCTTCCTTCTGGGAATTTAGTGTCGATATCGCTCCAAGGATCGTTCGCCATTTGTTTGATAGAAAGAGACATCTTACGAGTGTCTTTATCTAACGTAACAATTTTCGCTTCGTATTCATCACCTAATTTGAAGAATTCTTTAGCGTTGATAGGATTGTTAGCCCATGTAATTTCACTTACGTGAACAAGGCCTTCAACACCCGGCATGATTTCCAAGAAAGCACCGTAGTCTTCGATATTAACTACTTTACCTTTTACAACTTCACCTTCTTTGATAGATGCACTAAGTGTATCCCAAGGGTGAGGAGTTAATTGTTTTAAACCAAGACTGATACGTTTTTTATCATCATCAAAGTCTAATACAACCACGTTTAATTTTTGATCCATCTTCAACACTTCAGTAGGATGGTTGATACGACCCCATGAAATATCAGTGATGTATAACAAACCATCTAAGCCGCCAAGGTCAAGGAACGCACCGAAATCAGTGATGTTCTTGATAGTACCTTCCAGTACCTGTCCTTTTTCAAGCTTGCCGATGATCTGCGCTCTTTGAGCTTCGATATCGCTTTCAATAAGTGCTTTGTGAGATACAACAGCATTCTTGATCGTTTCGTTGATCTTAACAACTTTAAATTCCATTGTCTTACCAACAAACTGATCGTAATCAGTAACCGGTTTAACATCGATCTGAGATCCCGGTAAGAAAGTTTCCATACCAAATACATCAACGATCAAACCGCCCTTAGTTTTGCTTGTAACCAAACCAGTAACGATTTCGCCAGTTTTGTGTATTTCAACAATTCTTTCCCAGGCACGGCTAGTACGAGCTTGTTTACGGCTAAGATGCAGATTACCTTCTCTGTCTTCTTTTTCAACCACCATTACTTCAATGATGTCGCCAACTTTTAAACCACCTACGATATCTCTGAATTCGTTCAAAGAAATAAGGCCATCACTTTTAAAACCGATGTTTACAACAGCATCTGTTTTAGTGATCGCTTCGATCGTAGCCTGGATCATTTCGCCATCGTTGATCTGTTTGAACGTGTTATCGTACACAGTATCATACTTAGCTTTTTCTTCTTTGTTGTAAGAAGAAACATTACGCTTATCAACACTCCAATCGAAATCGTCGTGCGGCGTAGCCACAGGTACATTTGGTGTCGCAGCAACTCCAGCTAAACTAGCTGTCGCTTCCTGTGCCTCTGCGTTTAATTGTTTTACAATATTGAATGACATAAATAAATCCCGGGTTTTTTAACGGGATGGCAAAGCTACGAAATAATAGGTGTTTGTAGAAGAAAAAAGCCCTGTTTTTTCGGGCATTTCGAGGCTTTTTGAAGGTAAAATAGGGCGTTTTGTAGATTTTGGTTATCAGTGATGGTTTTTCATAGCAGCATCGTTGCGTCGCACCCTTCGGCGGTATACCTTTTTTGGGCAAATTATTGAAGCGAATTAATATATCGTCCCTACGGGACTTGTCTATTATTATACACTTCTAATGCTACCGATATTTAATCCCTAACGGGATTTTCATTAATTTTAATACACAATGATAATTGTCCCGTAGGGACATAATATCGGTAGAAAGAGATCCATATACCTGACCAAAGTCCCATAGGGACGAAATATCCGTAACCTAAAATGAAAACAAATGCCCAACACATACATCCAAATCCATGTTCATTTTATTTTCGCCGTAAAATATAGAGAAGCCACAATTACTAATTGGAAAGATGAATTGTATAAATACATTACAGGTATCGTTCAAAATAATAATCATAAAATGATAGCAATTAATGGAATGCCGGACCATGTGCATATATTAATTGGAATACGACCAACACAATCTATTTCTGAATTATTGCAAAATGTAAAAGGAAATTCATCTAAATGGATAAACGAAAAGAAGTTTACCAAAAAGAAATTCGAATGGCAGGAAGGTTACGGCGCTTTTTCTTATGGCAGATCACAATTAAAGGATGTGATCACATATATAGAAGATCAAGAACAGCATCATAGTAAGAAATTATTCAGACAAGAATATATTAATTTTCTAGAAAAATTTGAAGTTGATTATGATGAGAGATATATTTTTAAAGATTTAATTTGATCCTTCGTGATCATTGGCGTTATCACTGATACTCTTTGCGGTTAAGAAATAATTTGTAATTTGTGCTCCCCAAAAATTACATTATGAGCAACGATAAAAAAAGCTTCTTTCTAAAATTAAATCCGCCTCGCCCAAGTTTCGGTCTTGATATGACTGATGATGAAAGAGCGGTAATGCAAAACCATGTTGCTTATTGGGCGCCTTATGTTCAAGATGGAACCGTTGTTGTATTGGGGCCGGTAATGGATCCAAAAGGAGTGTATGGGATTACCATTCTAAAAGTTGATAGCGATGAACATTTGGCTAAGCTGATCGCAGCAGATCCTGCCAATGGATTAAATACTTATGAGTTTTACCCGATGAGGGCTGTAACAAAACAATAAGCAATGTATCAATTCAAATATCGCCTTCTAAAAGATACGATCCTGAATTTCACGCTGTCGTAAAGAAGCCCGCTAATTAAACAGATAGCAGGTAAAAATAAACTTAGTATCCCGAAAATAAAGTAAGTGTAGCCACCAACAATACAGCCCAGAAAAAAGGAAATGATGATCACCAAATGCAGCTTAACCGATGATCGTAATTTTTTAACTTCGTCCTCTTTTTTATAAAAGAATAATTGAGATATTTCAATTCCCAGGTCGGTAAACAAACCCGTTAAATGTGTTGTTCGTACTACCGAATTGGAAATGCTTGTAACCAAAGCATTTTGTAAGCCCATGGCAAATAAAAGGCTGCAGGCAATAAGATTGGTGTTTTGTATAACGGCCGTATGACTTAAGATAGCGATAGAAACTAAAATGATGATTTCTACAGTTACAGGA
>DATHHR010000240.1:0-10030 GCA_035317105.1 Ferruginibacter sp. | reverse complement strand
TTACTAAGAACGCGCAGTTACAAAAATTCGATTACCAGGGTTATAAAAAATGTGAACACATCCGCAGCTATCGTCCTAAACCAAACGTTCGTAAAGAATATGTTGAGCAGGCGGCAAAGCTGATCAATGAAGCAAAAAAACCATTTGTGATTTTTGGCCAGGGTGTAATATTGGGCAAAGCAGAAAAAGAATTTAAAGCATTCATTGAAAAAGGCGGCTTACCTGCTGCCTGGACAATATTGGGTTTAAGCGCATTAGAAACAGACCATCCGCAAAACGTTGGTATGTTAGGCATGCATGGAAACTACGGGCCAAATGTTTTAACGAACGAATGTGATGTATTGATCGCAGTAGGTATGCGTTTCGATGATCGCGTTACAGGGCGTTTAGATAAATACGCCAAACAAGCGCAAGTGATCCATTTAGATATTGATCCTGCAGAAATAGATAAAAATGTAAAAGCGGCAGTACCTGTTTGGGGCGATTGTAAAGAGACATTGCCAATGCTTACTAAATTAATAGAAGCAAAAAAACATACTGACTGGTTAAATAAATTCCACGACTTCACTAAAAAAGAAGTAGAAGCTGTCATCCAGGACGAATTAAACCCTCCTGCAAGTGATAAGATGACGATGGGTGAAGTAATGAAATTTTTGAATGAGCTAACAAAAGGCGATGCCATTATCGTAACAGATGTTGGTCAGCACCAAATGGTAGCCTGCCGTTATGCAAAATTCAACGAAACAAAAAGCAATATCACATCTGGCGGAGCCGGCACAATGGGCTTTGCATTACCTGCTGCTATCGGTGCCAAATACGGTGCCCCTGACAGAACAGTAGTTGCGATCATTGGTGACGGTGGTGTGCAGATGACGATACAGGAGTTAGGAACTATTATGCAATGCGAAGTGAATGTAAAAATACTGATACTGAACAACGAGTTTTTAGGAATGGTTCGCCAATGGCAACAATTATTTCATGATAAGCGTTATTCATTCGTTGATATCGCGAGCCCTGATTATGTAATGGTTGCTAAAGGATATAAAATACCAGGACAAAAAGTAACAGAAAGAGCTAACCTGAGAGAAGCATTGAAAACAATGTTAAATCATGACGGCGCTTATTTGTTAGAAGTAATGGTTGGTAAAGAAAATAATGTATTTCCAATGGTGCCACAAGGATGTAGCGTTGCGGAAATAAGATTAAAATAGAATGGAAAAGAGTACAGAAATAATTAAAGAAACAAGGATAAGGTTCCTGAACCTGATGAACGATCTATCGATCGATGCATTGAATAAGGTACCATCTAATTTCAATAATAATATTATCTGGAATTTCGGACATATTATCGCAACACAGCAAGTGCTTTGTTATCAATTATCGAATGTGCACATGAAGTTGGGCGTTGAATACATCCAGCGATATGCAAAAGGAACAAAACCACATGTTTCTGTATCACAACAGGAAATAGATTTTTTGAAACAGCACGCATTGGATACGGTGGAAGAACTAGAAACAGATTTTAGAAGTAATGTCTTCAATAATTTTCAACCCTACACAACCGGTTTTGGTGTTAGGTTAAATGACATTACGGATGCAATAAAATATGTGTCAACCCACGAGACCCTTCATTTGGGTTATGCGATGGCACTTAAAAAATTAGTACAATAAATGAGCATATCAACAATAGATACAAAATGGAATGCTGATCTGTATGATGACAAACACGGTTTTGTTTCAAAGTATGGAGAAGACCTTGTTGAAGTATTAGCACCTCAAAAGGGAGAGCGCATACTCGACCTTGGCTGCGGTACCGGTTACCTGGCAGATCTGATCGCAAGATCAGGTGCAACCGTGATCGGCATCGATAGTTCTTTGGATATGATCACGAAAGCGAAAGCGGAATACCCTCGATTGGAATTCAAAGTGCAATCAGCCACTGATTTTCATTTTGATGATCCATTCGATGCGATCTTTTCTAATGCTACTTTACATTGGGTATTAAATAAAGAAGCCGCGATCGATTGTATGTACACCAATTTAAAACGATCGGGAAGATTGGTAATTGAAATGGGTGGCAAACACAATGTAGAAAGTATCATTACTGCACTACAAAAAAGTTTGATCGCACACAGCTTTACTAAAAATGCAGAAACCCCATTATGGTACTTCCCTTCTCTAAGCGAATACACCACACTGCTAGAGGAAAGAGGATTCAGGGTTAACTATGCGGCACATTATAACAGAGGTACTGAATTAAAAGATACAGAGAACGGCATTAAAGATTGGATAAAAATGTTTGGTGGCGCTTTCTTAAAAGGTATCAATGAATCTGTCGTCAATACTATCTTAGATGAAGTACAACAAACACTAAAACCTGTTTTATATAAAGATGGGAAATGGATCGCAGATTATAAAAGGTTACGTATAGTAGCTACTAAATAAAAATATTATGAAAAAAGAATTTACTATAACGGTTTATACAGAGAACCAGATCGGTTTACTGAACCGTATCGCTATTATTTTTTCTCGCAGAAAAATTAATATCGATAGCTTAAATACATCTCCTTCAGAAATTGAAGGGATACACCGTTTTACGATTTTAGTTGTAGAAACAGAAGAAGTTGTAAGAAAGGTTTGTCGCCAGATAGAAAAACAAGTAGAAGTACTAAAGGCTTATTTCAATACCGAAGATGAAATTGTTTGGCAGGAAATGGCTTTATACAAAGTATCAACAGATATGATCACGGAGAAAGTAAAAGTTGAAAGACTGTTACGTGAATGTGGTGCAAGAACCATTGCGATCAGAAAAGACTTTACCGTTTTTGAAACAACAGGTCACCGCGCAGAAACAGATAAATTATTACAAGTACTGGGGCAGTATGGTTTAATTGAATTTGTACGCAGTGCACGGGTAGCCATCATCAAGACAAGCACAGGCTTCTACGAAAAACTAAAAGAGTTTGAGAAAAAAGAGCCCAGCGAAGAAGTAAAAGAAAACGAATTCCTGAATAAGCAGGATGAAGTTTTTACGATGTAAAGGTTGCCCCTATCCCCTAAAGGGGGACAAGGAAAAGCATCTCGTAATTAATAAGATAATAAGAAACACAATAAATAATAAGATAATAAGAAACACAATAAATAATAATATTTCTAATCTCCTCGCAACACCCCTTTAGGGGACGGGGGCAAACAACAACAAACAATGGCCAATTATTTTAACACCCTTCCCTTAAGAGAAAAACTTAACCAGTTAGGTGTATGTGAGTTTATGAACAGCAGCAACTTTTCAGACGGCGTAACTGCATTGAAAGGTAAAAAAATAGTAATCGTAGGTGCAGGCGCACAAGGTTTGAACCAGGGATTAAACTTAAGGGATTCTGGCCTTGATGTATCGTATACATTGCGTAAAGAAGCGATAGCAGAAAAACGCCAGTCTTGGAAGAATGTTACTGAGAACGGTTTTAAAGTTGGTACTTATGAAGAATTGATCCCTACTGCAGATCTTGTTATTAATTTAACTCCGGATAAACAACACACACATGTTGTGACTGCAATTATGCCATTTATAAAAAAAGGCGCTGTATTATCTTACTCTCACGGTTTTAATATCGTTGAAGAAGGTATGCAGATCCGTAAAGATATTACTGTCATCATGGTAGCGCCCAAATGTCCGGGTTCTGAAGTTCGTGCAGAATATGTACGCGGTTTCGGTGTTCCAACATTGATCGCTGTTCATCCTGAAAATGATCCTGAACAAAAAGGCTGGATGTGGGCAAAAGCTTATGCTGCCGGTACAGGTGGTCACAGAGCGGGTGTTTTAAAATCTTCTTTTGTTGCAGAAGTTAAATCTGATCTGATGGGTGAACAAACTATCCTTTGTGGTTTGTTGCAAACAGGTTCTATTCTTTGCTTCAATAAAATGGTTGAAAAACAGATCGATAAAGGTTATGCTTCTAAATTAATTCAATACGGCTGGGAAGTTATTACCGAAGCGTTAAAGCAAGGTGGTATCACAGCTATGTTAGACAGGTTATCTAATCCTGCTAAAATAAAAGCATTTGAATTGGCTGATGAATTAAAAGTGATCATGCGCCCGTTGTTCCAAAAACACCAGGATGATATCATGAGCGGCGAATTCTCTTCAACAATGATGGCAGATTGGGCGAATGATGATAAGAATTTATTGAAATGGAGAGCAGAAACCGGCGAAACAGCTTTTGAAAAAACGCCTGCAGGAGATATGAAAATTTCTGAACAGGAATTTTTCGATAACGGGTTATTAATGGTTGCGATGGTTAGAGCTGGTGTTGAATTGGCTTTTGAAACAATGGTGGATGCAGGCATCAAAGCAGAATCTGCTTACTACGAATCATTGCATGAAACGCCATTGATCGCTAACACGATCGCCCGTAAAAAATTATTCGAAATGAACCGCGTTATCTCTGACACGGCAGAATACGGTTGTTATTTATTTAACCACGCATGCGTGCCGTTATTAGCGGAGTTCATGAAGACGGTTGACACTGATATCATCGGTAAAAATTATAACGCAGGAAAAGACAATGGCGTAAATAACAGGGAGATCATCATAGTAAACGAAAAATTACGTGGTCATCAAATTGAACAAGTTGGTGCTGTATTAAGAAAAGCAATGACCGACATGAAATCTATCAGCACAGTAGCATAGGCCCCGGCCCGAAGGGAGTTATTTAACATCTCGAATTAATTTCGCGAATACAATTAAAATGAATACGCAAAACAATACAAACATACTTCAACCCTCGATCCCCCCTTCGGGGGACAGGGGGCTGGATTTTAAAGCAGCAGCGGCACGATTGAAAAATGTGGTGAACAGAACACCATTAGAATTCAATTCGAGCTTATCAAGAAAATACCAATGTAATGTGTATTTGAAAAGAGAAGACCTCCAGGTGGTACGCTCGTATAAATTACGCGGCGCTTATAACCTGATGAGTAGTCTGCCGCAGGATCAATTGCAACGCGGTGTTGTATGTGCCAGTGCCGGTAACCATGCACAGGGTTTTGCTTATAGCTGTAAAAAGCTAAATGTAAAAGGCGTAGTATTTATGCCGGTGATAACGCCGAATCAAAAAATTACACAGACGAAAATGTTCGGTGAACAATTCATCGAAATAAAATTAGTGGGTGATACTTTTGATGATTGCGCGATCGCAGCCAAACAATATACGGCTGAACATAGCATGACCTTTATCCATCCATTTGATGATTACAAGATCATCGAAGGGCAAGGAACTGTTGGTATTGAAATATTAGAAGATCAACCACAGGTAGATTATTTGTTTGTGCCAATTGGCGGTGGAGGTTTAGCCGCAGGCGTTGGTTCTTATTTCAAAACATTTTCACCACAAACAAAAATAATTGGTGCTGAGCCTGAGGGTGCACCATCAATGCTGGCTGCATTCAAAGCCGGCCATCCTGTTACATTAGATACCGTTGACCGTTTTGTTGATGGTGCTTCTGTAAAAAGAGTAGGTGATATTACCTATGCGATCTGCAAAGATGTATTGACTGAAGTTAAATTAGTTGCCGAAGGAAAGATCTGCACTACCATTTTGAAATTATACAATGAAGACGCGATCATTGCAGAGCCTGCAGGAGCATTATCCATCGCAGCACTAAACGATTACGCCGATCAGATAAAAGGCAAAAATGTAGTGTGCGTTTTAAGTGGCGGCAACAACGATATCGATAGAATGCAGGAGATAAAAGAAAGGTCTTTACAATATGAAGGTCTGAAACATTATTTCTTAATTCGCTTTGCACAGCGCCCGGGCGCATTAAAAGAATTTGTGAACCATGTATTAGGACCAAACGATGATATCACCCGTTTTGAGTATATGCAAAAGCATAATAAAGAGACAGGACCTGCATTAGTAGGAATTGAATTAAAATCTAAAGAAGATTATGAGGTCTTGCTTCAAAATCTAAATAAATACCAAATTAATTACACAGCGCTGAGTCAAAATGACAATGTTTTTGGGTATCTGGTGTAGTGTGGAGTTTTTTCTACAGCTATTGGATTCTTGGCAAAAATTAAATAAATTTGCTTGATTGTCTTTTTTACTACGGTTGCTGCTAAACGAATAATTTTTTCATCATTATTGATTAAATAATAATTATGGTTAGTAATAGTAACACCGGTTTGTATTCCCCCGACTTTGAACATGATTCTTGTGGTATTGGGTTTGTAGCTCATATCAAGGGGAATAAGTCGCACCAGAACATTTCTGATGCGTTAACGATCCTGGAGAACATGGAACACCGTGGTGCATGTGGCTGTGAGAAGAATTCAGGTGACGGTGCTGGTATATTCATTCAAATTCCACACGAATTTTTTTTCGATGAAGGTGTTAAGCTTGGCTTTCATTTACCCGAATGTGGTAAGTACGGCGTAGGCGTTGTCTTTTTCCCAAAAGACCAGCAATTGATCGCTGAGTGCAAAGAAATATTTGGCAGAACAGCAGAAAAATTAGGCATTGATGTATTGGGTTATCGCCCCGTGCCTGTAAATAAAGATGGTATTGGCCATACAGCCTTAACAGTAGAGCCGGTAATGGAACAGGTGTTTGTTGCTTGTCCGGATAATATGTCGCCCGAAGCTTTCGAGCGTAAATTATTTGTACTACGCAATGCTGCCAGCCATATCATCGCAAACACTACTAAAAAAGATGAGATAGGTTTTTATATCGCTTCTTTATCACATAAAACTTTAGTGTACAAGGGCCAGTTAATGAGTACGCAAGTGCGTCATTATTTTTCTGATCTAACTAATAAAAGAGTTGTCTCTGCCTTTGGTTTGGTGCATTCTCGCTTTGCTACCAATACTTTCCCTTCATGGAAATTGGCGCAGCCATTCCGTTACATTGCACATAATGGCGAGATCAATACTTTACAGGGAAACCTTAACTGGTTAAAAGCCGGCGAAAAAGGTTTTACTTCTCCCTTCTTTTCCAAAGAAGAAATGGAAATGTTATTGCCGATCATTCCGGGCAAACAATCTGATTCTGCTTGTTTAGATAATACCGTTGAATTATTAACCATGACGGGCCGTTCATTACCACACGTAATGATGATGCTGATCCCTGAAGCCTGGGATGGTGATGACAAAATGGATCCTGTTAAAAAAGCATTTTACGAATACCACGCTTCTATCATGGAGCCTTGGGATGGGCCGGCATCTATCTCTTTCACAGATGGAAAAATTATCGGTGCAACCCTTGATAGAAATGGCTTACGCCCTTCAAGATATTGCGTAACGCACGATGACAGGGTTATCATGGCTTCTGAAAGCGGTGCCTTGCCTATCGATCCTGCGATCATTAAAGAAAATGGCCGTTTACAGCCGGGCAAAATGTTTGTCGTGGATATGGAACAAGGTAGAATTATCAGCGATGATGAATTGAAAAAAACTATCTGCTCGCAACAACCTTATGGCGACTGGTTAAATAAATACAAGATCCGTTTAGAAGAATTACCTGAACCACGTATCATGTTCACCCATTTAGAACATGATCAGATATTTAAATACCAGAAAGCGTTTGGTTATTCAACAGAAGATCTGGATACATTGATCGCACCAATGGCATTGCATGGTAAAGAACCGATCGGTTCGATGGGTACGGATGTTCCATTAGCGATATTGAGTGATCAGCCTCAGCATTTAAGTTCTTATTTCAAACAATTGTTTGCACAGGTAACCAATCCTCCTATCGATCCTATCCGGGAAAGATTGGTGATGTCTTTGGCAACCTTCATGGGCAACAATGCCAATATATTATTAGAAGATCCGTTAAGCTGCCATACGGTAGCATTAAAACATCCGGTGCTTTCTAATTACGAATTAGAAAAGATCAGAAGTATTGATACCGGTGTATTCCAGGCCAAGACTTTACAGATGTATTACAGAGCTGACGGCAATCCTGATTCCCTAAAAAAAGGATTAGAAAGAATTTGCCGTTATGCGGTAGATGCTGTTGAAGATGGATTTAAAGTAATTGTATTAACTGATAGAGCGATCGATTCTGAACATGCTCCTATTCCTTCTTTGTTAGCTACTGCGGCGATACATCATCATTTGATCCGCAAAGGTGTTCGTGGGCACGTAGGTATTTTAGTTGAAGCGGGCGATGTTTGGGAAGTACATCACTTCGCATGTTTGTTGGGCTTTGGCGCTACCGCGATCAATCCATATTTAGCATTGTCTACTATCCGTGATATGAAATTGACAGGCAGAATGGAAACTGACCTGGATGTAGAATACTTAAAAAAGAATTACATCAAAGCGGTGAATGATGGCTTGTTGAAAGTATTCTCTAAAATGGGCATCTCAACATTACAATCATACCAGGGTGCACAAATATTTGAGATCATCGGTTTAAATAAAACGGTGGTAGATAAATATTTCACCGGCGCCGTTTCCCGTATCGAAGGAATGGGCCTTGATGAGATCGCAAAAGAAAATTTAGCGAAACATAGTTTTGCATTCAGCAAAAAAGATATACCGGTTGATCGTTTACCTGTTGGTGGATTGTATCAATGGAAACGAAAAGGTGAAGCGCATTTGTTTAACCCGCAAACGATCCATTTATTACAATACTCAACAAGACTGAATGATTATCCAACATTCAAAAAATATTCTAAGCTGGTAAATGATCAGGGCGAAAAAGCCATGACATTAAGAAGCTTGTTCCAGTTCAAACATAACCGCACGCCTATTCCAATTGACCAGGTTGAACCGGCAGAAGCGATCTACAAACGTTTTGCTACAGGAGCAATGAGCTTTGGCTCTATCTCTCATGAAGCACACAGTACATTGGCCGTTGCCATGAACCGTTTAGGCGGTAAGAGCAATACGGGCGAAGGTGGTGAAGATGAAATGCGTTTTGAAAGAATGGCTAATGGCGATTCAATGCGCAGCGCTATCAAACAAGTAGCTTCTGCAAGATTTGGTGTAACAAGTTATTACCTGACTGAAGCAGACGAAATTCAAATTAAAATGGCGCAGGGAGCTAAACCTGGAGAAGGCGGACAGCTACCCGGAGATAAAGTAGATGACTGGATAGGAAAAACAAGGCATGCTACACCTGGTGTAGGTCTGATCTCTCCTCCTCCGCATCACGATATTTATTCTATTGAAGATCTGGCGCAGTTAATATTCGATCTAAAGAATGCCAATCGCGCAGCAAGAATAAATGTGAAGCTTGTTTCTAAAGCAGGTGTTGGAACAATTGCAGCAGGTGTTGCAAAAGCAAAAGCAGATGTTGTATTAGTAGCAGGTTTTGACGGTGGTACCGGTGCATCTCCTATCAGCTCGATCAAACACGCAGGCTTACCATGGGAACTTGGTTTGGCAGAAGCACAACAAACTTTAGTAAAAAATGGTTTACGCAGCCGTGTTGTTTTACAAACAGACGGACAATTAAAAACAGGACGTGATATCGCGATAGCAACTTTATTAGGCGCTGAAGAATGGGGCGTTGCAACAGCTGCATTGGTTGTTGAAGGTTGTATCATGATGCGCAAATGTCATTTGAATACTTGTCCGGTTGGTGTGGCAACACAGGATCCTGAATTGCGTGCGCGCTTCTCCGGTAACCCTGATCATGTAGTGAATCTATTCAAATTCTTAACAGAAGAATTAAGAGAGATCATGGCAGAACTTGGTTTCAGAACGATCAATGAAATGGTTGGACAAGCAGATATGTTAGAAATGAGAGAAAATATCACTCATTGGAAATATAAAAAAATAGACCTTTCTCCGGTTTTATATAAAGATCCTGCAGAACCAATGTGTTCAATTTACAATACCGAGTTGCAGGATCATGAAATGGAAAAAGTATTGGATTGGAAATTATTAATGGCGGCAAAACCGGCATTGGATAGCGGCTTAAAAGTAACAGCCTCGTTTAATGTGATCAATTTAGATAGAACGATCGGTACTATTTTATCGAACGAAATATCTAAAAAATATAAAGGCGCAGGTTTA
>DATHHR010000239.1:0-2912 GCA_035317105.1 Ferruginibacter sp. | reverse complement strand
GCTTCGTGGATATATTCCTGCAACCTGGGATCGCTCATCCATTTTTGTTGGGGTGGTTCGTAGCCAACCTTGTCTTTTCGCCAAACAATTTCATTGGGCAGTTTTTTGTCCATGGCTTTTCTTAATATCCATTTTGTCCAGCCGTCTTGTATCTTAAAATTCGGTGGCAGAGAAAAAATGAACTCTACTAAACGGTGATTTAAAAAAGGTAGCCGCACTTCTGTGCCATGCGCCATTGAATTTCTATCCGCAAAACGCAGCAATTCTTCCAGGCCCAATTCCATTGTATTGAAATAAAGAATATCGTTCAATTTATTAATGCTTGATTTCCTGATACCTTCCCATTCTCTTCCATGCAAAGAGGCTACAAAATCGGGATTGATATCCTTGCTCTTTATTATTTTGTTGTATTCTTTTCTCTCCAAAAAAACAGCAGTATGGGGATAGAAATAAGCCGCCATATAATTTTTCATCCCCCAATCAATCGTAATATTTTTTTCGGCCAATGATCTTCTTTCACGATGTATTTGTCCGAATTTCCCCTTGGTTGCCAATTGCTGTAAATACCAGTGATAATATTTATGGTACCCTGCCAGCGTTTCATCCGCACCCTGTCCATCCAGCAATACTTTTATATTGTTTTGTTTAGCCAACCCGAACACCTTGTATTGAATATAAATGCTTGAAGAAGAAAAAGGTTCCTCCTGGTGGTAACAAACTTTTTCAAGGTCATTGATCAGGTCATCGACCGTTGGTTCTATTTTAAAATTATCTGTGTGGAATTTATCAACTACAGATTGAATAAAAGGCGATTCATCTTTTTCGAAACCGGGGAAAACGGCCGAAAAAGTTTTGGTGGCACTTGTATCTCCTTTTAAATAATTTATAAATGATAAAATAGAAGAGCTATCGAGGCCACCGCTTAAGCTTGTTCCAAGATCCACATCACTGCGCAATCGTCTTTTTACAGAAGTGATTAGAAGTGAAGTCAACTTCTCGATGGCATCTGATTCTGATATGGTAATTTTTGCCTGCGTATTAATATCCCAATAGCGCCTGATAATAAATTTTCCGGTTGTTTTTGATAATTGTAAATAATGGGCAGCAGGCAGTGAGCGGATATCTTCAAAAAAAGTTTGGGCTTTATCGGCAGGATTTTGCAAATGGCCAATGGTGATATAATTCAACAACATTTTATCATCTACCTTTTTCGGAACTCCTACCGCCCACAATGCTTTCATTTCGCTGGCAAAAATAAAATGCACCTCATCTGCATAATAATAAAATGGTTTTTCACCAAAGCGATCCCGAGCGGCAAACAGGGTTTGTTCTTTTTCATCCCAAATAGCAAATGCGAACATCCCATCAAAATGCTCCATACAATTTTCTTTCCAATGATCGTAGGCCGCTAATATCACTTCGATATCAGATCTCGTTGTAAAAACATATCCTTTTTTATGAAGGTGTTCTTTTAATTCGATGTAATTATATATTTCGCCGTTGTAAACGATCGTGTACTTATCTAAATAATGCATGGGTTGTGCAGCGTCTTCTGAAAGATCAATAACAGTGAGCCTTCTATGTCCGAACCCTACAGAGCCATCTTCGTTTGCCCAATAGCCTTCACCATCCGGACCGCGGTGTTGAATAGCATCCGCCATCTTGCGTACCTGAAATAATATATCAAGCCTGTCTGAAGTTTGAAAGTTTTGGTTTTGTTTTACGATGCCTGTTATTCCGCACATAGCTGTAAACTACAAAAAAAAGTTCGTGTTGTAATGACAGTTAAAAAATATTACAAATTATTTATTGTCGTTGACTTTTTTAGTGCGCGTCTTGAAAGGAAAACAATGAGTAGGATGATCAGAAAAATAATTACGCCATAAGCTGCTGCAATGCCATCGTTATATAATCTTAGCTGAGAGTAGACTTCTACAGATATGGTTTTAGTAGCGTAATTGTATAATAATATGGTTGCTACAAATTCCCCGAAAGAATTAATAAAAACAAGCAATGAGCCTTGCAATATCGACGGATAGATCAACGGCAATGTAATGGAACGCCAGGTTTTAAAATTGGTTGCGCCTAATGTAGCAGATGCTTCCTCGATCGATGGATCAATAGCATGCAATCCTGCTATTACTGCCTGTGATAAAATAGGGATATTTCTTACCGTATAAGCAATAGGCAGTATCCAAAATGTTCCAACTAAAATAGTATTGAATGAAAAAAGGTTGGGTGAATTAAAACTCACAATCAAACAAATGGCGATCACTGTTCCCGGAATGCCATAAGGCACTGAAATAATTATTTCAACCAAAGACCTGAAAATATTTTTTTTGCCCCTGAGAATATACGCAACAGCTAAACCAATTAATAATGTAAGCAAAATTGCTGCTGCTGAGCTTTCTATGCTGTTAAAAAAAGGTTGGAGTGCATCGTTATCAATAAATATATTCTTAAAATTATCAAGGCTATAGCTATAATTCAATCCCGGTTGCATTAATGACCCTTCAGGTATCAATGATAATATAAATAAGGAAACAATAGGCAATGCAATAACAATACAAAAAATGATTATAAAGCCGAGTGTTATATAATTGTATTTTTTGTTATCAAATGAGATAACAGATCTTATTGCGCCTTTCGTTCTTCCGGTAAGCGGTTGCTTATTTCTATAGCAATTTAAAAAAGCCAAAAAGACGATTGAGATTACCGTTAACAATATCGACAACACTGCCGCATAAGAATTATCTGCATTTATTTTTGCGTAATAAATAGCCGTTGTTAAAAAGCGGGTTTCGCCACCAAAAATAAATGGTGCTGAAAAAGATGCCATGCTTGCCATGAACGTGAGCAGTGACGCGCCAATTAAGGAGGGTAATAATTGCGGTAAAATAATACTGTAAAAA
>DATHHR010000238.1:0-6160 GCA_035317105.1 Ferruginibacter sp. | reverse complement strand
CGTTTTATATCGACCAGTGCAGCCAGACAAGCAGCTACAATAGCCATACAATGGACCGTTGATAGTGAAGTATTAGTGAAACAATACGAAATACAACGGTCAACTGATAGCATCAATTTTACAACGATCAGCGTTGTTACTTCAGTTAGCAATAATGGTGCAAATGGTATTGTGTATACTGAGGTGGATGGATCACCGGTTAATGGAAATAATTATTATCGTGTTGAAGCCATCAGCAGCGATAGCAATGCAGCACCTTATTTTAGTACCGTTGTAAAAGTAGACAAGATCGTTGCTGCTGCGATATACCCTAATCCTGTAACAGCAGGAGGTACGGTATACTTACATTTAAGCAATCAGGCTTCCAATACCTATACGATCAGGTTGTTGGATTATTTAGGACAACCAATGCCGATAGAACAAACAACAATTTCGGTAAGTGCGGGCGACCTGATCTATCCATTCCCGATGAGTGCGAAATTAACTCCGGGCTATTATTTCTTAGAATTGAATAGTGCATCAACAGGTAAAATAATGCATAAACTGATTGTAGAATAACGACTAGCCACCATACGCTTTAACAAAAAATTAGATGGCTGGTCTATATGATAAACAGCGAATTAGCGTTACTTGCTAACAAACAAAAAACAATGGAAACAATTAAACCCAAAATATTGCTTTGCGAAGATGATACGAATCTTGGCTTAGTGCTAAAAAATTATTTAGAATTAAATGATTACGATGTTGTGTTGGAAAGAGATGGTCGTTTAGGATTGGCTGGATTTCAACGCGAAAAATTCGATATCTGCCTGTTAGATGTAATGATGCCCAATATGGATGGCTTTACATTAGCAGAAGAGATACGCGATATCAACCCTGATGTCCCTTTATTTTTCTTGTCTGCCAAGACAATGAAAGATGATATTATACAAGGATATAAATTAGGTGCAGATGATTATATCACTAAACCTTTTGATAGCGAAGTATTGTTGCTAAAAATAAAAGCGATCTTAAAACGTAACGAAGAATTGCACAAAGAAGAAGTGAATGCCGAATTTGACCTTGGCAAATATCATTTTAACCCGCGTTTGCGTGAATTGGGTTTTGAAGGAAAATTACAAACGCTTTCTCCTAAAGAAAATGAGTTATTGAAAATGTTGTGCGAATACAAGAATGATCTGCTGGCAAGAGATATCGCTTTGAAAAAAATATGGGGAAGCGATACTTATTTTAATGGCCGCAGCATGGATGTGTACATTGCTAAGTTGCGTAAATATTTAAAAGAAGATAGTACGATCGAAATTGTAAATATCCATGGGAATGGATTTAGGTTAGTTTCTGCGTAAACTGTTTTGTTTCACGCAAAGGCGCTATAGTAGAAAATCCGCAAAGGAAATGTTCCTTTGCGGCTTTTGTCTTTTATCCTGGCGCCTTTGCTGAAATTATTTAAATAAAGAATTCGAATCATTGTAAGGCATTTTTCCTAAATGTTTGTAAGCTTTCTCAGTTACTTCACGGCCGCGTGGTGTACGCATAATAAATCCTTCCTGTATTAAAAACGGTTCGTACACTTCTTCCAATGTGCCAACCTCTTCACCTACTGCAGTAGCGATGGTAGTAATGCCAACAGGGCCGCCTTTAAATTTATCAATGATGGTATTGAGTATGCGGTTATCCATTTCATCCAGGCCATGTTCATCTACATTCAATGCTTTTAAAGAATGTTGTGTAATGCCCATGTCAATAGTACCGTCATTTAATACTTGTGCAAAATCTCTTACGCGTCTTAATAACCCATTGGCAATACGTGGGGTACCCCTG
This sequence comes from Ferruginibacter sp., assembly GCA_035317105.1. Taxonomy (GTDB): domain Bacteria; phylum Bacteroidota; class Bacteroidia; order Chitinophagales; family Chitinophagaceae; genus Ferruginibacter. Next base: position 4,339 of record DATHHR010000238.1, on the reverse strand, counting down.
CTGCGCCTCGCTATTTCATCTGCAGCTTCAGTAGATATAGTGGTGTTTAAAATAGCCGCAGAACGTAAAATTATTTTTTGTAAGGTTGCAGCACTGTAATATTCTAATCTTGATTTTATACCAAAACGAGAAAGCAATGGCGCCGTTAATAAGCCGCTTCTTGTAGTGGCGCCAATTAACGTGAACGGATTTAAATTGATCTGTACGCTTCTTGCACTTGGCCCGCTATCGATCATGATATCGATGCGGTAATCTTCCATGGCTGCGTACAAATATTCTTCTACAACAGTACTTAAACGATGTATCTCATCAATAAATAAAACATCATTTGCTTCCAGGTTAGTTAATAGGCCTGCAAGATCGCCGGGTTTTTCAATTACCGGTCCGCTTGTTTCTTTTATATTAACGCCAAGTTCATTCGCAACAATTCTGCTTAAGGTAGTCTTTCCTAATCCCGGAGGGCCGTGAAATAAGATATGGTCCAATGCTTCGCCTCTTATCTTCGCCGCTTTGATAAAGATCTTCAGGTTCTCGATCGTTTGAGGCTGGCCCGAAAAATCCTCCATCTGATTGGGACGGATATTATTCTCAAATTCCTTCTCCGAATTGCTCAGCTGGTCTTTATCGCTATTTAGATTTGGATTGGCCATTGTCATTTTTTTATCAACATTGTAAAACTAACTCAATTAGGACTGATAATTGATAATTCGTATTTGATAATTTTAGGTAACCATACTCATCACTAAAATAAATTTTATGAAAATCGGAATCCTCGGATCAGGCGTAGTAGGCCAGGTATTGGCCACTGCTTTTTTAAAAGAAGGCAATGCAGTAATGCTAGCGTCCAGAAACACCACAAAAGATGCTATAGTAAAATGGCAGAAGGATAATAGTGGCGGACAGATAGGGAGCTATAATAATGCTGCGAAATTTGCCGATATAATAATTCTGGCAACCGGGGGAGCTGTTGTCGAAGAAGTAATTAAATCAGCAGGGATAGAAAATTTTTCCGGTAAAACGGTTATTGATGTAACGAATCCGATAGCCGCAGAACCTCCTGTAAATGGCGTATTAAAATATTTCACTACACCTAATGAATCATTAATGGAAAAGCTGCAGGTATTATTGCCACAGGCCCATCTTGTAAAAGCATTTAATTCGGTGGGTAATGCGTTTATGTATAAACCCGATTTTGATGGTATAAAGCCAAGCATGTTTATTTGCGGTAATGATGACGAAGCAAAAAAAACTGTAACTAATATCCTGATCAGCTTTGGCTGGGAAGTAGAAGATATGGGTAAAGTAGAAGCCGCAAGGGCGATCGAGCCATTATGTATGCTATGGTGTATCCCGGGGCTCAGAAATAATCAGTGGTCACACGCTTTTAAATTGTTGAAAAAGTAAAAACCCTCTTCTGTACTTAAGAAACCATGTTAGCTGTTAACATGGTTTCTGCTTTCCAATATCAACCCATTTTAACCTCTCAACCCCTCTTTTCACCTTTAATAAAACATTGCTTTAATTGATAGCAATACATGATAACTTTGTTATATGAGAAAAATAAGTCAAAGATATTGGTTGTGCCAGGTTTTGGGCTGGGGCGTATGGGGCCTTATCTCTATGTATTTTAACCTCGTGGTTTTTGAAGACCGCTTTAAAGAATTAGGGGGCAAAACTGAATTTTTGATCAGTCTGGCTATATCTCTTATACTTGGTATTGTAATTACCCATCTGCTAAAAATATTTATCAAAAAAAATAACTGGTTAAATTTTTCTTACAGTAAGATCGTATTCTTATTTATAGTAGGCGTTATTACATCAGGGGTCATATTATTTTATGGAGACAGGGCTATTGAACACAGCACTAATTATTCGTACGATACCTATCTGCAAAATAGAAAATTAGAAAAGGCGAAGCGGATGGAGGTTCAATACACCCTTCCCGCTAATTATTATTTAAATGAAAATAACGGCGCTGCTGTAACAAGTGTTGTTGAAGAAATTAAGCATGCTACCAACTGGTACAGAAACAGCGATGGACAGTGGGTACACGATGATAAGCGTAATATCTTTGGCATTTACCAAAACCTTTTATTGATAGCAATATGGTTGCTGATCTATATCGTATATCATTATGTAGAAAAAAACACCAATGATCAGCTGGATAGGTTGCGGCTCGAAAGTATGGTGAAAGAGCTGGAATTAAAAACCATCAAGTCACATATCAATCCGCATTTTATTTTTAATTCTTTGAATAGTATTCGTGCATTGGTAGATGAAAATCCGGCGCGTGCACGAACCGCTATCACAGAACTAAGTAATATTTTGCGAAGTAGTATGCATGCGGGAAAATCTGAAACGGTGCCATTCGAAAAAGAATTGAATATTGTAAAAGATTACCTGGCATTGGAACATATGCGTTTTGAAGAAAGATTAAAAATTGAATTTAATATTGATAAGCAAACGCTGTTACAGCCTGTACCGCCAATGATGTTGCAGACCTTGGTAGAGAACGGCATCAAACACGGCATCAGTAAAAGTATCAATGGTGGATTTGTGAAGATCAGCTCTCAATTCAAAGAAGACAATCTCGAATTGATCGTACAAAACTCCGGCCAATTGAATGGAATTATTAATACCGAAGGATTTGGTATTCAAAGTACAGAAGACCGCCTGAATTTATTGTACCATGGTAAAGCCAGTTTCGAAATAAAAAATTTGAATACGGAAATGGTGCAAAGTAAAGTGAGCATTCCGATACATGTATAAACAATAACAAATGAATACGTACAAAGCTATTATAATTGATGATGAACGTCTGGCCCGCAACGAACTAAAAAAATTGTTGCAGGAATTTGCTGAGATAGAGATCATTGCAGAAGCGGCTAATGCTACAGAAGGAATAGAAAAGATAGAAGAATTAAATCCTGATCTTGTTTTTTTGGACATACAAATGCCCGGTAAAACAGGTTTTGATATGTTGCAGGAATTAGACAGGGCGCCGCATGTTATATTTACTACTGCTTATGATGAATATGCTTTAAAAGCTTTTGATGTAAATGCACTGGATTATTTAATGAAGCCAATAGAACCTAAACGATTGGCGGATGCGTTACAAAAATTACAACAGGCAGAAGATAAGGAGATAGCTACCCAAACCTACAACAGGGGCTTATTAGGCGAGCACGATCAGGTATTTGTAAAAGACGGCGAAAGCTGTTGGTTCGTTAAATTATCTGATGTGCGTTTATTTGAAAGCGTGGGTAACTATGCGAAGGTATTTTTTGCGGGCAACAAACCTTTGATCTTAAAATCATTGAATGCTTTGGAAGAAAGGCTGGATGAAAGAGTTTTTTTTCGCGCCAACAGAAAACATATCGTCAACATGCGGATGATCGAAAAGATAGAACCATATTTTAACGGAGGATTATTATTAGAAATAAGAGGTGGTGATAAGGTAGAAGTGAGCCGCAGGCAAGCGGTCAAGTTTAAAGAAATGATGAGCTTGTAGGCTGAATGCTAAACGCTTAATGCGCAATGCAAGAAAAGATATATCAGGCGTTCAGCTTTTTGCGTTAAGCCTTAAGCACAGGTATTGAATGTATAGCAGCGGCCATCTCTTTAATAAGGGATGCATCTTTTTCAATAGCATTTCCAACAACAATTACATCTGCACCTGCTTTACAATTCAGGTAAGCTTTTTCCGGCTCAATGATGCCGCCGCCAACTATCAATGGTACGCTGATAGATTGTGCAACTTTTTCGATCATACTTTCTGCAATTGGCCTTTTAGCACCACTGCCCGCATCCATATATATCAGGCTCATGCCTAACATTTCGCCGGCCATCGCTGTACACATGGCAATTTCGTTTTTATCTGCAGGTAAAGGGTTTGCGTTTGAAATGTAGGAGACTGTTGTAGGCGCACCACCATCGACAACCATGTAGCCGGTCGACATGATTTCCAAACCGCTTTTCTTTACAAAAGGCGCCGAAACTACATGCTGGCCAATCAGCAATTCCGCATTACGGCCGCTTATTAATGACAGGTACAATAAAGCATCTGCATATTTACTTACTTGTGAAGGGCTTCCCGGAAATAAAATAGTAGGGATAGTACAATTGCGTTTGATCAGCTGTAGACACTCATCCAGATAAGTAGAAATAACCAGGCTGCCACCTACAAAAAAATAATCTACCTGCGCAGTTACAGCTAATTCAATTAGCTGTTGCATATTGCTATTGTTCACCTTATCGGGATCAATTAGTACGACAAAGGATTTTTTTCCTTGTTGCTTGCGGCTTGTTAATGAATTATATATTGCTTTTGTTCTCAACT
>DATHHR010000237.1:0-5879 GCA_035317105.1 Ferruginibacter sp. | reverse complement strand
GGAAGGGATTATTGAAAGCGAATGTTTTGTATGAAGTCGGATCGGGGCAAGAACAAAAGTTAGAGTACACATATGTGCAAGTGCCTGCCGGACAGGGAATATATGTTTGGAACGATTATAATCATGATGGTATCGCAACGTTGAATGAATTTGAAATAGCGCTATATCCCGATCAGGCAAATTATATAAAAGTATATACACCCAGCAATGATTATGTAAAAACAAATTATGAGCAGCTGAATTATAGTCTTGACCTAACGCCAAGAGCGATGATCGATCTCGGCACAGCTCATGGAGCCAGGAAATTATTGGCCAGCTCCAGTATTTCATCCACATTACAGATCAGCAGGAAAAATGTGTCTAATAATAAATTTCAGCTAAGCCCTTTTGATCAGCAATTGACAGATAGTTCTTTGTTGTCGCTCAATTCATTTTTATCCAACACATTTTATTTTAACCGCCTTAATACAAAGTGGGGAATGGATATAACACAAAGCATTAACCAGGTAAAGTCATTACTAACCTATGGTTTTGAAAGTAACAAAACAAGCACGTTGAATTTTAATGGCAGATGGAATATCAACAGGCTGATCAGTACAAACGTGATATTGCGTTCAATACAAAATCAAGCCAATGCGCCTGTGTATGAAAATCGTAATTACCAGATAAAGGAACGATCTATTGCGCCATCAGTAAGTTATACGCATGGCACTAATATCAGGGTCACGCTTACCTATTCATTAGATCAAAGCAGGAATGTTATTGGTTTTCATGAACAGGCAAGAGACAATGTGATCACTGCAGACCTTAAATACAATGTGTTGTCGAGCAGCACTGTTACGGCAAGTTTTTCTATCAACAATATTGATTTTAAATTTGATACCGGCGGATCTATTAATTCACCGACAGGGTATGTTATTTTAAACGGCTTATTACCCGGACAAAATTATTTATGGAATATTCAATACACCAAACGCTTGTCAACTAATATAGAGATCAACTTTCAATATACAGGAAGAAAACCAAGCGGTTCTTCAACGATCAATACAGGTAATGCAGCTATCAGGGCGTTCTTTTAATTACTTGTCATTAAGAAAGTAAAAACTGTTACGGCTTTTTAAATATTGTGTAGCCTATTATAAAAGAAAAAGTATTGGATTGAGAATACCAATAATTATCCCGGGAAATCAGGTCCTCAGCTCCATCATATCTTGCTTCTATAGCAAACCTGTTATTATATTTATATCCTAGTCCTAATATCAGATTAAAATTAGAATTGGCGTTGCCTAAAGTATCGCTCAATATCTCAGTGTTTGAATTAAAGCGGACCGTATATCCCAGCGCTGCATTTATAAAGAACTTAGACCTATCATTTAAGAAAAGATAATACCTGATACCGATAGGGAATTCGATCCCTTGGTAGGCGATACTAGTGGTGCCATAAGTAGAGACCAAAGTTTTGTTATATTGATTGAAAGTAGGCTCAAAAATTATTGACCATTTATTTTTATTAAAAGGCAGTATGTATTCTGCTTCAATACCCATCCTGAAATTTGTTTGGCTACCCATACCAACTTCACCAAGGTATTGGTTCTTAAGATTTAAAAAGGAAAAATCAAGGCCGGCCCGTAAAGTTATATCGAAGATATCGCGCTTTATTTTTTTGGGGACATATACAATGTTCAACTGTTGGTCATCGCCATTATAGGTATTAAAAATTTTCAAAAGATCAGCTTTTTTATAATGACAATGATCTATGTCTTTCTCCGATACTTCTGATCCTTTTAAATTGTTTAACAGCTGCTGTTTGTAAGTATTGTTTTCTCCGGTGGTATTACTTGATGTATAATATATTTTATAAACCAATTGCTGAGGATCTGTTACACTATCATTACTAAAGAAGAACCTTGTTAAGCTTGCGCTTTCATATTGATATAAGGTAGCCTTGCCTTCAATTAAAACTTTCAGGAATAGTTGTTCTTTATTAAAATTCGGTTCGTAATAATCAGTCATGTAACCTAATAACTCGCTTGACCTGTCTATATTAATTGTGAACCTTCTGTATTTAAGAATGCTTCCAACACCAAATTCCGCAATAGCGGAAATATCGGCTGTTTTAATTTCCGATGTATCATTTAATTTATAAATAAATTCCGTTGGATTATAACTCCAGTCCTTATCTTTTATCAGGCAGTTTATTTTTTCGCCCTGGCTGGTTATAAAATAGCCGCTTTCAAATTTGATTTGGGCATTGCTACTCAAACTTGCCATTAAAATAAGGGAAACGATTAGTGATACGAATCTCATGTAAGTAGAAGTTGGATGCAGTTTTATAATTAATCTTAGTAATAAAGTTTTACAAAGATAATAATTATTTACATATAGTCTATCAAATGGGTAGACTATATGTAATATTAAAAATGACGATCATTTTTAATATTACATTAAGAGATATTTACCAATGGCGCAACCTTTGTTCCTAATAATTCAATAGCATTCAATAATTGTTGATGTGATAAACCTGCATTGTCCATTTGAAAAGTAATTCTTGAAATACCGCCAAGCGCTTCGCTATGGCGCAATATTTTTTCGGCTATTTCTTTTGGTCCGCCAACTAATAAGGCGCCCAGTGCACCATTTTGTGCATCAAAATGCGGACGGGTTACCGGCGGCCAGCCGCGTTCTTTTCCAATGCGGGTAAATGTCTCGGCGTAGCCGGGATAAAAATCAGCTACGGCTTCTTCAGTGCTATTAGCGATATAGCCAAGGGAATGTAATCCTACGGTTAATTTTTCAGGAGCATGCCCCGCTTTTTTTCCTGCTTCTCTGTACAGATCGATCAGCGGGCGAAACCTATGCGTTTCTCCGCCAATAACTGCAACCATTAATGGTATGCCTAAAGTGCCTGCACGGATAAATGATGCTGGTGTGCCACCAACGCCGAGCCAGATCGGTATAGCTTTTTGCAATGGCCTTGGATAGATAGGCTGATTATTTAATGCCGGTCTGAATTTACCTGACCAGGTAACAAATTCGTTATCGCGGATCTGTAATAAGAGATGTAGTTTTTCAATAAAGAGCTCATCATAGTCTTTTAAATTCAAGCCGAATAATGGATAGGCTTCTATAAAAGAGCCACGGCCAACAACCATTTCGGCACGTCCTTGCGAGATGAGATCGAGCGTAGCGAAATTTTGAAATACCCTTACGGGATCAGCTGCGCTCAACACTGTAACCGCACTGGTAAGCCTGATGCGTTTTGTGCGGGCCGCAGCTGCAGCCAATATCATAGTAGGTGCAGCATCTAAAAACTCTTTACGATGATGCTCGCCGATACCAAATATATCGAGGCCTACTTTATCTGCCTGTTCTATTCTTTCCAATAAAAGAGGGATCGAATCTTTGCTTACAGTGCCCGTATCGCTTATCATTGCCGATGCAAAACTATCAATGCCAATTTCCATTATTCTTTATTTAATGATGTATGCTAAAATAATTAATATAGGCAGATATCCAAGCGCTTAGTTAGTATTTAATATGCGTAAATATGTATCTTAGCAACCTGTACAGCCAAACGAATGTTTAAATATGGGAAAGAAAAAAAAGATAAAAGCCAGTCAACAGACTACAGCACCGGTAGAAAAAGTTGCGCCGCCACCAGTTAAAAAATCAAATGAACCCTGGTATACGGTCAACGGCTTTAAATTTCAGGCAATATTGTTGGCAATTATAGGCCTTATCTGTTTTGCAAATTGTTTTAGCAATAAATACGCGCTGGATGATGAAGTCATTATATTAAAGAACCAATATGTACAGCAAGGTGCGGCAGGTATACCAAAAATAATGAGCTCAGATGCTCTGGCAAGTTTTTACGCACAATATGGTGGTGAGCAGCAGTTATCCGGAGGCCGTTACAGGCCGCTTTCTATCGTAACATTTGCCCTTGAACAACAGTTGTTAGATTCTACCATGGACGCAGATGCACAGCTGCTGACAAAAAATGATGTTAAGGTTGCTCCGGCACTAACCTATGAAAGGCATGTGACGAATGTGCTCTTGTATATTTTATCTGTTTTGTTTTTATTGTATTTTCTCAGGACCTATATTTTTAAAGAGCAGCCGTTGATACCTTTTCTTACCTGCCTGCTTTTTCTTATTCATCCTATGCATACAGAAGTAGTGGCCAATATAAAAAGCAGGGATGAGATATTTTCCTTCCTGTTTTATACACTCACATTTATCCAGGCATTTAAATATTATGATAGCCAAAAGAAGAAGGACCTCTATTGGGGATTACTCTTTTACTTCCTGGCATTTCTTTCTAAAGAGTATGCGATCACTATGTTGGTACTATTGCCAATGCTTTTCTGCATTGTAAAAAAAGATACCATAATGAAAAGCCTTACAAGGGCTTTCCCGTTTTTTCTTGTGGCTTTGTTGTATATAATTATCCGTACTGGTATTGTAGGCACCGGTAATAATGTGGAGAGCCCTGATCTGTTGAATAATCCTTTTTTGTTTGCAGATAATATGCAAAGACTGGCTACCAAGATAGAAATACTGGATCGCTACTTGTGGTTATTGATACACCCAACAGTGCTGTCAAGCGATTATTCATACAATACTATTCCGTATGCTGATTTTGGAGATATCGCTGTATGGGTATCCTTATTTATTTTAATAGGAATGATAGTAGCAACAATAATTTTATTCCGCAAAAGAAGCATCCTGTCTTTCGCCCTGGCATTTTATTTATTGCATTTATTTTTAGTATCAAACTTAATGTTTGACCTGGGCGCTACTATGGGTGAACGTTTGGTATATCATTCATCTTTTGGTTTTTTCCTGATCGTTGCTATCGGTATTAATTATTTATTAGAGAAGATCAATCAGCCAATGGTGAGGCAGGCGGTGCTTGTTGTAGGATGCCTGGCACTTGTATTTTGGTGCGCAGCTAAAGACATAGAACGAAATGCACAATGGAAAAATAATGGCACTTTGTTTTTAGCGGATGTGAATGCGGTACCTAATAGCGCGCTTAGTAATGGCAACGCCGGACAAACATTAGTAGATTCTGCGATATTGATTACTGATTCACTAAAAAAAGTGGAGACGCTAAATCATGCCATTGTTTATTTAAAAAAGGCGATCACCATCCACACTAAATATGTAAATGGCTACCTGAATTTAGGCTACGCTTATTATTTATTGAACGACTATGATATTGCCAAAGCAAACTGGGATACGGCAAAAGCAATATTTCCTACAAACCCCTTCTTAGGGCCATACTATGCTAACCTTGGTGTTTCTTATTCAAATCTTGGGATCAAACAATTAAAATCTGCTAACCCTGAGCTTGGCGTTATATCATTTGAAAAAGCGGTAGAGTGTTCTCCTACTAACGTAAATTTTTTAAATAATTTGGGGATGGGTTATTATTATATTGATCATGAACCGGAAAAAGCTAAACAGATATGGGAAAGATCTTTGCAGGTACAACCAGGCAATACAACTGCAACGCAGGCAATGTTATTGTTTAATAATAAACAATAAATTATTTTCAGAAAGGGATGATTCTTAAGTAGAACAAGCCATATACGATAAAAACTTTCTTCATTTTACGCAGAAACCTTACATTTGGATAGCAGCCAAATCAATACAACCTATATTCAGGCTGCATATTACGTTACCTAATATATCAGGTCATGCCCATTTACATGGATATACATACGGTTCCAGGTGTTGAGGCGCTGGATGTTGCAGAGGCACATCAGAAAGATATGCTGCTGCAGCATGAGTATGGCTGCAAGTGTATGACCTATTGGATAGACGAAGCAAAAGGGCTCGCCTTTTGTCTGATAGAGGCGCCTGATAAAACG
>DATHHR010000236.1:0-3132 GCA_035317105.1 Ferruginibacter sp. | reverse complement strand
CGTTTAAACTATTCAATACTTACCTTGGTGATTATATTTTATTTTAGCTAATGAAATTGCTGCGTCAAATATCATTTTTAAAGACTGTTCTGCTGCATAGTGTTACTGCTTTTGGCGGACCGGGGCATTTTGGAATGATGATGCGAACTTTTGTGGAAAGAAGAAAAGATATTACAGAACAAGAGTTGATGGAATATGTTTCTTTTTGTCAAATGCTTCCCGGTGCTTCTTCTACACAAACTATTACACTGATCGGTTATAAAAAAGGAGGTGTTGTATTAGCTGTTTTAACGCTCCTGGTTTGGATCGCCCCTGCTTGTATAATAATGAGCGCCTTATCTTTTTTAGTAGCGGCAATTGGTACTGCAAACCTTCAGAATGATATTTTCCAGTTCATCCAGCCGATGGCTATTGGATTTCTGGTATTTGCTGCGGTGAGAGCATTTAAGATATCTGTGAATAATTTGATAACCCAAGTGATAATGGTTGTTTCTGTAACTGTTACTTATTTATTATTTAAAACACCATGGGTATTTCCTTTACTGATAATTTTTGGCGGTATTGCAACAAATTTTAGCAGTAAGCGTATCCCGGAAGAAGAAGTGATCAGGCCAAGACATATCCGCTGGACAAATATTTGGCTTTTTTTACTGGTGTTCATTATCGCAGGATTTTTGAGTGAATCAGCAAGAAAAGAGAATTGGCAGCATAGAAAAGCGTATAATCTTTTTGAGAACTTTTACCGTTTCGGAAGTTTTGTTTTTGGTGGAGGAGATGTTTTAATCCCTATGATATTAGATCAATATGTTGCCAGGCCAACAGACGCAAAATTTGTTGACACAAGGCAAAAAATCATAAGGATCGATAGGGATGAATTACTAACAGGTGCGGGTATGGTCAGGGCCATTCCTGGACCTATTTTCGCTATTGCTTCTTATACTGGTGGTATCGCTTTAAAAGATGAAGGAAAGAATATGCAATTACTTGGTTGTCTTATTGGAACCATCGCTATTTTTCTACCAAGTGCTTTATTGGTGTTATTTTTCTTTCCCGTCTGGCAGTACTTTAAAAAATATGTAGTTGTTTATCGGGCACTGGAAGGAATTAATGCAGTTGTAGTAGGCTTAATGGTAGCCGCTACTTTTTATTTATTAAAAGATGTATCTATTATGTCTTTTAACAGGATCAGTTTTTTAAATATCTCCGTTATTGTAGCCACATTTCTTGTGTTGAATTTTACCAAAATTCCTGCTCCTGTGGTAGTACTATTTTGCCTGCTCTTAGGCTGGATCTTTTAGATCATTTGTAGTACCCGTTTCTTTCTATTTCCTCTTTGACCACATCAGGCAATAAATACTTAATAGATTTACCTTTTTTAATTAACTCACGGATACGGGTAGACGAAATTTCTAATAAGGGCGCATCCAATTGAACAAGATCTTTTTTCAAAGAAATGTCTATCTCAAATCCCGGGCGCTTATAAATGTATAAAGGATAGTTTTTTAAAATGACTGTATAATTCTTCCACTTGGTGATATTGGAAAAACTATCGCTACCCATAATTATTGAAAACTTGTGTTCAGGATATTTTTCTGTTAGATAAGCGAGCGTATCAACAGTGTAGGATGGTTTGGGCAAAGCGAATTCAACATTGGATGTTTTCAATTTATTCTCTCCTTCAATAGAAATATTAATAAGGTGTAAACGATCATATTCATTCAATAGGGAGGCTGATTGTTTCAAAGGATTTTGGGGAGACACAACGAACCAAACTTTTTGAAGATCAGTAGCATTGGCAACATGATTGGCAATAATAAGGTGGCCAATATGTATAGGATTAAAGGAGCCAAAGTATAATCCTATCTTCATAAACAATTGGCTATTAGAGTATTATTAAATTTTATTCTTTTCGAGCACCACTTCTTCTACCCAAATATTCTCTGCTTCGTTTAATCTAAGACTAAGATTATACCCCGCTACCAAGATCGAAATAGGATCTCCCAAAGGAGCCACCTGGTCAACAATAATTGTTTCTCCTGGTACACAACCCATTTCCATTAATTTAAGAAAAATATCATCTTTTTCAAAAGCCTTAATTATTACAGCCTTTCCAACTTTAATTTCTGAGAGACGCTTGTCCATTTTTAGGCTTCTTTAATTAGTTACAAAAGTATTCATTCATTATTGTTCTATAATTTCGATTTTAGAAAATAACATATGGATATCCGATTTTTTTTTACTGATCAAAGTATTGCACTGACAGACAGAACAAGGCTAAAGACCTTTATTCAATCCATTTTTAAACGTGAAAAGCGGTCAGCCTCCTCTTTAACCTACGTGTTTTGTTCGGATGAGTATTTACTTGACATTAATAAACAGTTTCTACAGCATGATTACTATACAGATATCATAACATTCGATCTATCCGCCAACAAAGCAATAACAGAAGGAGAAATATATATAAGCATCGACAGGGTAAGAGATAATGCTAAACAACTAGGTATAAGCATCAAAAGTGAGCTGCACAGGGTGATATTCCATGGCGTACTGCACTTGTGCGGATATAAGGATAAAACCCCAAAGGATGAAAAGATCATGAGATCGGTGGAAGAGAAATACCTGAAACTATACTTTAAGTAATGCTCCACGTGGAGCATTCTCCCAAATCAGTCAAAAATCTTCATTATGCTCCACGTGGAGCATTTGTTTTTCAATATAGATTTTAAAAAGCTTTTAGCTATTTGTACCTTTGCACCCATGTTTCCTGAATACGATATCATAGTTGTGGGTGCCGGCCATGCCGGTTGTGAAGCCGCTGCAGCTGCCGCCAATCTCGGTAGTAAAGTGCTGCTTGTAACTATGAATATGCAGACCATTGCACAAATGAGCTGTAATCCGGCCATGGGTGGTATCGCTAAGGGGCAAATCGTAAGAGAGATCGATGCCTTGGGTGGTTATAGCGGTATTGTTACTGATCAAAGTATGATCCAGTTCAGGATGCTAAATGTATCAAAGGGACCGGCAATGTGGAGCCCGAGAGCGCAAAGCGATAGGATGTTATTTGCCGGTAAGTGGAGAGAGATGTTAGAAAATACGCCAAACGTAGATTTTTACCAAGATATGGTAAACGGC
>DATHHR010000235.1:0-4875 GCA_035317105.1 Ferruginibacter sp. | reverse complement strand
CTATTAATGCAGCGATACCTGGCGCACCAGTCGTAACATCGAACACAGCAACAGGTACAGTAGGCACGGCATTTAGTTATACGATCACAGCAACAAATAATCCAACAAGTTATACGGCATCACCGATCCCTGCTGGTTTATCATTCAATACAACAACAGGAGTTCTTAGCGGAACGCCATCAACAGCTGCAACAACAACAATAACCATCTCAGCAACCAATGCAGGCGGTACCGGAAACGGAACAGTTGTTGTGACTATTAATGCAGCGATACCTGGCGCACCAGTCGTAACATCGAACACAGCAACAGGTACAGTAGGCACGGCATTTAGTTATACGATCACAGCAACAAATAATCCAACAAGTTATACGGCATCACCGATACCTGCTGGTTTATCATTCAATACAACAACAGGAGTTCTTAGCGGAACGCCAACAACAGTTGCTACTACTACCGTAAATATTTCTGCAACCAATGCAGGTGGCACCGGAAACGGAACAGTAGTTGTCACGATCAATCCTGCAAAACCAGTGATCACATCGAACACAGCAACGGGTACAGTGGGCACGGCATTTAGCTATACGATCTCGGCAACAAATAATCCAACAAGCTATACGGCATCACCGATACCAGCAGGTTTATCATTCAATACAACAACAGGTGTTCTTAGTGGAACACCAACAACGGTTGGAACAACAACAATCAGTATCTCTGCAACCAACGCAGGAGGCACAGGAACACAGGTATTAACGATCACTATTGTTTTAGATAAACCAGTAATAACATCAAATCCCGCACAAAGTGGAACGATCAACGCCGCATTCAGTTACAGCATAACGGCAACGAATAACCCAACAAGCTTTGCAGTAACCGGTGTATTGCCTACAGGTTTGTCTGTCAATGCTGCGGGAGTAATTAGTGGAACACCAACTCAATCAGGAACATTTATCGATACCCTAAAAGCGACAAATGCTTCGGGTACCGGAACGCAGGTATTTACTATAACAATTAATACTTTAGCGGGCATTCCTATAATAACAAGTAATGGTAGTACCACCGGTAATGTTGGTGAGCCTTTTTCTTATAATATCACTGCAACGAATGATCCAACAAGTTATGGTGCCAGCGGATTGCCGGCAGGCTTAAGCGTAAATACTGTAACAGGTGAGATCACAGGCGTACCTACTATCAGCGGTGTAGCTACAGTAACAATCACGGCTACTAATGCAGATGGAACGGCCACTAATATTTTAACGATCACAATTATAGCTGCTCCTGTACCGGTGATCACCAGCGATACTGCTGCAAGTGCGGTAGAAGGCCAGCCATTTATTTTTGCTGTTGAAGCAGATAATACACCAACGGGTTATGAAGCTTCAGGATTACCGCAAGGTTTAAGCATCGACCCAACAACAGGTATAATCAGTGGAACGCCAACAGTTACGGGAGTATTTAAAGTAACCATTACTGTTACAAATGCTGCAGGATCAAGCACAGCAACAGTAGATATTACGGTTATTGGCAGTAGCCCTGTACTAATGCCTAACCCGGTAACACAAGGTTATTTTAAACTAACACTTCCTGGTTGGACAGAAGGAGAAACGGTGAATGTAGATATCAGAAACTTCATCGGTAAAGAAATGCAGAGAGGCACAGCCGTTATCAACGATGGATCGATATACGTAAATGTACCAGGATTGATCGCAGGTAGTTATGTGGCCATAGTAACAAGTAATAATAAGAAAGTAATTAAGAAATTTACAGTGAAGTAATTGCTGTTATAAAATAAAAAAGTCCCTGATAATTTTTTATTAGGGACTTTTTATTTGCATATTGGCTATTATTTAGCAGCAGATTTTTTAGGCACTTTTGCACCTTCTTTTCTTGCTTCTGATAAACCAATTGCAATGGCTTGTTTGCGGCTGGTTACTGTCTTACCACTTCTCCCGCTTTTAAGGGTACCATGTTTTTCTTCATGCATCGCTTTCTCAACTTTGTTACCAGCTTCTTTTGAGTACTTTGTCATATAATGTTGTTTTGATTAATAAATGTTGGCAGTGTAAACGCAAATTCATGCCAGTCTACACAATTAAAGTCTTGCATTTGTTTTTTCTTTTTCCTGGATATCCATTTTTTCTTTTTTAATATCCTGGCGAAGCAAAGAAAATAAGCTCATATAAAGATTTGCTATCCACACCAAAGAGAATTCAGCTACAACATACCCTTTCCAATCTGTGTATAATAAATGGTACTGCGTAAAAATAAGCGCTACTAAACTTACATAATGACTAAAGCAATACTCACAGGTGAACACATAAAATAACTTTCTTTTTATTATAGAAGTAGCGTCTTTACTACGCCGTATGCAATATTCTCTGGGCTCTTTAAATATTTCTTCATGTGTAATGGTCCAGGCTATACAGGCTATTGGGATCGAAAGTAAAAAAAGATAGATGATCTGGATGTTAAGTATCACGTTGCTTATATTGGTTATTCCAAATATGGCTAAAACCAAGCCATATTGATAGGCTGCCCTGTAGCAAATAGTACTCGTTTAATAAATATTGACTTAACCTATCTGTAGAAATGATTTCACGGATACGGAAAATAGCTCCACAGGCTAATAGGTCAATATAATAAACCCCAACTGGCACAATTTTCTATACCAAGAGTGTTAATCAAATAAACCACACAATGAAAAAATTAATTATTGCCGCAACGCTGATAACGACTGTATCTTTCATCGCTTGTAACAGTTCTGCAAACACAGATAGCGTAACAGCAGCTAAAGATTCTAATGCCATAAAGATCGATAGCAGCGTTATCAATGATTCTATTAAAAGAGATGTTAAGTTTACCGTAACCGCGGCCAATGGAGGGATGACGGAAGTACAGGTAAGCAAATTGGCTTTAACCAAAAGCAGCAACCCGGATGTGACCATGTTTGCGCAGATGATGGTAACAGACCATAGCAAAGCCAACGATGAATTAAAAGCACTGGCTGCTACAAAAAATATTACTTTACCTATCGCTATCAGCGATGACAATCAAAAGAAAATAGATAAGTTATCTGCAGAATCAGCAAAAGATTTTGATAAGGATTATTCAGATATGATGGTAAACGATCATAAAAGTACGGTTGATCTTTTTAAGACAGAAGCAGACAATGGAAATGATTCAACGATCAAAGCGTGGGCTACAGCAACTATTCCTACACTAATTCACCATTTGGATATGGCAGATTCATTGTACGAAAGGGTACACAAATAATTATAATAATGTTAATTTAGATCGGTGGCCGGGTAATACTGGCTGCTGATTTATTCAAATTCATATCCTATAGAAAATTGCAGGCTCGAATGCTTACCTACATAATTGTAGTAATCGGTTGCGATAGTAGGAAGAGAATAATTAATTAAGAAATTGATCTTCTTTTTTAAAACAAAACCTGTTTGAAAATTAATGGTAGGGTATATGTCTTTGCCTTTACTTGAATCTGCAAAATAATATATACTGTTATCCGAAAATATTTGTGTTTGCCCTGAGGCAATAGCTAAACCTATACCGGCTCCTGCGTTCCACTCAAAATTTTTATTCTCGATCATTTTATAAGTTACATATACCTTAGGAACTATTAAGAGATCCGTTTTGTATTGCGCCCCCAATGTATGGGTCACATTATTAATTGAAAGAGTATAACTGCCACTGTTTTTATAAGAATATAAACTTAATTGGGGCGATAAACCTAGTTTGCCAAAGTTCCTACCAAAGGGAATATACATTCCCAGCGTTAGAACAGGAGATATGGTAGAAGTAGATTTTATATTTGTTTGCTGATAGTTATTCTTTCCCGTTGTAGAAAGAAAATTTACTGCAGCTCCAATATTTATCGAATAAGAAACTTTGTACATTGCTTTCTTTTTAACTTTTACTGTGGGAACAGAATATACCTTTTTCATAAAATTTGCCAGACTCCCTTCGCCGTATGAAAGCGTATTTAAATTTTGAGCCAGATGCTTTTCACTTATTGAATCCCAAAACATTGCTTCTAACTGATCTTTGTAAGTAGTAATGCTCTTGAAATTATCTGCACTCGTTGAATAACTTTTGTAAACCAATTCAATGGGCTGCTCATTCTTTTTCTGATAGAAAATATTGATCCTGTCTTTGCGCTGTAACATCAGCAATTTAAAATCATCATAATTAAAAATGATCCTAAGAAATATTTGTATAGTATCGAATTGACTTGTTGAATCTATTTGATCAGAGCTACTATTTAGATCTATCGGATTGGTTATACGTTTGCCAGCGTAGGCGATATAAGTATCATAATCATCCACTTCAAATAAACTGCAATTGCTTGTTGTAAGACTGATAGGTTCAGTAGCATTGGATGGCAAAAAAACGACTTTATCAGGATTATTTGTCCAGTCTTTATATTGAGGAAATGAACCCCTGACTGTACCTCCGGCTGAATTAATATAATAACCAGTAATATTTTTTGGGCTTTGAGCTATTGCTGCAATTGGAGATAAAGCGACCAATAAAAAAAATGTGAATAGGGATATTGCTTTCATTAGGGGATCATTTATGCACAAAATAACATCTTCATTTTAATAAAAAAAATCCCACAACAATTAAGTTGCAGGATCTAGTATATGTGGTTACCAAAGAATCTATCCGCTACAGCTGATACAGCCGTCTTCCATACTGCAAGTGCCGCCATTCAGGCCATCATCCACAGCATCGGCTTTGCCTTCTACTACAGTTAAACTGTGTAGATCGATCAATGGTTCAACAGTTTTGCCACCTTGTTTTTCAACGGTGAACTGTACTGCCTGTGCCGCTGCTTTTGAACGTAGATAATACATACCA
>DATHHR010000234.1:0-18902 GCA_035317105.1 Ferruginibacter sp. | reverse complement strand
TTTGGAGATTAGAAAAATATCCGGTTAGAAATTGTTTATTTCGTAGAAAGTCTCAATTTTAAAACCAGCATGGCAAATTTACAATAGTTCAGCTAATTTTTTTCATAGAAATTGATTAAATTTTATTGGTTTAACAAGATGCTATTCATAATTGATATAATTTAGCAATATGAACCGTTTCAGATACTTTATAGAGTGGCAGGTATTTGGCGTTTGCTCGGCCATCGGGCAACGAATGGGCATCGCTACTTCTACTATCCGTAAATATTTCATCTATATCTCCTTTTTAACGATGGGCTCTCCTGTTATTGTCTACCTTTTTGTTGCTTTCTGGATGAATGTGAAGCGATATATTTTTAATGCGAGGCGCAATCCTGTGCGTTATTTGTAAGGTCGTCTTAACCATTGATTGTAGCTGATTATTTTGATTTCTTTGATTGCGGATATTTGTCTGAATTGGGATTCGCCGGATTTTGGGATTAATGGATTTTCGAAGATTGACGCCGCTTTCTTACTAAACTTCCTTATTTCTTATTTTTTGTTCCTTATTCCTTATTACTACTCAACTTTTACATTTTACATTCAATATTTAGCATTTTACATTTAAAAAATGGTCAGACGGAGACCGTCAGACCATTTTTTATTTCTTACTTTTGTCCCCTAAAAATAAATGCTATGCCAGGAATAGAATTATTTGGTGCCGAAGAGCGCAAAGAAGTGAATGACGTAATGGAGACAGGTATCTTTATCCGCTACACGCACGATCAACAACGCAATGGCATATGGAAAGCCAAAGAGTTTGAAGCGGAAGTAATGAAAATTACCAAAGCAAAATATGCACACGCGGTTTCCAGCGGTTCTACTGCTGTGGCTACGGCGCTTGCATCAGCAGGCATTGGCGCAGGTGACGAAGTGATCGTTCCTCCATTTACATTTATTGCTACTATTGAAGCCGTGCTATTTGTTGGCGCGCTTCCTGTATTTGCAGATATTGATGAAACATTGTGTTTAAGTGCTGCAGGAATTAGAAAAGCCATCACACCAAAAACAAAAGGTATTTGTTTAGTACATATGTGCGGCAGTATGGCGAATATGGACGAGATAATGGCGGTTGTTAAAGAACATAATTTGATATTAGTTGAAGATGCGGGCCAGGCATTCGGTGCATCTTACAAAGGAACAAATGTTGGTATGTTTGGTAAAACAGGCTGCTACTCATTCGACTTTTTCAAAATCGCTTCTGCAGGTGAAGGCGGTGTATTGGTAACCAATGATCAACAAGCATATGAATATGCAGATTGTTATTCTGATCACGGCCACAGTCATACTGGTAGCAACCGTGGCATGGAACCACATCCTATTTTAGGTTTTAATTATCGCATCAGTGAATTGCATGCTGCTGTTGGTGTGGCGCAGACAAGAAAAGTTCCCGGCATCATCGAAGCAAATAATAAGAACAAAAAATTATTGACAAGCATTTTAGCGGATAGCGGTACATCGTTCGCAACGATCTCAGATCCAAATGGAGATTCAGCTACCTTCTTAAATATATTATTACCTGATACGGAAGCGGCTCAGCGCACGGTAGCAGAATTAAATAAAGCAGGCATTGCCAATAATTACTGGTTCGTAAATATGTACCATTTCATTAATCAATGGGATCATTTAAAGAATTTAAAAACCGCTTCTAAATTAACGATCGAGTTAGTTGGTGCACCGCAAGATTATAACAATTTACAACTACCAAAAGCGCAGGAAACAGTTGGCCGTTTAATTTCATTCGGCGTGCGCTGCACCTGGACAGAAGAAGAAGTAAAACAATTAGGACAAGGCATTAGCGCTTGCATTAAAAAAGCATTAGCAACAGCAAAAGCCTAACATTAGCACATTAGCATATTAGCAAATCATCACATTAAGCACATGGTTCACAAGAATTTTAAGAACATTGATAAAATAGTTTTCGGAAGAGGAAGTTTCAATATGCTGGGTAGTATTTTAGATACCAAGCGCCACGAGAACAAAGGCTTTTTTCTTTTTGTAGTAGACGGATATTTTAAAGGCAAAGATCTAGAAAAAAGATTGCCGCTAAAAGATAATGACGTTGTTAAATTTATCAACGTAGATGTTGAAGAACCCACCACAAAACAAGTCGACGAATTAAGAGACGAAATATTAAACTCGAAAGGTTTACCTGCAGGTGTTATTGGTATTGGCGGCGGTAGCATTATGGATATTGCGAAAGCAGTTTCATTGATGTTCACGAATGAAGGTTCTTCTGTACAATACCAGGGTTTAGATCTAATCAAAAAACCGGGTGTGTATCATTTAGGCGTTCCAACAATTTCAGGCACGGGCGCAGAAGTAGCCATGACAGCGGTTTTAACCGGACCGGAAAAGAAGCTTGGATTAAAATGTGAGTTCACTCCTTTCAATCAAGTCATCCTTGATCCTGAATTAATTGCTTCTGTTCCTACAGATAAATGGTTCTACACCGGCATGGATACTTATATTCATTGCGTTGAATCTGAAGAAGGTAAATTAAATAATGCCTTCAGCTTTGCCTTTGCTGAAGAAGCGATGAAGCTTTGTCGCGATGTATATTTAGGCGACTCTGCCGGACAAACTCCTGAGAACGATGACAAGCTAATGGTGGCATCCATGATGGGTACCCAAAGTTTAACGTATTCTGAAGTAGGAATTTGTCATGCTATGAGCTACGGCTTAGCGATGGTGTTTCACGAAAGACATTGTTACGCGAACTGTTTAGCGTTTCAGCATTTGGGTGATTATTATCCTGATGGCGTAAAAGAATTTAAGCAAATGCTTACCAAGCATCATGTAACTTTGCCGCAAAATTTAAGTAAAGGCTGGACCGATGAACAAATAACAGCGATGGCGCATGTATCCTATAATTTACCTCACATGTGGAACCACGCTATCGGGCCGGATTGGAAAGAAAAAATAACTATTGACACTATTAAAGATCTATTTAAACGTTTGTAATTTATGAGCAAGAAAAAAGTAAAAGTTGGTAATATCGAGTGTGGTGCAGACCAACTCTTTTTGATCTCGGGTCCTTGTGTGATCGAGACAGAAATGATTATGATGAAGACGGCTGAAAAGCTAAAGGAAGTAAGTGCTAAAATGAACATTCCTATCATTTATAAATCTTCATTCTCAAAAGATAACAGAAGCAGTTTGACTTATTATAACGGTCCTGGTATCGTTGAAGGAATGAAAATGTTAGCGAAAGTGAAAGAACAATTTGGTTTCACTTTGTTGACTGATATTCACTATCCTGACCAGGCAGCTGATGCAGGTGCGGTTTGTGATGTATTGCAAATACCGGCTTACTTGTGTATGCAAACGGGCCTGATGGTTGCTGCTGCAAAAACAGGTAAGGTAATTAATATCAAACACGGCCAGTTCTTAGCTCCTGAAAACATGAAGCACCCGCTAAACAAATGTATCGAAGCAGGTAACGACCAGGTTATTTTAACTGAAAGAGGTTACACAATGGGTTATAACGACTTGATCGTTGATCCACGTGCATTTTATCATATGGGCCAGTTAGGTTATCCTGTTGTATTTGATATCACCCACTCTATCCGTAAATATGGTATCCCAAGTGCTGATGCAAAAGGCGGTGCAAGAGAATTTTTACCTGTATTAGGAAGAGCCGGTGTTGCTGCCGGTGTTGATGGAATTTTCGTTGAAACACATCCTGAACCGGCTAAAGCATTATGCGATGCAGCAAGCCAATTAAGTGTTTACGACCTGGAAGAATACTTAAAACCATTGATCGAATTACACAATACCGAAGTGAAATACAGAGGTTAATATTTTAATAAAAAACATACCAAATAAGGGCTTTCAAAAGAAGCCCTTATTTTTATACTATGAAAGCGATATTACTCACTTTTTGTTTATGCAGCTTATTGACTACTAACACCTATAGTCAAAAAGTATCATTCAAATTTTTGTCAGGCTCCTGGGAAATGAAAGGTGATACTACTATCGCATTACCTACATTTTTTTTTACGTTTATTGATACGGGCCATGTTTACATGACTAGTCCACAATTAACGGACACTGTTAAATTTACCTTCACTATAGATACATCAGGAACTTTAACCTTATTAAAAGGTATAGGTAAAGAATCAGCTACAAGAACAAGGGAATTTTATTGGATCGTTAAGCGTGTTGATGAGAATGATTTTAAAATACAAGGTGAGGATCATCTTTATATAGATCTGCCTGATAACAATTTTAGAAACTTTGCTATTTCAACAACATGGAACGATAATGAAAACCCTCAAAATACATTGGCCTTCGTTCGAAAAAACTAAGATTGCTAAGTTTCGGCTCTAAATAAAAAGCATTTGGTAACCAATATATATTACCTAAATTTGCCCATTATTTTTTTGAAACCAACAAATTATTATGGAATTATACCTGGATTCAGCCAATTTAAAAGAGATCGAAGAAGGTTTTAAATTAGGTTTTCTTAACGGATTAACTACCACGCCTACATTTATGCAGCGTGAAGGCATTACAGACATCGATGGAATGATCGTGAAACTATCTAAAATAGTACCTGTATTGCAAATTGAAGCTTTAGGCGATACTGCAGAAGACGTAGTAAAAGAAGCCCATCGTCAATTGAAATTAGGTTTGGACCCTAAAAAAACGGTATTTAAAATACCTGTTTCTTTAGAAGGTGTTAGAGCTTGTAAATTATTACGCAATGATGGTTTATTAGTAAACGTGCATTTAGTGTACACGTTACAACAAGCTTATATGGCAATGCAGGCTGGTGCAACATATGTTTGTCCCCTTGTTGGCCGTTCACAGGATCAGGGTTATGATACCCTTGCTCTGGTGAAACAATGTGTTGATACCGTTAAAAATTACGGCTACGATACTAAGATCATGTTTAGCTCTGTAAGATATCCTGAACACGTTCGTAACGCGATCGCTGCAGGTGCTCATACCATCACTGTTCCATTGAAAGTGATCAAGATGTTAACTGAAAATCATCTAACAACGATCGGTACAGACCAGTTCTTACAAGATACCCGTTTAATGACATTAACAGTTGGTGAAGCTCTAAACGGCAAAAACCCTGTTGTTAGCGCAGATACAAACGTAAAAGATGCGATCGTTAAAATGACTGAATTTGGTTTTGGTGCAATCACTGTTACCAATGCAGATAAATCTATCAAAGGTGTATTCACTGATGGCGACCTTCGCAGGTTATTACAATTAGGTGGCGAAGCGATCCTTAGCAAAAAATTAGGCGATCTTCAATACAACCAATCTATCAGCATCGAATCAAGTGCTTTATTAAATGATGCCTCATCATTGTTTAAGAAAACAAATGTTGATACGATCTTAGTTACCGACGGTGGCAAACCGGTTGGTATGTTAGATATCCAGGATCTGAAAGCATAGTCTTACAATCTATTTATATAAAAGCCTGAATTATGGAAACGTAATTCAGATTTTTTTTTGCCCGGCATTTGCGCTGCCTGTGAAGCTTCACAGGCAGGTTCTCCCGAAAGCCTTCGGGATCGCACATTTCATCAGTATATCGTCATTCAGCAATCAAATCCATTCTCCACAATAAACTCCGTAGGAGTTTCATCTTTGTAGAAAAATACACCAAAATGTATTCGAACTCCGTAGGAGTTCCACCTATCAATGCATTTATGAAATTTAAGCAGGTGTTACTCCTACGAAGTAAATAACAACTGTAATACATTTTTTCTACAAAGATGTTGCCCCGATGGGGCAATTGCGAATTATCAATTGGTATTTTTATTGAATATTACACCAGTTAATTACTTTAATTTATCTTTATCCCTACTATCGATCAACATGACAATAACAGAACTGGTTCACAAACATTTCAAAGGCAATTTTATCACGCCACCGGCGGTAATGCAACAAAAGCTGCAGCAAATAAAAGCAGTGGTATTTGATTGGGATGGCGTGTTCAATAACGGCGAAAAGAGCGGCGATAACGGCAGTGTATTTAGTGAAGTAGATGCGATGGGCACTAACATGTTACGCTTCAATCATTATTTACGCAACAAACAAGTGCCTGTAACAGCGATCATCACAGGCGAAAATAATATGCCTGCTTTTTTATTAGCCAAGCGCGAACATTTTAATGCCGTTTATTACAAAGCATTGAATAAAAAAGTAGCGTTGCAACATTTGAACAGTCATTTTAATATTCAGCCACACGAAATATTATTTGTATTTGATGATGTGCTGGATTTTTCTGTAGCACAAGTCGCAGGTTTGCGCATCATGGTAGGCAGATCATGCAATCCCCTGCTCATCCAATTTGCGGTCGATAATAATTTGGTGGATTATATCACACAGAATGAAGGCGGCAAAGGTGCTGTAAGAGAAGCGGCTGAATTGATCCTGGCATTAAGCGGTTTATCCACTGAAACCTTTACCCACAGAATGCAATACAGTAATATATATCAGCAATATATTACAGACCGAAACGAAGCAGGTGCGGCTTACTTTCAAATAAATGATAACGATATAACCCAACAACGACCAATATGATAGTTGGCATCATACCGGCAAGGTATTCCTCCACGCGTTTTCCCGGAAAAGCATTGTGCGATATCAAAGGAAAGACAATGGTACAGCGCGTTTACGAACAGGCTAAACGTTCTGCTCATTTGGATAAAGTGATCGTGGCAACAGACGACCAACGCATCATCGATAATGTATTGTCTTTCGGCGGTGAAGTGGTTATGACTGCAGCAACACATCCAAGTGGTACAGACAGGTGCTGGGATGCGCTACAACAATTAAAAGAAAAATACGAGTACGTAATCAATATCCAGGGCGACGAACCCTTCATCAATCCAAAACAAATTGATGAATTAGCCATTGTATTAAAAGATGGTACAACAGAGCTGGCTACACAAATGATACCCGTAGATAGTTATGAAATACTGGCCGATGAAGGAGAAGTAAAAATTGTACTCAATTCAAATAATGAAGCGTTGTATTTTAGTAGGGCTATCATCCCTTATATAAAAAATGTAGATCAAAAAGAATGGCATAAACATTTTCAATATTATCGCCATGTGGGTATGTATGCTTACAGAAGCGATGTATTGGAAAAAATAACCCAGCTGCCGGTATCAGCTTTAGAAAAAGTAGAATCTTTAGAACAATTGCGCTGGGTAGAGAACGGTTTTACAATAAAATGTGTTACAACAGCATTTGACAGCCATTGTATTGATACGCCGGAAGACCTGCAACGAATGCTCACATTTATGGAAAGCAATAACCATTATTGATAATTGTCAATTATCAATTGTCAATTATCATCTATCTTTGAAATCAATAAAAATCATACACATGAAAAAATTAACGATCATAACTTTATTGGTACTTTGCACATCAGTAGTAGCATTGGCACAAAACGAATCAGGTAATTTTAAATTTAGTGTTGGGCCGGAAATAGGCTATACGGCTGGCCCTTTTGCACAAAGCTGGAGCCTTGGTGCCGGCGGAAGTGCGCAGGCAGAATTTTTTTGTACAGACCATGCCAGTATTACATTGATGGGTGGTTTTATAGGTTATTTAGGCGCAAGTGTACCAGGACAGCCACAGTATAAATACCATCCGTTCAATACCATTCCTGTGAAAGCAGGTATTCGCCTTTATCTTGGCGAATCATTCCATATTGGTGCACAGGCTGGTGTTGGGTTTCTTGATGATGGCGCTAACCGTACAACCGCCTTTGCTTACTCTCCTATCATTGGATATAATTTTAAAACCGGTAATGATAATGCCATTGATTTTTCTATAAAATATGATGGATACTCATTTAATAAAAAAGATATTCCTACCGGATATGGAAATACTTTTGGTGCTGTAGGACTTAGAATTGCCTATGTTTTTTAATAAAGCAACAAAATATATTTTAATCTATTGTTAAAAAGAGGCTGTTTATGCGCAGCCTCTTTTTTTATTATGACGAATGGGGATACTATTTGTACATAATGCAATACTTTTGAGCTCAATTAAAATCAACTGAATTGAAAATGATAATACCGATCTTACAAAGAACTATTTTGTTCTGTTCCTTTATTGCTGCAGGCTATATAGCAGAAGCACAATTTACTTATGGACCCCAAATCAATGCTGGTATCACAAATGCACTGCAATCCGGAGCGCCTGCTATTACAGATGGGGTTAATTCTACCATTAAAACGACTTCTAAAGCCAATGCAAATATCAACGTTGGGCTTGAAGTAGCTTATCAGTTCGATCAATATTGGACAGTAAACTCCGGTGTATTTTACCAGTACATCCAGCCTACTTTCAAACAAAATACCAGCCCGTCTACTACCATTACAGACAAGATCAGCTACATCAATATCCCTTTAGAAATAGTGCATATTAATGATGCGCTGAAAAAAGGATGGTATTATGGCATCGGTGCTAATTTTGGATTGGGTGTTGCCGGTAATGATACACGTGCTACTGATGGTATTGCTCAGACGGTTCACACAAGCATTAAATTTGACGGAGAGAAAGATGCCAATGATAATTATACGCACCTGAACTTTTTGAATATGGGCGCATTGCTGAAAGTCGGTTACTTTTTTGGCAAAACATTTATTGGCGGTGAAGCTAATTTAGGCTTATCTAATATTGCCCCTAATAACAATTCCAGGTATAAGATAAATACGTACAGCATTCATATCGGTTATATGTTTGGCAAAAAGAAAACACCTGTTGCCGCAGCAGTACCAAAGGATGTAACGCCTTAATTTCCGGATATAACTATATTAAAAAAGCTACCTGATCAGGGTAGCTTTTTTTAATACTAATATGTTGAAGCGAATCAATTAATGTTATGCCTTTGCAGTAAAAATATCTTTCATTTTTTGCATCAGCTCTTTTTCTATCATTCGCTGCGCGATGGTGATCATATTTTTGAAAGCCACTGCGTGAGAAATACCATGGCCAATGATAACGGGTTTGGATACCCCAAGAACAGGCACGCCACCATATACTTCAAAATTGAAACGTTCAAAATGTTCGTCGTGTATGTTGCGGCGCTTTACGATATCGTAAATGCTTTCGGCTAATTTTAAGGTAACGTTTCCGGTAAAACCATCGCATACCATTACATCTGCTTTATCTATCAAAATATCCCTGCCTTCGATATTGCCAATAAAATTGATGGATTTGTTTTCTTTCAACAATGGAAAAGCGGCTTGTGCCAGTAGATTGCCCTTGCCTTCTTCTTCACCTAAATTAATTAACCCTACTCTCGGGTTATCATAGCCTAAAATATGTTCAACAAATAAAGAGCCCAGTGTAGCAAATTGAGAAAGGTTCTCCGGTTTGCAATCTGCGTTTATGCCTGCATCAACCAGTAAGCCCAACCTGCCGTTCTCTTTTGGCATATATGCACCAATTGTAGGCCTGCTAACGCCTTCTATTGCCTTGATGCTGAATAAGGACCCAACCATCATTGCACCGGTGTTACCGGCGCTTATAAAGGCGCCTGTTTTTCCTGAGGCCAATAAATGAAAACCGATGGCGATAGAAGATTGTGGCTTTTCTTTTAATGCTTTTGTAGGATGATCCTGCATTTCGATCATCTGCGAAGCATGTATAACGGTGATATTAGTTAACGAAACATTGTGTTGTGCCAACAATTCATTTATAGCGGTTTCATCACCAATAAGCGTAAGATGAGCCGTGGCAGTAGTTTCCTGTTGATATAGCAATATCCCTTTTACAGCTTCTAGCGGTGCGTAGTCGCCACCCATCATGTCAATACCAATATTCATTATAGCAAAAGTGAGTTAGAAAAATGAAAATACAAAATACAAATAGCAAAATCCAAATAACAAAAAAACAAAATACAAAAAAAATTCCAAAGCCAACCTTAAACGTTGTTTAAAGTTAAACCTTTGGAATTTGTTTTTTTGTATTTTGTTTTTTTATTAAAAGCTTAAGCTTTTAAAGGAGCTTTTTCTGCAACAAGCTGCCCTTTGTAATACAATTTTCCTTCACTTACATGAGCACGGTGACGTACATGCATTTCTCCGGTTGTTGGATCTACAGATAATGTAGTTGCTGTTGCTTTATAATGCGTCCTTCTCTTAGCACTGCGTTGTTGCGAGTGGCGTCGTTTTGGATTTGGCATAGTTTCTAATTTTAATTTTTATGTAACCTTGTTAATTGTATTATTATTTCTTCTTCGCTTTTTTGAACTTATCAAGCCCTTTCCAAATGGCGTTGCTTCCTTCTATTTTCACTTCCATGTTCTTCAACATATCAAGCACTTCTTTATTGCATTTTGGACCGCCGAATTCTTCCTCGGTACACATTTTCTGCAAAGGAACACTCAGACTCACAAATTCATAGATCCAATTATCTATATTTAAATGGCTTTCTGTTTTTGAAATGTAGAAAACATCAGGGTCTGATTCCTGCATATTCATTTCCTCAGGATTATCTACCATCTTTACCAGCATGTTAAACTCATCCCAAAGGTCCTTAGCCAGGTTATTGCCGCATCTATCGCAAACAACATCAGCCTTGCCTCCTACTTCAAATTTCAGTAACATAAAACCAGACTTCTTATCTAACTGCAACTTTATTAAAGCTGTACAATTATTGAACTCACGGCCTTCTGTTTCTGCAAAGAACTTATCATCCACCTCATACTTAAATTCGTGAATGCCAGGCTTTAATCCAACAAAAGCTATCTCAAAGGTCTGCCTTTTTGCCATTCACTCCAGTTTAAGGTCGGCGAAGGTAATAAATAATTAGGAATTAAGTATTAATAATTACAAATTTATTGAATTTAAGTAGGTCTTTTAATAGAAATGCTGGTAAATGTCAAAAAGAGCAGTTTTTGTTAAGGAATTCTTCATTCCTCATTCTTAATTTGTAATTACCTTAGTCTTGTGAAGACAAAACGCTTATGGCTCATTGCTGCAATATTACTAGCCATTGCGGTGCTGATCCGCTTTTTTTCGGGGAATTCAATGCGGGTAGAACACTATTACTCAAACGGCATCTACCCCCATATTTCTGCTTTTTTGAAGTTTTTTACGGGCTTATTTCCTTTTAGTGTCGGCGATGTATTATACGGACTTGTTTTTTTATGGCTGCTATGGCGTTTGATCTACCTGATAAAAGCCATTATTCATAAAGATATCACACGCAAAAATTTCACCAGGGGAATAGCAAAAAGCTGCATTACACTGCTTACGATATACATCATTTTTAACCTGTTTTGGGGCATCAATTATAACCGCAAAGGGATAGCCTATCAATTAGGCCTCACAAAAGAAACATATTCACAACAAGAATTAAAAGATATCAATCAATTGCTGCTGCAAAAAGTAAATGAAAGTAAAGCCGCTTTATTACGCACGGATCAACAGGATAGTAATGACTATGAACTGATCTTCAGGCAATCTGAAAATGCGTATACCGAAGCAGCAAAAAACTATGCGATCTTAGATTATTCTTCCATCGTTGTAAAACATTCTTTATATGGCAGATTAGGCAACTACCTTGATTTCAGCGGCTATTACGATCCTTTCACCGGCGAAGCGCAGGTGAACACAACCGTTCCGTATTTTTTACAGCCATATATTACTTGTCATGAAATTGCCCACCAGCTGGGTTACGCAAAAGAGAACGAAGCTAATTTTGTAGGATACCTGGCTGCAGCAGCATCAAAAGACACTCTGTTCCACTACTCTGTTTACCTCGATCTTTTTATTTATGCCAATCAAAATTTATATCAACTGGATTCTGTTTCGGCAAGGTCTTTTTCTAAACAATTACTGCCGCCAATAAAAAAAGATATTAAACAATGGAGGGCATTTAATATCAGCCATAGAAATCCTGTAGAGCCTGTTGTTAATTGGTTGTATGGAAAATATTTAGAGAGTAATCAGCAACCATCCGGTGTATTGACCTACGATGAAGTAACGGGTTTTGTAATTGCCTACTATAAAAAATTCGGGAAGATATAATGTTAACTATTCGGG
The DNA here is from genome assembly GCA_035317105.1 of Ferruginibacter sp. GTDB lineage: Bacteria > Bacteroidota > Bacteroidia > Chitinophagales > Chitinophagaceae > Ferruginibacter. The sequence continues at coordinate 6,828 of DATHHR010000234.1, read as the reverse complement.
ACTTAATATATAAGCCACTTTTAGCCTGAACTTATTATTGGTTAACATTTTGTAATCAAAATCATCTGCCCAGCGGCTTATATCGCTGCTTTCATCGGGTGTAAGGTTATTGAAGAAATACGCCATCACTAATTTTTTATTATCCGTAGTGGTGCTGTATAATATTTTATTGTACAGATAAGGCGTGGTGCCACTAACCATCCCCACACGTTTGAACGCTTTTTGTATATCCGGATTTTCCATGTAAGATTCTATTATCTCCGATAATATCTGGTAAGTAATGGGCGTAAAATCTTTGCGGTTATTTAATGCCGTACAAACATTTAAATAATCACTGGCAGTGCAGGTTGGCAACCTGTTATTCCACAACAATTGCATTTTACTGTTGAATTGTTTTGGTTTAAAAGTGGCTTTAAAAGAGGTGTCGTCTCTCAATGATTCGTGGTTACTTACCAGGTCAAGATTAAAATCTTTGTCTGATATATCTTTTACCTTTTTTAAAATATCATCCTGCGGTTCGCTCTTAGGATTTTGATACACAAATAAAGAAGCAGGCAAAGGATAAATAAAAGTATGGTGCCTTAGATTGAATAGTTTTATGTTATTGGCCACATTATCCAGGCCAAGCATATCCATTAAATATTCAGCATTGGCATTGCTGTTATAAATAGCCATACCTCTTGCTATTTCAATTAAGCTAACACTATCGTTCCTGATATTTTGCTGATCGCTTTCATCTTGCAGCCAGCTGGTCTGCGCTACGCTATCAAGTGCAGGTAAATAAAATTTCTGAACGTCTTTTAAAGGCACATAAGCGTTCTCATCAAACGCACCATTGGTTGCCTGCTGGGCAAATTCAACAGCTACTAAAATATTGCTTATCTGCGCCAATGGCATTGGCTTATTTTGATTTAACGCATACAGCGGATCATCGTTTCTTATTATATAAAATGCTGTGCGTGATTTATTGGAGTTGATAAAGTTCAGTAAAGAATCACCGGGAGATCTTTGTGCAAAAGATGAGAGCTGTGAACACAGGCATCCTATGAACAGGATCAATAATGGCAGGCAATGGATATTCTTTTTCATTTACAGTAGTATTTTAAGTCCCTTTAAAAGGGCTCTAAAATTTATTCTTCCACATCATGCTTTCTACGGGTTTACTATGTTGGCCGCTATATTTAGCATTCTTTTTCTGGTTATATTTTACTTCGATCTCTCCATCTACAGGGAAATAGATCAATTGTCCGATCGGCATTCCTTTGTAAATTCTTACCGGTTGTTTTACAGATATCTCTAATGTCCAGTTGCCACAAAAGCCTACATCACCTTTTCCTGCGGTAGCATGAATATCAATACCCAAACGACCCGTGCTGCTTTTCCCTTCTAAAAAAGGTACATGTGCATGCGTTTCTGTGTATTCTTCTGTTACGCCTAAATAAAAATCGTGGGGTTGTAAAACAAATCCTTCTTCAGGGATCTCGAAATGTTCGATCAGGTTATGGCTTTTTGCGTCCAGCTCTTTATTCACATAAGTAGCCAAATGCTTGCCCAGGTGCACATCGTAGCTATTGCTTCCTAAACATTCCCTATCGTATGGTACAATTTTGATCGTTCCTTTTTCAATTTCTTCCAAGATCCGTGTATCGCTAAGTATCATTATTGTAGTAAAATATTAAATTGTTAGAAGGTTAATTGTTATTTTGCGAATAGTGTACAAGGATTCTGTAAAAGCCGCAAAGTTAAATTATGCCACTGGTTTACCAAAAAAATATAAATAGCACAACAAAAGTAGGTGTATGGCATATTGTAGAGGATGAAGCCTTCTTTTTAGAACAGGTTCCCTTACAAAGAGAAATAACGCACCCGCATAAGCGGTTACAGCATTTAGCCGGCAGGTTTTTGTTAAAAGAATTATTTCCCGATTTCCCTTATGAATTGATACGGATCGCGAATACGCGTAAACCTTTTTTAGAAAATGATGTGTACCATTTTTCTATTTCACATTGTGGCGACTATGCGGCTGTAATTGTAAGCAGCAACCATCGTGTTGGTGTAGATATCGAATTGCCAAGCGAGAAATTGGAAAACGTAAAACATAAATTTTTAAGTACCGAAGAAGAAGAAACGATCATCAGCAGAAACCAGGTAGATAATCCAAGATCAACGCTCGACCTGTTAACGATCGCCTGGAGCATTAAAGAATCGATGTTCAAATGGTACGGGATTGGCAAAGTTGATTTTAAAGAACATATGCAGATCGATGCTTTTTCTTTATTCAACGATAAGGGCGTGGCGCATTGCCGTTTCTTAAAAGAGATGGACAAATCTTTAATAGTGCACTCTTTGTTTATCGGTAGAAATTGTATTACCTGGGTTATGACAGAACGCTAGGTATGTAATATTGAAGATTTGATATTTAATATTATAAGCAGTAAGCACCCAAAATTGCGATCTGATCACAAACGAAAAAAATATTAAATATTACTTATTAGATATTAAATCCTTAATCAAGCAATAATTCATCAGCGTCACTGCTGCTCCCATCCAACAAAGGAATATCGCCTATAGAAGCGCCCGCGATCCCTTTTACAGAACCATACATACCGCTTGTGCTGATCAATACTTTTTCTAATTGTTTTTCTCTTTCCTTCCACATTTTTTCCATCTGTATCCTTTCCTTGATGATATTTTGTTTGATGGCTATAAAGCCTTCTACAATGGCTTCAACCTGTCCACGGAATTCGTTGCCCGTTAAAAAATTATAGAGCAGCTGCATTTTATCGCCTTTGTTTTCTTCGCCTTTTTGTATCTCATAAATTTTAACGATACCATCGCGCAGTAAATGCGCTACGCTACTTACTTCATTAAAATTGCAGAGCCAGATACCATCTTTCTCTCCAAACTTGTCCATGTCTTTTGGAAAAGCCTGTGTAACTAAAATAGCCACATCGGCACCTCGGGTGCGCTTATCCGCTTTTAATTTGTCTACCCAGCTATTACTCCAGGCCTTTGTCCTTTTGCTTTCGTAAATAATTTTACCGCACTCTTTACCGCTGCTATTGCGGATGACCTGTATGCAATCTGCTCCTTCGACACCCTTGCCTACTTCTTCTATCAGATCGAATGGAAAATTTTCTTTTAGTATTTCTTCCAGCAATAATTCCTGTGATTCTCCTTGTCTTTGCATAGAACCTACTTCTGCCCTACGTTTCATTTCATCGGCCAGTTTCTTTTGCTCATCAAGCTGTAGTTCAAGTTCTTTTACTTTCAATTGAAAAGCTGTTTCTTTCAAAGAATTCTTTTCAGTCTCCTGTATACGGATCTGTTCGGAGATGGTGATTCTTTCTTGTTGTAATTTCTTCTGTACGGTAATTTCTAATTCAGCTTCTTTGTCTTTTAATTGTTGTTCCTTTTGTAAAAACTCCAATTCTTTTTGCCTGGCTGCTTTTAATTTTTCTTCGTTGTTTTTATTATTTTCTTCCATCATACGAATTTTATTTTCGTAATCAGAAGAAATACTTTTCTTTAATTGCTCTTGTATCTCAACTTCCAATTTTAATTTTTCCTGTTGAAGTTTCTGTGCAAAAATGTCATTTTGATTTTTCTTCTTTTCTTCAAACTGTTGCTGAGCGTCTTCTAATTTTTTCTTATCCTCTTCTACTTTACTTAAAGATTGTTGTAATTTCTGCTGATATTCCTGTTGGTATTTTTGTTCAATATCAGCCGCAATAACATTCTCTACATCAAAAACTTCTCCACAGTTGGGGCATTTTATATCGTTTGGCATTGTTGTTTATTTAAAGGATAAAATTAGATTAAATAAGGATGTCTATGTTTTTTAAATGTAACAAATTATTTGAGAATAAGATGCTTCGTTCCTCAGCATGACAAAGCACTTTTTTATTCCTTATTTTTTATTCCTTATTTCTTATTATTTTTGAAGCTCTACTGCGGCGATGGCGAAATTGGTAGACGCACTACCTTGAGGTGGTAGCTCCCGAAAGGGCGTGGGAGTTCGAATCTCCTTTGCCGCACATTCAATAACCCTTTTTATCAAAGGGTTATTTTTTTTAGCCTGATCCTGAAAGTCGTACCCTTTGCATCGGAGTTTTTTACAAATAATTCTCCTGTATGGTATTGCTCGATGATTCTTTTACTTAAAGATAACCCTAAACCCCAGCCACGTTTTTTTGTAGTAAAGCCCGGTTTAAATACCCTGGCCATATTTTGTTTGCTGATGCCCTTACCAGAATCTTTTATATCAATAGTAATGGCTGCCGCACTGTCTCTTATCCTGATATTGATATCCCCTTTTCCTTCCATGGCATCTAAGGCATTCTTTAACAGGTTCTCGATCACCCAATCAAATAGATGGGCATTGATCATGGCAGGAATATTTGTTTCACCCTTGGTATCAATAATAAAATTTACTTTTTCCGGTGCGCGCCTTTTGATATAAGCTACCATTTGCTCCATCTGGTCTATGATATTCAGTTCTTCCAATTGCGGTATACTGCCGATCTTTCCAAAGCGGTCGCTCACTAATTCGAGCCTGTCGATATCCTTGATCATTTCAGCTGCGATCTTTTCATTACCCGGACTCTCTTTCAAGATCTCTATCCATCCTTGCAAAGAAGAGATAGGCGTACCTAACTGATGGGCGGCTTCTTTCGCCAAACCAGCCCATACCTGGTTTTGAGTAGATTTATTTCGAATGTTGATCGTGATCAATATAAAAATGATAAATAAAGCAACCACCACCAATTGTAGCAAAGGATAATAGCGGATGTCCTTCAGCAATTTAGAATCGCCATAATAATACCTGTTAATGATCAACGGTTCTTTGCTGATCACCAATTCTATGCCTTCATGTTCTTTTTTAAACTCTTCTGTTTTTTTTCTTAAATAATTTGTGTCTGTTTTGATGCGGTTACTATCAAGGTTAAGGCCTTGTCCGGATGGGTTATCATTTTCATCTGTCTCAATAATGGGGATATCGGTATTTTCTGATGTAATGATATTGGTGAGGTTGATAGCCGATTGATCTGTAGTAGTAGCGCGTGTTTTTAAAGATTGCACCCAAACGCTTACTTTGTTCCTTTCATCGGCAGCAATTTTTTTAGCCAGGTATTGAGAATAAAAGACAGTAGCACTAACAATCGCAATTGCTACAAGCGCCAACCCTATTCTCCAGTTAAATAATTGCCTAAACATCTTTGAAATTAATTAATAATTGATAATTGATAATTAATAATTTTTTCAATGTAAAGCCCTTTACATAATTCATTGCCTTATCAGGCTCATTTTTAGTTTTTGGTTTTGACTTTTTACTTTTGAATTAGAATGAAGTAAGTTTGCCTGTAATGCAACAACCCCTTGTATCCATTGTTATTTTAAATTGGAACGGAAGAAAATTTTTAGAACAATTTCTTCCTTCAGTGCTAGCATCTACCTACAACAATAAAAAGATCATCGTTGCTGACAATGCATCTACGGACGATTCGATATCATTTTTGCAACAAAATTTTCCTTTGGTACAGGTCATCAGTAATTCAAGCAATGAAGGTTTTGCCAAAGGATACAACACTGCATTGCAACAGATCGGGAGCGATTATTTTGTTTTACTCAATAGTGATGTAGAAGTAACGCCCGGTTGGATAGAACCCATTATTGCCTTAATGGAAAGCGATCGATCGATCGCTGCCTGTCAGCCTAAAATATTAGCCTACAGCAACAAGCACCAGTTTGAATATGCCGGCGCCAGTGGCGGCTGGATGGACAATTTTGGTTATCCTTTTTCAAGAGGAAGGATCTTTGATGTGGTAGAAGATGATAACGGGCAATACAATGATACGCAACCATGTTTTTGGGCCAGTGGTGCGGCACTTTTTGTAAAAGCAGCCGTATACAAGGAATTGAATGGCTTAGACGAATATATGTTTGCCCACCAGGAAGAGATCGATCTTTGCTGGCGCATGCAGTTGGCTGGCTATAAAGTATATGTTCAGCCTGCAGCCACGGTGTACCATGTTGGTGGCGGCACATTACCGCATGGCAATAGCCAGAAAGTGTTTTTAAATTTCAGGAATAACCTGGTTATGCTGGCTAAAAATTTCACTTTAGGTACTGCTTTATGGAAAATACCTTTCAGGATATGCCTGGATGCCCTGGCAGCCTGGAAAGCCTTATTCAGCGGAGATACCGGCTACTTTATTGTTATTATAAAAGCGCACCTGCATTTTATAAAATGGCTTTTAATGGATAAAAAACGGTCTGTTTTTCCGGTCTCAAAAAAAGGCAAAGTTGCGGGATGGTACGATGGGTCTGTTGTTTGGCAATACTTTGTAAAAAAGAAAAACAGCTTTTCAAAAATTGTTGAAGACAAATAATTTTTTTTGATTTTCCTACCTTATTTTTGTCCTCTCATAAAAAACACATTATGGAAAAAGAATTTATCGACGAATCAGGCAAAGATGTTCTTCATAGCTGGGTATCAACTTCACGCTTCATTTGGCTTTGCCAGGTGCTTTTGGTGGTTGCTTTTCTTGTAGGCGGTTGTTTTTGCTTATATGCACACCGTTATAAAGGAAAACCACAGGTTGAAGTTCCCGATAACACGCTTTATAATCCACAATACAAATAAAAAGTTTTGTGGTTCTAATACAACCCTTATTTTTGCAGTCCTAAAAAAAAACAACAGTTCTTTATATTATTTTAAATTTTGAATGCTAAATGTTGAATTGACTAGTTACAATACTGGTTCTTCTCATTTAAAATTCAACATTCAACACTTAAAATAGATTTTTCGCGGAAGTAGCTCATTTG
>DATHHR010000233.1:0-10879 GCA_035317105.1 Ferruginibacter sp. | reverse complement strand
CTTGTTTTTCCTGAAGGCTCTACTGTTCCATCATCGCCTGAATAAACAAACTCCTGTTCTAAATACAAATACCAAAAAGCGGTATTGATAAGTAATCGCGGAAATGGTTTTACAATAAATCCAAGATCTGCACCATAAGCTGCAGGCAATGTTTTATAACCATTATCAGCAACAACTACCCTTGCATCGTTGGAGTGAAAGCCTTTGCCAGTTTTCAAATAAAGCTGTAGTTTTGAACTGACAGTATACTGAACATTAATTTTCGGACTAACAATGGCACTGCTTTGCGAAGCTGTTTGTGCCGTTAGCTTATCAGCATACTTAAAATAAAAATAATCTAACCTGGCGCCTGCATTCAAAAGCCATTTGCCTTTTTCAATCGTTTCATCGAGGTATGCATTAAAATTATCTTCGCTGATATTACCCAATTGATCATATTGCAAAACAGTATTTTTATTGACAGTATTGGCCAACTCACTATTATCTGTTCTATCAAACCGCGCTCCTATTGCTGCAATAGATGTATAGGTTACTTCATTGATGCACCGGCGGTTTGTTAGCTTTCCGTTATAGCCAAATAAGTTCCTGCTTTCTCGTTGAAGAATAGCATCTCCGTTAATACTGTCTTCTGCAAAAAAAGTAGCATCCGAATTCAAATGAAAATTGTAATTGGAATAATACAATTCATTCTCTGCAATAAAATTATTTGTAAGGCTTGACGTTAGTTTAATGATAGCATTTGTTCTACTGGTATAGCCCCCTTGCAAACTATCAATATATCCAAAGCGATTGATGATCGGGGGAGCATTCAATACCAATTTGTTTCCGGCTTCACCATAGCCTGTAGTGCCTGTAGCTGCAGCCCTTTCAGGTATTTCTCCTGATGCTCTCCAATCAGTCCCGAAAGTAGAAAGGCTTACACTTAATTTATTATTATCACTCAGATTCATATTGTATTTGCCAAATAAATTATAGCGCTTGAAATATTCTGCCTGGTCAAACGGTCCATCAAAATAATTAGCATCGCCAGCTATGTAAGCACTTTGTCCGTTTAGCTTTGCTTTATTACTTAACAGGTTGATGGCCGCTACAATTCGCGCATCATTAAATTGTCCGCCTTCAATTTTAACAAGGCTCTTTTCCAAAACATCTGCAGTTGAATAACTCACATAACCTGCAGTTGTAAAATCTCCATAACCTGTATAGTATGGACCCTTTCCAAAATCATATTTAGTGATCGTTTCGGGTATTATAAAATGCATATCCGCGTATCCTTGTCCGTGTGCATGTGATACCATATTTACCGGCAATCCATTCACAGAAATATTTATATCAGTTCCATGGTCCGCATCAAATCCACGGATAAATATCTGTTCGGCTTTACCGCCTCCCATATGTTGTGCCGTAAACAAGCCCGGCACTAATTTCAACAGGTCCTGCGCTGAATTAACCGGACGTAAATTCAGGTCAAGATTACCCGTTGTGTGAAAAGATATATTGTTCGAATGCGATGTAATTAATACTTCGCTCAGATCAATGCGTCCGGTTTTCAATTCAATAACAACATGTTTTGTAAGATCGGCAATGATAATTTTTTGAGGAACATATCCTATTGAAGAGACGGTAATAGTGTTGCTATCAGCAGGTATCATCAATTCAAAATTGCCCAAATTATTTGTAAGCACACATTTGCCTGGCGCAACAGTTACCACCACATATTCTATTGGTTCTTTTGTAGTAACATCGATCACCTTTCCCTTTATTATATTTTGTGTAAATGCACTTACCGAAAGCAGTAATGCGATCAGCACGGCGATTATTTTTTTCATTAGTTTAATTAATGCATTGTTTATAATGACCGGATGTCCCTCGCATAATTAGGTAGCACGTACATACACGTACACTTATCAGGAATAGATCATTCCGATGATTGAATAAGCAGCCCACACAACGATACCGTCATGTGAATCATAATAAAAAAATTAAGCGCCTGGTGGATGAAAAATAGATCGGGGCATTTTGATCTCTGTAGCCTCGGAGTAAGCAGGATATTTGATAGCCAATTCGTAAGAAGTGATAGGATGTATACTTGCAAAAAAAGATCTGGAGGATAATACTATTTCATTTTTATTTTCACCTCTTTTATCAGCAGCTTGCCTGTCTTTTTCTTCCTGTTGCAATTTTTTTCTTAACTGACATTTACCACAGCAATGAAGCATCGGCTTGTCTTTATTTTCACAAGACTTTGAATAGGCAGATGTATTAACATAATATCCCAGCGTGATAAAGGCACTGTCAAAGGTTTGAGCCAATAAGGAAATAAATAATATGGATGCAATAATATACCTCACGCCTGGATCTGCTGGTTATTTGCACAAAAGTAGACGCAGAAATGGTATTCTCAATAGATTTTAGGGTTAATTTATAAAGTTTTGTAAAGATTATCGTAATAAAACTTTACTGCTCCCTTTTCCCTAAGTATATTATATTTTTGTACCATGAGATATGTACTTTACTCGCTGATCACCATTCTCTTATTTTCTACAACAACGAAGGCCCAGGAAATCTGGGACCTAAGGCGTTGTGTGGATTATGCTATAGCTCATAATATTTCTATCAAACAAAGTGATATACAAGCCAAAATTTCCCAGGTTCAATATAAAGAGAATAAACTGAGCCAATACCCCAATGCTAATTTTACAGGCGATGGTGCCTATAATTCAGGACGTAACCAGGACCCTACAACTTACTCACTGATCACACAGAGTTATTTATCTGCAGGCTTTCAATTACAGGCGAGCGCCAATATTTTTAATTGGTACAGCAAGCAAAACAGCATCATGGCAAGCCGCTGGGAAGCCGATGCTGCAAAAGCTTCTGTAGAAAAATTAAAGAATGATATTGTTCTGTCCGTTGCCAATGCCTACCTGCAAATTTTATTAACTAAGGCACAGGAAAATGTGGCGCTATTGCAATTGCATTTATCGGAAGCACAGCTAAGTAATACAAAAAAATTAGTTGCTGCAGGTTCGTTACCCGAATTAAATGCCGCTGAATTAGAAGCGCAGGTGGCAACTGATACTGCCAATTATATAAGCGCAAAGGGTAATGTTGATCAAAGTATACTTGTGCTTAAATCATATATGAATGTTGATGCTGCAATTCCTTTCGATGTTGATTCTCCTCCCGCCGAATTGATCCCGATAGAATCATTGGCAGACCTGCAACCGGAAGACGTCTATAATTTAGCGGTCATTAATTTACCGCAACAACGCGTAAATGAATTCAACCTAAAGGCCGCGCAAAAAAATGCGAGCGCCGCCAAAGCCGCCATATACCCTACGCTTGCAGCTTTTGGATCTTTAAACTCAAGTTACCTTGATTATAATACGGCTTTGTATCAGCCCATTGTTATTGGTTATACCCCCACGCCTTATTCTGTAAATGTTGGTGGCACTTCTTATAATGTTGAAAGTCCTATTATCACCAATGGAAATAAAATAGGCTATGCAAGATCGGATGCCTTTGGCACACAGCTATCGGATAATTTTCGTCAGTCGGTAGGGTTAAGTCTTACGGTTCCTATTTTCAGCGGATGGAGTTTACATGGTACCTGGGAACAAAACAAACTGACTATTAGAAATTTAGAATTGCAGCGTGATGCCGACAATCAAACATTAAAACAAAATATTTACCAGGCATATAATGCAGCACTTGTTGCTTTGGAAAAATTCAATGCGAGCAAAAAAACGGTAGATGCTTCTCAACGCACGTTTGATTTTTCACAAAAACGTTATGATGTTGGGATGATAGGCACTTTTGAATTGATCACCAATCAAAACAATTTGTTCACCGCTAAACTGCAATACGTACAGGACCAGTTTGATTATGTTTTTAAAATGAAAGTATTGGAATTTTATAAAGGGCAAGGACTTAAATTATAATCTATTTTAAATTTTGAATGAAAATATTCGGCATTTAAAATTTAGAATTCAACATTCAACATAACTATTATGAGTAAGAAGACTAAATGGATATTGTTCGGTGCATTAGGACTGATCGTGGTGATAGTCATTTTAAAGTTTACTGTTTTTGGTAAGAATGATGCTATCAAAGTAACGGCAGAGAAAGCGCAAAACCGCACCATTATAGAAGTGGTGAATGCCAGCGGAAAAGTGTACCCTACAATAGAAGTAAAAGTTAGTCCGGATGTTAGTGGAGAGATAACAGACCTGCCTGTTCAGGAAGGTGACACTGTAAAAAAAGGACAGGTGGTTGCTAAGATCTATGCGGATGTTTACAGCATTCAGCGCGATGAAGCTTCGGCAGGCGTATTGCAGAGCCAGGCACAGGTTGCAAACTCACAGGCATCTATAGATGCAGTTAAGGCACAATTGGATCAGGCTGAAAAAACATATGATATGCAAAAGCAATTGTTTGATCAGCAGGTTATCAGTAAAAATGAATTCTATACCGCAGAAGCCGCTTATAAAAGCGCTGTTGCCAATTACAATGCTGCCAAACAAGGCATTATCGGCGGACAGGCGGCTGTAAAAAATGCACAATCACAATTAGCAAAAGCTAATACGGATCTTAGCAGAACCATTGTTGTAGCGCCAATGGACGGTGTTGTAAGTTTATTAAGCGTAAAAAAAGGCGAACGTGTGGTTGGTAGCAATATGATGGCCGGCACAGAAATGTTACGCATTGCAGATATGTCGCAAATTGAAGTACGTGTTGATGTGAGTGAGAGCGATATCCCAAAAGTAAAATTAGGTGATAGTGCTATTGTTAGCATTGATGCCTACAACAACAGAAAATTCAAAGGCATCGTTACACAAATATCGAGCAGCAATAATGGCGCTTCTACACAAAGCGATCTAACCAATACAAGTACGGATGTTACTAATTACAAAGTATACATCAGGATGTTGCCCGAAAGCTATAGCGACCTGTTAGGCAAGGGCGGGCCTTTTCCTTTTCGGCCCGGTATGAGCGCGAGTGCTGATATTCAAACAAAAGTGCACGTAAATGTTCTAAGCGTTCCCATTAATGCCGTAACAACAAGAGATAAAAATGACAGTACAGAAGCCGATAAAAAACCTACGGATGCAACTGTGACAGACGCAAATAGTACTCCTAATGCGGATGACCTTGAGGTTGTAGTATTTGTACTTGATAAAGATGATAAAGTGAAGAAAGTGCTCGTAACAACTGATATTCAAGATATTAACTATATTGAAATAACAGGAGGTTTAAGTGCCGGAGACCAGGTAATTACGGCTCCTTATGATACGGTAAGCAAGCTTTTAAAGAATGGAGATAAAGTTAAGGTGGTAGACAAAAAAGACTTATATGATAATAAATAGCAATAAATAAACGTACTTTGTAGTAGTATTACTTTGTTTTATTGCTATATCAGTACCAAATACCGGCTCGCTAGGCATCATATTATTCACATTCAAGGTCTTTATTTGGTTGATTATTAGCAAGCAATATCCTTGAGATGAAAAGATTTTTTACTAAAAGCTTTTTACTGTTACTACTCTTATTTATTGGCAACGAATCTTTTTCACAAAATTCGTTGTTAGTGAATTTTGGCAGCAGTACTTGCGTAAACCCTACCGATCCTAGTTATGCTATTATACAAAATCCACTAACTTCTACGCCAACCTTATTGGCGAATTGTGATTTTTCAGCAGAATTGCCTAGTTATTTCGGTGTATATATTGCTTACAACCCGAAAGACAATAAGATATATATTTCTTCTATACAAAATGGAACTCAGTCTAAAGTATGGACCCTGGATGTAGGTTTACCTGATTCGATTGGCTGTGCTACCATAAGCGCTCCTGCGGTGTATAATTATGTCCTTAACAATTTTGAATTTGATAATAACGGTAATCTTTGGGCTTTCAGTAATTATAATTCAACATTCGGGACTTGCCTGTTAAGTAATTTTGACCTGACGACCGGTACCACTTTGTCATCAAAAACGGTGCAATTCCCTGCAGGACATTATCCTACAGATATCCTGAATGGAGATCTATCTATATTACCAAATGGCAGGCTGTTTTGTACTTTAGGCGCATTGCCAATTTCTCAGGTTTACGAGATCACTAATTATGCATCGGGTTTTGGACCGGCTGTAGCAACCTATTTGCAAACCTTACCGGCTAATTGTTTTGGTATGGCTTTTCTAAATGGCGAATTGGAATTTACAGGCAGCGATGAAGTTAGTAACTGTTATTATTTCTCTTACGATATTGCCAGCAATACGTTGGGGCCGGAGCAACCTTTCCAAAATGGATTATCTCCTGTTGATAATACTGCGCTTGTTCCTGTAGTTGGTACAACTAAACAATTGGTGAGCAGCACCCAAATAAATGGCAATACATCAGACCTTACTTATGTTATTTATTTAAAAAATATGGGTAATGTTATTATCAATAATATCAATGTCACAGATAACCTCGCAGCCACCTTTGGCGCAGGCAATGTGTCAAATGTTACAGCAAGCTTTATCAGCAACCCTGCAGCCTTGACGTTAAACCCTGCCTATAACGGAACAACAGTTACCAGTTTATTAAACCCGGGACAACAGTTGCATAATAGAATATTATCTAACACCAATTATTTTGCAACGATACAAGTGAAATGCAGGGCCACCAATCTTGTTCCCGGAATTACCTATTATAATTCTGCTATTGGAAAGGGTGTTATAGGAGTCGGCGCAAGCCTGGCAAATATTTCAGATTCTTCTAATAACGGGCCATCTTCTGTAATTGATCCTAACAATAATAATAACCCCGGCGATCCTGGAGAGAATGTTCCTACACCCTATATGTTCCCTATTGTATTAACGGTTAATTTTATCAATGTAGATGCAAGCTTGCTGAACAATACCACTTCCTTGATACAATGGTCCGTTGCAACGCCGATCACCAATGCCGACAAATTTGAAATAGAATACAGTGCCGATGGTAAAAACTGGAACACTGCAGGAAGCATTGCTATTACTTCAAACTTACAAAGCGATTATAGTTTTGAACAATCAAATATTCCATCAGGCAATATATATTATCGCATAAAAGAAATTGATGAAGATGGCTCTTATGTATACAGTAGAATTGTTTTGTTGAATAATAATGACGGGCAAAATAAATATGTGGTCTTCCCTAACCCGGCCAACAATACTATTCAGGTAATTGCACCATATGGCGTCAGCGGCACTTGTACGGTTGACCTGTTTGATGCAACAGGAAGAAAATTGATGGAAACAACAATGAACACTTCTAACTTAGAGATCAACACAACCAATATCCCCGATGGCTCTTACCTGCTACGAATAGATCATAATGGAAATACAAACACCCAAAAGGTTTTGATCATTCACTAGGATTTTGTCTGAATTGGGATTCGCGGATTTATAGGATTCCCGGGATTTTCTATTAGATAAACAACTGCTCTGCGACTAACAAAGATTCTGGTTTGCCTACATCAACAAATTTATCGGAACTATTGTGAAGATACCCAAGTATCAAATGTTCCGCAGCGAGATCAAGATATGTTTCGGTCAGAGAAAATTTTCCGCGCTGCCGGATCAAAGAAAATATTTCAGGTTGAAAAACAACTACACAACTGTATGCTTTTTGCTGTAATCCGGCTTTATTGATAGCTATTTTTTCATCCCCGGTTTTTACATTTCTCCAACCGCATAAACGATCGGCATCATCAAATAAAAAATACCGGGAAGTATTTCTATCGCTCACACCAAAAGAGATCAGCGGTGTATGCCGCTGGTGATAAGCAAATAATTTATTGATATCAAGGTTAGTTAAAATATCAACGTTCAGTGTAACAAAAGGTTCTTTACTAGCCAATAATTCTTTTGCATGCAATAAGCCGCCGCCGGTTTCTAACACTTCCTTTCTTTCATCGCTTATAACAATGGTACTGCCCCATCCATTATTTTTTTTGACGGCGTCAATTATCTGATCAGCAAAATGATGCACATTGACCACTACATCTGTAATGCCGTATTGTTGCAGGTACTCAATGTTTCGTTGTAACAATGATTTTCCATTCACCATAGCCAATGCTTTAGGATGCTTGTCTGTCCAGGGTTTAAACCTTGTACCCAAACCTGCCGCAAAGATCATTGCCTTCATGTACTGTGCTTTTAATTTTTTACTTCGTGGATATTTTGTTCGAGGTGATTCAGTTCAATTTTTACATTGTACTTGTTTCTCAAATGCCTTGCTACCGCATCAGCTGCATATACGCTTCTGTGCCTACCTCCGGTGCAGCCAAAATTTATCATCAGGCTATCAAAATCTCTTTCGATATAATTTTCTACGGCTATATCTACAATATTATATACACTATTTAAAAACTCCGGCATCTCTGTCTGTTGTTCTAAATAATCTTTTACTGCTTTATCCCTACCCGTTTGTTTTTTAAATTCTTCTATGCGGCCGGGATTCAAAATGCTTCTGCAATCAAAAACAAAACCGCCTCCATTATCCGTTTCATCTTTTGGATACCCGGTTATTTTATAGGAGAAGCTATTGATCTTAACAACCAGCGGCGTGGCTGCTGTTGCTTTTATATTTTCGAAGCGGTCGATCACTTCGTCTGCTGTCATCAAATTCAACAATCTTTCAAACTCAGGCAAACTAAGTCCAACCTGTTTATTAGTAATAAACCATTTAATATTTTTTAGGGCCAATGGAATACTCGTTAAAAAATGTGCCTTGCGTTCAAACAAGCCTCTAAAACCGTAAGCGCCTAATACCTGTAATAACCTTATTAATACGTAGCCGTTATACTGGCTTTCAAATTGTATTTTATCTATCGGCTTTTTAAATACTTCTTCTACGCAAGTCATGTAATATTGCAGCAAGCCATTTTTCCATTCATCGCTTAGCTCTGCTTTCGCCTGCCATAATAAAGAAGCAACATCATATTGCAAAGCGCCTTTCATTCCTCCCTGGTAATCGATAAAATGGATCGCATTATCTTTTACCATGATATTCCTGCTTTGAAAATCGCGGAACATAAAATATTTATGATCTACATGAGAGAGGTAAGTGCTAAAAGCGTCAAAATCATCAATAAGCTTTTCTTTGTCGTAAGGGATCTTTAACGTATCAAGAAAATAATATTTAAAATAAAGCAGGTCGCTCAGGATAGCTTGTTTACCAAATTCTTTACTGGTGATCGTTTTATCATAATCCAATCCTTCATCGCCGTTGATCTGTAACAATGCTAACGCATGCAGGGTTTTCTTAAAAAGATCATATACCTGATCAGTATAGCCATCCTTTTCTAATTCATTTAGTAAAGAAGTATCGCCAAGATCTTCCTGTATGTAAATAGTATGATCGGTATTGATAGCAAAAACTTCCGGTACGGGATTATTGCTTTTTTTGAAATGCTCACTAAAATATACAAAGGTATCGTTCTCTTTACTATTGATATTGTAAGTAGCAATGTAAGAGGAACTGTCGGTTAATATCCTGAAATATATCCTGTCGCTGCCGCTTTGCGGGATCTTATCAATGCTGATAATGGCAGCCTTACTGAATGATTGAAATAGTTTTTTTATATCCTCAATTACCAATTGCATGGGGTTGTTATTATTGGTAAAAGTAACAAATAGCGGGTGATAAATAGCAAATCCCAAAAAACAAAAACCCAAATCTCAGTTACTTTATCCCCTGACCTCAAACAAGGAATAAAGTAATAATGAAATTCAGGTTTTGATTATTGGGCTCGTGGTTTATATGCTCTTGAAATTAAAACGGTTTAATCCAGCTCTTCACAATAATAGCCTGCGTTGAATAATATTTTTTCTACCTCCGTTACGTCAACACCATTGCTTTCTATCCGTAAAATATTATCACAATCCTGTAGGTCTACGTTCCATCTTTGAATACGTGGATGAATATCTAAATACGTTTCAACATCTCTAACCCTGTTATTATCTGTAAGATTGGTTTTAAAAACTAGTACTTCCATAAAGTTGGTTTTGGATAAAGAAATTAGTTTCAATTTTAATCTACATGCACATCCTTTTCATCTTCGTCCATATGCCATCTTCCATGGCCGCAACGGCTTTTCCAGGCAGCTCTTATTTTTTCTCTTTCTTCCGGTGTCATGTTCTGGAATTTTTCTCTCATCTTCATTTTCCACATACCGCCCGGGCCGCATCTTCCACCAAAGCCGCCTCTTGGGCCGCCGCCGAATAATATTTTACTTAACAATAAGATACCAAGCGCCTGGATAAATGTGATGGCTTTAACACCTAACACTGCAGGTAAAATGGCATTCCACAGGCCCATTACCAGGGAGCCGAATACCAGTATCGCAAGACAAGCGATAACGATTACCATAAAGATCTTTTTAATTCTGTACTTTTTCATTTTGTTTGATTTATACGTTTAATAATTTAATAATTCATCTCTTAATACACTGAGGCGATCCCGTAAATGTAATACTGCATAACGTTTACGGCTGAGTAGTGTGGCCACACTAACACCTGTTTCTTCCGCAATAACTTTGAAGGGTATACCTTCCATTTCGTTCAAAACAAATACATCTCTTTGCTCGGCCGGTAATTCATCCAGCGCCTGTTGTAATTCGTCCCAAAATAAATTTCTGATATAACTTGTTTCGGGCGTATCATCCGTTGCCAGCATTATTTCTTTCCAGTCAAAACTTTCTTCATTTGCGCTGGCCGGTTGCAGGTCTTCTATCAGCGGCAGTTTTTGTTTACGATAGCTATCGGTGATCTTATTGCGCGCTACTTTATACAGCCAGCCTGTAACCTGTGTTATGGGCTCTTCATTATCAGCAAACTGATAAAAAACATCCT
>DATHHR010000232.1:0-2372 GCA_035317105.1 Ferruginibacter sp. | reverse complement strand
ACCGCCAGGCAAACTTTTGGTATCGTGTTCCAGGATCCGAGCCTGGATGGAGACCTTACTGCTTATGAAAATTTGCAATTGCACTCGGTATTATATAAACTGGATAAAAAAACAAGCGCAGTACGCGCAGAAGAATTATTAAAATTAGTAGAATTATGGGACAGAAAAAATTCTCTTGTAAAAACATTTTCAGGAGGCATGAAACGCAGGTTAGAGATCGCGAGGGGGTTGTTGCATCACCCCAAAGTACTTTTTTTAGACGAGCCTACGCTTGGCTTGGATGCGCAGACAAGAAACCTGCTATGGAACTATATTACAGCATTGAATGAGAAAGAAGGCATGACCATCTTTTTTACAACCCATTACCTGGGTGAAGCAGAAGCCGTTGCCGATCGTATCGCGATCATTGATCATGGAAATATTGTTGCCATGGGTACATCGGAAGAATTGAAAAAATTAACCGGTACCGATAATTTGGAAAAAGCCTATTTAGAATTAACAGGAAAAGATGTGCGCGACGAAACATTAAGCAGCAGCGCCAGTAAAAAAGAAATAATAAGAAGGGTAGCAAACAACAGGTAAAACTTAAACAAAAAAATTACATGGATACAATATACATTTTATGGCTTCGCCAGATGAAAAAATACAGGCGCTCAGGACTTCGCATGGTGCTGAGCATTGTGCAGCCACTGGTTTATTTTTTAGCATTGGGATACGGCTTTAATTCCATTTTTGAAAAAGCGGGCCGGGGTAGTTACGTACAATTTATTGTGCCCGGCGTTATAGCACAAACTATTTTATTTACATCAATTTTCTGGGGAGCCAATATCTTATTTGATAAACAGTTTGGCTTTTTAAAAGAAACATTGGTAGCACCTGTGTCGCGCACAACAGTAATGCTGGGCGGCGCTTTGGGTGGCGCCACCATTGGCGTTATACAAGGGATAGCCTTATTTATTATCGCCCTAATATTTGGTTTTCATCCATATAGCTGGCCGGCCTTATTCATTACAGTAATTGCGATGACGATGCTATCCTTAGCCATGGTAAGCTTCAGCTCAGCTATCGGCGCTATTGTTGATGATATGCCAAGCTTTATGGCAGTGACCAATTTTTTAGTGGTACCGCTTTTCTTTTTATCCGGGTCGATGTATCCATTGGATAATATTCCGGGAATAATGAAAGTGATCGCAACGTTGAATCCTTTGTCCTATGCTGTAGACGCTATGCGTACCACATTGATCAATCAAAGCCATTTTGGGCTGGCAACAGATTTTATCGTAATGACGGTAACTATGATCCTACTCTTCATTTTTTCCATTTATCGTTTTAGAAAAATAGAAGCATAAACTATAAAATTGATGATCATTAGGAGGTATCTTGTCGGTACCTCCTTTTTTATTAGGGGAGTTATGTATATTTGAAACTATAAAACTTTGTTACAAGGTCAGCAAAGCAATTTATTTTTTCTAATATATACAAAACTGAACAATGACAAGTGTATTCAATGAAAATGATGTTACGGAAATGATCAACCGTATCAATAATTTAAATGCTTCATCAAGGCCGCTTTGGGGAAAAATGAGTGTGGCACAAATGATGGCACATTGCAACGTAAGCTATGAGCTTGTGTATGAAAATAAACATCCAAAGCCGAATGCTTTTACAAAACTGATGTTGAAGTTATTTTTAAAGAATTTAATCGTAACGGATAAAACACCTTATAAAAAAAGCTCCCCAACGGCACCATCATTTTTAATTAAAGACGATAAAAATTTCGAAGAAGAAAAAGCCCGTTTGATTGAGCATATCATAAAAACACAAGACCTGGGTGAATTTTATTTTGATGGAAAAGAATCTCACTCATTTGGAAAATTAACTAAACACGAATGGAACGTTATGTTTTATAAACATCTCAACCATCATTTAAAACAATTTGGGGTATAGAAAAATGAAGCAGGTAAAAATAGCAGGTATTTTATTGATATTCGCCAATTGCGCGTTTGCACAGGATATGGTAAGCTATGCAGATTCAATTCGCAAAGCAGATAATATTCCGGAGTTGGCTTTTGCAGTAGTAACAGGTAATTCGGTGTTGGAAATGTCTTTTTTAGGGCATCATGCTGTCAATTCTACTGATACTGCTATGAGTACAGACAGGTTTCATTTAGGATCGCTTACAAAAGCAATGACCGGTTTTATTGCCGCAAAAGTTGTTGACGAAGGCAAGATCAATTGGGATACAAAGTTTTTTGATATTTATCCCGAATGGCAAAGTACCTGCGATTCAGCATATTTTAATATTACACTGGCTGATCTTTTGTCACACAGGGCAAGAGTAAAACCTTTTACAGATGACAATGAATATTTAG
>DATHHR010000231.1:0-3099 GCA_035317105.1 Ferruginibacter sp. | reverse complement strand
CGGGTTAATTAATTATAATTAGTTTTCTTCTTGAAATGTATTAACGGATATCCGAATTTTTTTACCGGGCATCTCTGCTACTTCTAATAAGAATGTTATCTTTTTTTCTTTACCTTCAATGGTGATAGTAGCAGTTTTTACATCACCGCTTTTATCGGTTAAAGTGGCTTTAATTATTGATTTTCCCTCTTTATAAGGCACCTTCCAATTGCAGATGTTTTGTGTTATAGTTCCATTCATTTCATGGTCTTTACCCGGAGCAATAGTTAATGAGGCTGACTTATCTATTTTAATAGTGGTATTCTCAGGTACTGATCTTTCCACCACATTATTGCTATCAAGATATTCTGTAGTTGAAGAAGTAAGGACAACTTTTTTATCACATTGAGCAAATCCCGCAGCATTGAACGCAAAAGCCAATACAACGACTAAAAAGATATTTTTCATTTTCAAAAATTTTAACCCACATTGCAGTTAACCAGAAAATAAATCAGGTTTTTCGGGGGTTTCATTTTTTTTCATTTCCGGAAGGGGGACTACAGATTTTTTACGTGAGAAGGGCTGTGATTTGTATTTTAATGCCGTATAGATTTTGTCAACCTGCTCTGTAGGTTCACTACATTGCCTGATAATAATTTGTTGATTATACTCATTTTCCATTGTGGTGGTCACTATTTTTTGGGTATTCATTATTCTTACAATATCCCTCCATTCATTTGTGATGCTTTTTTGTTTGAGTTGATGTCGGATAGTATTTACCACCCAATAGGCTAATAGGCCCAGATGAAGATGTGCCATTGATGCTTCATCTGTTTTATGATAAACGGGTCGAAGATCAAGATCGGTTTTTAAGGTACGAAAAGTGGCTTCTATTTCTCTAATTGTATTATAGATGGTCCATTGCACATGTTCATCTTTTTGATCAAGTGTGGTGCGCAGCAGATAATAACCTTCTTTCTTTTCAATAGGCTTTTGTTTCCATACTATGTTGGTAACAGTTCCCTTATTATTTGCCTCGGCGTCTATATCGTAATATTTGTGGATGCTTTGATATTTGGCTTTGAGCCTGCCAATTCGTTCCCATACTTTTTCTTGCTTTTTTATTCCGCTTTTCTTATCAAGACTTTCTTTTATTTGCCAAAGTCCTTGTTCAAAACGCTGTGAAAAACGGCTGTTCATCCCCGACTCTTTGAGCGCTTTAGCCTGGCTGTGAACCCGAAGCCAGGTGTCGGTGTTGCCTTCTACTGTTATTTTTTGAAGAGTAAGAGCCTGCTTTTTTTTATCTAATATCTCAATGGGTTTGCTATCTGTATCGACACTATATTTCTTCATGTTCGACCTCGATACACACATATAATCGAAATTGTGTTGTTTAAGCAATTTTAAATTATCTTCTGTTGCAATACCTGCATCCAATACTACGATGGGATGACGCTGTGTCGATGAGCTTCGCGATGATAGTTCGTAGATGATCTGCTTTAAAGTTTTAGAGTCTGCTATGTTGCCTTCGAATATTTGTGAATACTTTAAAAATCCTTCGGTATTGACTACCACAGCAAGAACTATCAAACGTGCATCACTGCGTTTTTCTTTACTTTTTCCGAATTTGGCTTTTTTGCTGCTACGCATAGATCCTTCAAAATAGGTGTTGGTAAGGTCATAGAGAATGATTTTATCCGTAAGGTCAAAGAGCTCATTGGTACGTTTGCTTAAATGTTTTTCCAAATCTTCTTTTACTTTATACAAACACTTACTAATGTCATAGAGTTTGTCTTTAGTTATCTTCTCTATGGGGTAGGTGGTAAGTTCACAAACTGCTGAGTTTTCTTTTATCCATTGGCTGGTACGCAGTTCGCTTGCAGGATAGGTGGCGCGGCTAACGATATGGGTAAGCGCTAATTGTATATGTTCGGGCGGCCAGCCTTTGAGGGTTAAAAAAGAGGTGATGTCTAATTGTTCGAGCGCCTGCATGCAAAGCCACTCTGAACCTATTTCCTTTATATTTTTATTTTTTACTGTGTCGGTGTCCACCCGGTGATAATCTTTGCCGGAAGTTATATCAAGACGCTGTTTTTCTTTTATGGCTGCAAAGAACTTTTGGGCCAGTAATTCAATAAGTTGATCGGGTGGTTGAAACAAATTTTGCTTTCCGGTATGGCTTTGTTTTACCAATTCATCTATCCGGGTTGCAAGAGCTTTCTTTTGATCTATTTCAGGTATTTGATCCAATGAGCCAAGATGTAGAATAGTTTGATGACGAACAGTATTATCACAGCGATAGCTTTCACATAAGCGATAGTGCTTTTTTCTCTCTCCGGTAGTTTTTATAGTTTTGAAAATAACTTTCAGAAACATAAATCAAAGCTATCACAAATAGGAGCTATGAATAAGTAGGGGGGTGGGGACTACAAACCATTTTCAAAAAAACAGCTATTGATTTTCAATCAATAAGAAATTCTACTCCTACTTACTACAGGCTACTTTAACTAATTTGATACCTTTATTTAACAATTGAAGCATCCCGGCCTGCAATGTGGGTTAAGGTTTAAATATATTGAATTAATGATATAAATTAAACAGCAACCATCATTATTGTCCGACTAAAATTGATTGTATGCAATAAAACCCTTTGTGGGTAAGGACTCCATGGCCCCTCTCCACCGGAGAGGGGGTTGGGATGAGGTCAAACCACGCAAGAGTTTGAGTCATTTGCTCCCTTATTTTCTAGCAGCCCTCAAAATATTTCCTCATAATATGTCGGGTAATTTTGATAGAATTAATTTGATAAAAGGTATAGTCGTTTATCAGGGAAATAACTACTTTGGTGGTAAGGCCGGCATGTCCATATAATACCTGCTATATAACTTTAAAAAGAAGTTATATCATGCAAACTTTTACGAATCAAAAGTGCTTAAATAAAAAATTAGAAATACGAAATAGCCGATAAAGTAACCGAACTTAACATAAAAAAAAATTGATAAAATATTTATTGATAAAAATTTATTTATGATTCGAAATTATTTCTTTGCAGCTTACCGCATCTTCTCAAAAGAAAAACTTTCAGGCAGTATTAGTCTTTTGGGTCATGCTGTGGGTATG
>DATHHR010000230.1:0-14855 GCA_035317105.1 Ferruginibacter sp. | reverse complement strand
AGTGTATGACCTAACCAAAGATGGTCACCAAAGCGGTAAAGTATTCAAAAAAGAAGTGACCATCAGAAACGGCATCAAACAGGAAGATGCCAAGAAAATAGTGAAACTGATAAAAGACAGCGGCCTGAAAGTACAGGCAGCTATAATGGACGATATCATCCGCATTACCGGCAAAAAGATCGATGACCTGCAGGAAGTGATACAGGCTTCAAAAAGCTGGAATATAGGCATTGCTTTGCAGCAGACGAATATGAAATCTTAATGATAAATGGTTAATTGTAAATGGTAAATGATAGAACCATTAACCAGCCTGCATTTCATTTACAATTAACCATTTATCATTTACCATTATATTTTGGTTATTAAGGTATAATTATTTACCTTTGCGTCTCTTAAAAATCGCATGGCAAAATCCATGCATAAAACACTGATAATCATGAAAGAAAAATTGCATCCAGAAAATTACCGCTTTGTAATTTTTAGAGATATGAGTAACAATACTCAATTTTTGAGTCGCTCTACTGCTTATTCTAAAGAAACAGCTAAGCACGAAGACGGTAAAGAATATCCGGTAATAAAACTGGAAATTTCAAATACATCTCATCCTTTTTACACAGGTAAAAATGTATTGGTTGATACTGCAGGCCGTATCGATAAATTTAAAAAACGTTACGAAAAGAAAGCATAATACTTCTTTGTATAACATATTCAGATCCCTCCACTTGTTGGAGGGATTTTTAGTTTATAAATTATTGTCGAAAATCCCGTAGGGATTAAATATCGGTAGCAAAGGCATTAAAAAGGTATAAGAGTGCCGTAGGTACGACATACCATGGAATGTAAGATGTCGTACCTACGGCACTTAAAATACGATCGTCATATCTCTACCGATATTTAATCCCTACGGGATTTTACGATCCATTTCTTCGAATTGCATTTTGACATAATGATTATGGAGCATTCAATTATTTCAGTTAGTTTTATTTGGTGAAAATTATTTTAGACGATACATTTACAAAGCAGCAACTGTACCCCTTTACAGCGATAAGAAACGCTGCAGATATAAGGATCGGCATACTTACCATTCGTGAAAAATGGGAAAAGATCCTGGGTTATGCCATCAGCACCAATGATGCCGAAAAAGCTTCCTCCAATGAAAAAGATGCACCTGCTTTTATTAGCAGCGATATCGTGCCAACAAAAAAATGGCTGGACAAAATGCTGGCAAATGGTGTAGGCGAAAATATGTTGCAGGATGAAACAGAAGTAAGGGTCTTACAACATGCTTTTGATATTGTAAAGAATAACGATTGGGCGCTGCGGAAAGATTTTGAATTGATAACGACAGGCAGACAATCACAACCCATATCAAGTACCAATAAAGTAATAGCGCCGGAGAATATTTTTATTGAAGAAGGAGCAAAAGTTGAATACAGTATTTTAAATGCATCAGCCGGCCCAATTTATATTGGTAAAAATGCAGAAGTGATGGAAGGCTGCATGATACGCGGTTCATTCGCGATGTGCGAAGGAGCTATTTTGAAGATGGGGGCGAAAGTTTACGGTGCCACAACATTAGGCCCGAATTGCGTAGGAGCGGGCGAAATAAAGAATACAGTAATGTTTGCCAATAGCAATAAAGGACATGATGGGTATTTAGGTGATAGTGTGTTAGGAGAATGGTGTAATTTAGGCGCAGGTACAACTAATTCAAACGTAAAGAATACGGCGGCCCATGTAAGGATGTGGGATAATGCCAAGGATGATTATATAGATGTAGGCTACAAAGCAGGGTTGTTGATGGGAGATTATAGCAGGGCCGCGATCAATACATCTTTTAATACAGGAACAGTAGTTGGTATTTGCTGTAATATTTTTGAAAGTGGGTTCCCATCAAAAAAAGTAGATGATTTTACCTGGGGAAATAAAAAGTACGAGCTGGAAAAAGCACTGGAACATATAGATAACTGGAAAAAATTAAAGGGGCAATATCTAACCCAACAAGAAAAAGACATTCTAATCACACTTTACAATAAATAAACAATCAACAATGAGAAAACAAATAGCTGCGGCTAACTGGAAAATGAACCTGACGCTTGAGCAGGGTGAAACATTAATAAGCGAATTATCAGCATTACCGATCGATCTAAAAGCAAACCAGGAAGCTGTTTTCGGTATCCCTTTTCCATATCTTACAACGATCAAACATAAACTGGCCGGCAAAAAAGGAATGTATGTTGCTGCGCAGAATTGTTACAATAAGAAATCAGGTGCCTACACGGGTGAAGTAAGTGCAGAAATGCTAAAAAGCATCGGCATTGAATATGTGATACTTGGACACAGCGAACGCAGAGAATATTTCAATGAAAGCAATAAAATGTTAGCTGAAAAAGTTGACCTGTGTTTTGATTATAAATTAAAACCAATTTTTTGCTGTGGCGAAGCATTGGCTATCAGAGAAGCAGGCACACAAAACAGTTTCGTTGAAGCACAATTAAAAGAAAGCTTATTTCATTTAAGCGCAGAGCAATTAACTGGCTTTATCATTGCTTACGAGCCCATCTGGGCAATAGGTACAGGTAAGACTGCGACATCTGAACAGGCACAGGAAATTCATAAATATATCCGTGGCGTATTTGCTGCTAAATATGGCGAAACGGTTGCCAACAGCATTTCTATTTTATATGGAGGAAGCGTAAAAGCGGCTAATGCAAAAGAAATATTCGGTCAGCCGGATGTTGATGGAGGATTGGTTGGAGGTGCGTCATTGATAGCGCAGGAGTTCTTTGCTATTATAAACGGATTGAAGTCGTAAATATTAGTAGTAAGCTGTTAGTAGTTGGCAATTATCCTGCTACTAACAGCTTGCTTCTTTATACTACATAAGATCTAAAGCCTTTGCAAAAAAGGTAAAATTGAATGGCAATATTAAAGTAAAGTAACCACCGAAAAATTTTGTAACTGCAACAGTTACGATCAAAGAAAGGATAAATAAGATCCAATAAACTGTGGTAGATTTTTTTGTTGATTCCATGTGTAATTAATTTAGGCAAAAATAGGGCAAAACATACAAATTGCATAAACTGCCGCGATAATTTCTAAAAGATTGCAAAATTCCTACTATCTAACTTTTTAAAAAATGATATTACACTTCTATCTGCGTTTTCATACTAAAGTTGGACAAGACCTTTTTATTTCGGGAGACTGCAATTCACTTGGCAATGGCGATACCAGCAAAGCTATATCCTTACAATACCTGAATGAAGATTACTGGGTGGCCCAGATCGAACTCACGGGTAAAGACCTGGTAAACCCATTTATAAAATACAAATATGTATTAAAAACCCTTGACGAAGATGAAGTGCTGGAATGGGGGAACGACCGGTTCATCGATATACAGATGATCGCTATCGTAGCCAAAGAAGTTACTTTAATTGATACCTGGAACCATGCCGGCAATCCTGAAAATGTGTTTTTTACTAAACCATTTAAAGAGATTTTTTTTAAATCACCCACGCGTTTTCCTGTAGAAAATTTTACGCCGTACACACATCATTTTAAAGTAAAAGCGCCCTTGCTTCAGCAAGATGAAGTGGTTTGTTTACTGGGTAATAATGAATCGCTTAAAAATTGGAATAAAGAAGCGCCGATATTATTCGAAAAGACGGGTGATTGGTGGGTTTCAAAAATTGCTATAACAAATGAAGAATTTCCTATCAGTTATAAATATGGTATATACAATATAAGCCAGCAAAGATTTACGCAATACGAAATAGGTGAGAACAGGATGTTGCTTGGCAATACTACCAAAGAAAATATCACTATCATACATGATGGCTTTATCCATTCGCTCACACCAAATTGGAAAGGTGCCGGTGTTGCCATTCCTGTGTTTAGTCTGCGTTCGCAAAATGGTTTGGGAACAGGCGAGTTCAACGATATTAAATTATTGGTTGATTGGGCAAAGAACAGCGGATTAAAGCTGATACAGTTATTGCCCGTGAATGATACTACGTCAACCTACACCTGGCGCGATTCTTATCCTTATTCTGCTATATCTGCCTTTGCATTGCACCCGCTTTATTTGAATTTAGCAACAGTTGCAGGTGAAAAATATAAAGATATAATTGATCAATACGAACAGGAAAAAGACGAACTAAATAAGAAGCCGCAATTAGATTACGATACCATCATAAAGCTAAAGTTTGCAGCAATAAAAAAGCTATACATTTTACTCAAGCCGGAATTTGTGTTTGACCAGGAATATTATACTTTCTTCAACGCAAATAGCAAATGGCTGGTACCGTACGCGGCTTTTAGTTATTTAAGAGATGTGTATGATACAGCTGATTTTACTAAATGGAAATCACACGGTGTATACGATAAAGAATTAATTGATGAACTTGTTGGTACAACACATAAACAATACGATAGCATTGCGGTACATTATTTTACGCAGTATCATTTGCATTTGCAACTGAAAGCCGCTACTGCCTATGCGCATGAAAATGGCATTATGATCAAAGGCGATCTGCCGATAGGTATTTCCAGAGAAAGCGTAGATGCATGGATGGAGCCTGAATTATATAATATGGAATGGCAGGCTGGTGCACCAACAGATGATTTTGCAGTAAAGGGACAGAACTGGGGTTTCCCAACTTATAACTGGGCCAAAATGCAGGAAGATGGCTTTGCCTGGTGGAGGCGCCGCTTTCAGCAGATGAGCGAATATTTTGATGGATTTAGAATAGATCATATTCTTGGTTTCTTCCGCATCTGGAGTATTCCATTAGATGCCGTTGAAGGAATTTTGGGAAGATTTGTTCCGGCAATTCCTATTACGATCGATGAATTAGTGGAAGCACATATTTCGTTTGAGGTCGATCGTTATTGCAAGCCATATATTACTGATAAGGTATTGGAAAATATGTTTGGCGATCAGGCCGACTATATTAAAGTCAATTTTTTAAGAATTGCAGATGATAATACTTTTGAATTGAAACCGGAGTTCAATACACAAAGAAAAGTAGAAGCGTATTTCAATACACTAGAAAAAAATGAGCACAATAAATTTTTGACGATCGGTTTGTACGACCTGATCAGCAATGTTATTTTCTTTCAGGAAGAAGAGAATGCTGACCACTTTCATTTCAGGATAAATATGGATCGTACAAGTTCGTTCGAGGGATTGAATGCGTATACGCAAAATGTATTAAAAGAATTATACCTCGATTATTTCTTTGTGCGTCAGGATGATATGTGGAAGCAGGAAGCAATGAAAAAATTACCGGAGCTCAAACGCTCCACTAATATGTTAGTGTTTGGCGAAGATCTTGGAATGGTGCCGCATTGTGTGCCGGAAGTGATGAAAGACCAGGGAATATTAAGTTTGGAGATACAACGTATGCCAAAGCAAGGGATGAACACGTATAACTCTCCTTATTTAAGTGTGGTTACGCCATCTACACATGATATGAGCACGATACGCGGCTATTGGTACGAGAATAAAGAGCAAACGCAATATTTTTATAACAATACGATCGGTCAGTATGGTAAAGCACCGGATGAATGTACAACGGGCATTTGTAAAGAGATCATATTTCAACATTTGCATTCACCTGCGATGTGGAGTATTTTTCAACTGCAGGATATTTTAAGCATCAGCGAAACATTAAGACAGAATGATGTCAACATAGAACGCATTAATATCCCCGAAGATCCAAATCATTACTGGCGATACAGAATGCACCTCGATCTGGAAGAACTGATAAAGCATAAAGAATTTAGCGCAGAGTTAAAAGCTTATATAA
The DNA here is from genome assembly GCA_035317105.1 of Ferruginibacter sp. Lineage (GTDB taxonomy): Bacteria > Bacteroidota > Bacteroidia > Chitinophagales > Chitinophagaceae > Ferruginibacter. The sequence goes on along the minus strand of DATHHR010000230.1, from coordinate 9,045 downwards.
GATCAAGCGGGCGGTAGTTAATTAAGAATTAATAATTAGTAATTAATAATTCTTAAAGTTCCTTTCTCCCTTAGATATTGCAATGATCAAAGAATTAATATTAGTTCATTAGGACAAATTATTAATTCTTAATTACTAATTATTAATTCAAAAAATTGGTCCTAAAATATAAAACATACAATCTTCCCTTCAAGCATCCTTTTACAATATCTAAAGGAACAAAAACGCATCAACCAACATTAATTGTTGAATTGGAGTTTTTTGGTTTTAAAGGATATGGTGAAGCGCCTGCTATCAGCTATTACAATATCCCGGTAGAAAAAATGGTAGAGGATATTGAAAGAAAAAAACAATTCATAGAAAAATTCGCTTTCTCTGATCCGGAACGTTACTGGCATTATTTGCATCATTTATTTCCGGCAAATCCTTTTTTGGTTTGTGCTTTAGATATGGCCGGTTGGGATATTTATGGCAAGATGCAAAGAGCGCCATTGCATCAATTATGGAAACTGGATACGGCAACTACACCGCCAACTGATTATACGATCGGCATTGATACCATCGAAAATATGGTAGCAAAAATGAAGGAAACACCATGGCCCATCTATAAAATAAAAGTTGGGACTGAAAATGATATTGAAACGGTAGTAGCATTAAGAAAACATACCGATGCGATTTTTAGAGTAGATGCCAATGAAGGCTGGACGGTAGAACAAGCTTTGCAAAAAATACCATTATTAAAAGCATTGGGAGTGGAGCTGATCGAACAGCCATTGGCTAAGGAGAATTGGGATGGCATGAAGATCTTATACAAAGAATCAGCGTTGCCATTATTTGCAGATGAATCTTGTGTAAAAGAAGCTGATGTAGAGAAATGCCACCAGCATTTTCATGGGATCAATATCAAGCTGACCAAATGCAGCGGTATCACACCCGCAAAAAGGATGATCAGCAAAGCCAAAGAGCTTGATATGATGGTAATGCTGGGCTGTATGAATGAAACCTCGGTAGGAACTGCAGCAATAGCACAATTAGCACCGATGGTAGACTATATTGATATGGACGGCCAGTTGCTTTTGGCAGAAAACGTAGGAACAGGGATAAGTTTTGATAAAGGAAGAGTTATTTACCCTGATATGACCGGACTTGGGGTAATGGTAGACAAATTTTAAATTTTATTTGGTAAAATAATTTATCAGCCTTTACTTTGCATCATAAATGAAACAAATCGTTCACATACACCATCATCATACTTTGCCTCAAGGGTAAGCTATATTGATTTGTATGTACTGCATCATATTTTCAAAAAGGGCTTACTGCAAAGTAGGCCCTTTTTGTTTTCTTTGCACGGAAAAACTCCGCAAAGCTGAAACAGTTGAAGTGAGTGACACAACGATGTTGAACAAAGATTAAATGTTGATAATATAAAAATAGAATAATGCTAAAAATCGCCATTCAAAAATCAGGCAGACTGTACGAAGATTCTATCAAACTTTTAAAAGAGTGTGGTATAGAATTGAACAACGGCAACAAACAATTGAAAGCTGCTGCTTTTAATTTTCCAATCGAAGTTTACTTTTTAAGGGACGATGATATACCTCAATACGTGTATGATGGTGTTGCGGATATAGGAATAGTTGGAGAAAATGTTTTGTTGGAAACAGCAAAGGATATTGATCTTGTCTATCGTTTAGGGTTTAGCAAATGCCGTTTGAGTATTGCTGTTCCTAAATCAGTGGAGTATAATTCTATCGAAGATCTGAAAGGATTGAAAATTGCAACAACTTATTCAACAATATTGCAGAAATATTTGACAGATAAAAAGATCAATGCTGAGATACATGAGATCAGCGGATCTGTAGAAATTGCGCCGGGTATTGGTTTGGCTGATGCGATCTGCGATCTGGTAAGTAGTGGCAGCACTTTATTTACAAATGGTTTAAAGGAAGTAGAAGTTATTTTAAAATCAGAAGCTGTCTTAACTGCGAATAAAAATTTATCTGCAGAAAATAAAGCGATACTGGAAAAATTATTGTTGCGTATCAATTCTGTTAAGACCGCAAAGAATAATAAATACATCGTACTAAATGCGCCGAACGATCAATTGCAAAACATTGCAAAAATATTGCCCGGTGCAAAAAGTCCGACGATCGTTCCATTGGTTGAAGCAGGATGGAGTAGTGTACACAGTGTAGTGAACGAAAATGACTTTTGGGATATCATTGAAAAACTAAAACAATTTGGCGCAGAAGGGATCTTAGTAATGCCAATTGAAAAAATGATCGTCTGAACCGTTGATTGAAGTTGATTTTTTTGATTGAATTGATTAATAATTTTATGGAAAATATATTTATAGAACCGGTAAAAGAACAATGGGAGAATATCCTCAGGCGGCCTGCTTTTGATAGCAAGTCTTTAGAAGAAACCGTTGCGGCTATACTCGATGATGTAAAATTAAACGGTGATACAGCTGTTAGAAAATATGCGGCTCAATTTGATAAAGTAACGCTTGATAGTTTAAAAGTTACTGATGTCGAAATCGCTGAAGCAATTGCTTTGGTAGATACTGAATTGAAAGCGGCTATTCAAATTGCAAAAACCAATATCACTGTTTTTCATGAAGTACAAAAGGAACCGGTAAAGCAAATTGAGACAGCAAAAGGCGTTACCTGTTGGAGAAAAGCGATCGCTATTCAAAAAGTAGGTTTGTATATTCCTGGTGGAAGCGCTCCTTTATTTTCTACTTTATTGATGTTGGGCATACCAGCTGTATTGGCCGGGTGTAAAGAAATTGTGGTTTGTACACCATCAGGTAAAAATGGAAAAGTAAACCCGGTTGTTTTATATGTAGCACAGTTGATCGGGTTAAAAAATATTTATAAAATAGGCGGTGTGCAGGCAATTGCGGCAATGGCTTATGGTACGCAGACTGTTCCGCAAGTATCAAAAATATTTGGTCCTGGTAATCAATATGTGACTTGTGCCAAGCAATTAGTAAATAAAGGAGGTATAGCAATTGATATGCCTGCAGGTCCAAGTGAAGTTGCGGTTTATGCAGATGAAACATCGAATGCAAGTTTTGTTGCTGCAGATCTGTTGAGTCAGGCTGAACACGGTACAGATAGCCAGGTTATTTTAGTTGCCAATGCACAGTTGATCATTGATAATGTGAAAAAAGAGATTGCTACACAATTGGCATTATTACCAAGAAAAGATATTGCTGCAAAAGCTTTAGAGTACAGCCGTTTTATCATTATTAAAAATGTTGACCATGCTTTTGAACTTTTGAATGAATATGCAGCGGAACATTTGATCATTGCTTCGGATAATGCATTAGCGCTGTCAGAAAAAGTGATCAATGCAGGAAGCGTATTTCTTGGTCACTATGCACCGGAAAGTGCGGGTGATTATGCTTCAGGCACAAATCATACATTACCTACTAACGGGCATGCAAAAGCATATAGCGGCGTATCATTAGATAGTTTTGTTAAGAAAGTAACCTTTCAACAATTAACAAAAGAAGGAATTAAAAATATTGGCAAAGCTGTTGAAGCAATGGCTGCAGCAGAAGGATTGGATGCACATAAAAATGCAGTTACCCTTCGTTTAAAAAATATATAAACAACTCGAAATGGAATTCGAATTAAATAAATTAATAAGAGAGAACATAAAAAGTCTTAAGCCATATTCTGCCGCAAGGCATGAATTTACCGGCAAGGCTTCTGTGTTTTTAGATGCGAATGAAAACCCCTATGGCTCTCCATTGCCCGAAAGCTTTAATCGTTACCCGGATCCTTTGCAATGGCAATTGAAGTTTCAGTTGGCAAGGATCAAAGGAGTTCCTGCGGAAAATATTTTTGTTGGTAATGGGAGCGATGAAGGGATCGATCTGGCATTTCGTATTTTTTGTAATCCGCAAAAAGACAATGTTATTGTTTGTCCGCCTACCTACGGCATGTATGAAGTAGGTGCAGGCATTAATGATATTGCTGTCAAAAAAGTAAACCTAACATCCAACTTTCAACTGGATGTGGAGGGAATATTAGATGCTATTGATGCCAATACGAAATTGATCTTTGTTTGTTCGCCTAATAATCCAACGGGTAATAATATGGCCAGGGAAGATGTGGAAGTACTGTTAAATAATTTCTCTGGGATTGTTATTATTGACGAAGCATATATCAATTACTCAAAACAAAAAACATTTATCCAGGAGCTGACGGAATATCCTAATTTGATCGTTATGCAGACTTTATCCAAAGCATGGGGTTTAGCAGGATTGAGGATAGGGCTAAGTTATGCATCGATGGATATTATTGATCTTTTCAATAAGGTTAAGCCGCCATATAATGTAAATGAACTGTCTCAAAGATTAGCTACAGATGCTTTGCAGCACACAGAACAGGTTAATAACTGGATAAAAGAAGTGGTGGAGCAAAGAGAAATGCTGGTTAAAGAATTAACTGCATTTTCTTTTGTTGAAAAAATATATCCAAGTAATGCAAGCTTCTTTTTATTGAAGACAAAAAATGCAGATGCATTATATACACACCTATCTGGCCATGAACTGATCGTAAGAAACAGGAGTAAAGAGCCAATGTGCGAAGGCTGTTTAAGAATAACAGTGGGTACACCGGAAGAAAATCAACAATTAATAAACTTATTCAAAAGCTATCGCCCCTAAATCCCCGAAGGGGACTTTAGAAGCATTTTATAACAAGCATTTCAATATTTAAATACTGAATATAATTAATCAAGAAAGTAATGAATAATAATACAGATTCCAACAACAGCTCACTTCCCAATCTCCCCATCGGGGGGCAGGGGGCTAAACGTGTTTTATTTATTGACCGTGATGGAACGCTTATCAAAGAAGCGCCACCAACGTACCAGCTGGATGCGTTTGAAAAAGTAGAGTTTTATCCTGATATGTTTTATTACATGCGTAAGATAGCAACAGAGCTTGATTACGAATTAGTGATCGTTACTAACCAGGATGGATTAGGAACACCATCATTTCCGGAGGCTACTTTTTGGCCGGTTCAAAATTTTGTGATGAAAGCTTTAGCAAATGAAGGCATTCATTTTACTGAAACCTTTATTGATAAATCTTTCGCTGCTGACAATGCACCAACACGCAAACCAAGAACAGGTATGCTGACCAAATACATCAATAATCCTGCATACGATCTGGCTAATTCATTTGTGATCGGAGATAGAATTACTGATATCCAACTAGCGAAGAATTTAGGAAGCAAAGGAATTTGGCTGGTAACCGATGCAAGTTTGGGTGCAGCAGAGATAAAAGATTCTATTGATGAATTAAGAAAAGATACGATCGCGTTAGAAACACCTGATTGGAAAGTGATCTACGAGTTTTTAAAAATGCCGCCAAGACTTGTTAAGCATGAACGCAATACAAATGAAACGAAGATCAGTATCGAAGTTAATTTAGATGGAACAGGTAAAGCAAATATCAGCACAGGTGTAGCTTTCTTCGATCATATGTTAGACCAAATAGCAAGACATGGAAATATTGATCTGAATATTCAATGCAAAGGCGACCTGCATATTGATGAGCACCATACTATTGAAGATACGGGTATTGCTTTAGGCGAAGCGATCTTAAAGGCATTAGGTGATAAAAGAGGCATTGAACGGTATGGATTTTTATTACCAATGGATGATTGTCTGGCACAGGTAGCTATTGATTTTGGTGGCAGGAATTGGATCGTTTGGGATGCCGAATTTAAAAGAGAAAAAATAGGAGAGATGCCAACGGAGATGTTTTATCATTTCTTTAAATCATTCAGCGATGCATCAAAATCGAATTTAAATATTAAAGCAGAAGGAGAGAATGAGCACCATAAAATTGAATCTATTTTTAAAGCCTTTGCAAAAGCAATAAAGATGGCAGTAAAAAAAGATATCAATAATAATGCGTTGCCATCAACAAAAGGGGTGTTGTAACCCCCTCCGCCCCCTGAAGGGGGAACTTGAAACTTTTATAATGAGTAGAACGTTAGATAATTTAAATACTTTTCAATCTCCCCTTCAGGGGGGCAGGGGGAGTATTGCGATCATAAAATATAATGCGGGAAATGTACAAAGTGTGCTCTATGCCTTACAGCGTATTGGTGCCAGTGCTTTTGTAACAGACGATCCTAAACAGATCGCTGAAGCGGATAAAGTAATTTTCCCCGGTGTTGGGCACGCTACGCCCGCTATGCAATATTTGATAGAACGAGGATTGGATAAGCTTATCGTAGGATTGAAGCAGCCTGTACTAGGTGTTTGTTTAGGTCAGCAATTGATGTGTAATCATTCTGAAGAAGGAGATACAGCATGCTTGGGTATATTCGATACTGAAGTCAAATTATTTGTATCGGCAAAGCCAGAAGTGAAAGTGCCACAAATGGGTTGGAACAATATTTACGATTACAAGTCTGTATTGTTTGATGGTTTGGATAAGAATGCATTCGTATATTTTGTGCATAGCTATTATGCTGCTTTGTGTAAAGAAACGATCGCGACAACAGATTATATTTTACCATATAGCTCTGCTTTGCAAAAAGATAATTTTTACGCAGTGCAATTCCATCCTGAAAAATCAGGAACAGTTGGAGAGACTATTTTAAAGAATTTTATCAATATTAAATAACAAATATTAAATAGTCAATATCGAATGGAGATCATTCCGGCAATAGATATTATAAATGGCAAGTGTGTTCGTTTAACCAAAGGAGATTACGCGCAACAGAAGATTTACAATGAAAATCCTGTTGAAGTAGCGAAAGAATTTGAAGCGGCAGGCATCAAAAGGTTACACATGGTAGACCTGGATGGTGCTAAAGCCGGCAAGATCGTTAACCTGAAAGTGTTAGAAGCTGTAGCGTCTCAAACAAATTTGGTGATCGACTTTGGCGGTGGCGTAAAAAAAATAACGGATATAAGCGATATCATTACTGCAGGAGCAGCAATTGTTACGATCGGCAGCTTGGCTGTAAAACATCCGGAAATATTAGAAGAATGGTTATTGGAATTTGGCCCTGATAAATTTTTGATCGGTGCAGATGTGTTGGATAGAAAAATAAAAATAAGTGGCTGGCTGGTTGATGGAGGCATTGATATCGATACTTTTATCGGTAAAATGTTAGCCTTAGGCGTGCGAAACATTTTCTGTACGGATATTTCAAAAGATGGTGCTATGCAAGGGCCATCGATCGATCTGTATAAAGATATCATGAATACGCATACCGATATCAACTTGATCGCTAGTGGCGGCGTAAGTAATTTTCATGATGTGATCGAATTAAAAGAGATCGGCTGTAGCGGCGCCATCATTGGCAAAGCGATCTATGAAGGGACAGTAACGTTAAAAGAATTATCATTGATCAATCAATAATGTTAACAAAGCGAATTATACCTTGTCTGGATATTAAAGATGGCAGAACTGTTAAGGGAGTTAACTTTCTTGATATTCGTGATGCAGGAGATCCTGTTGAGCTGGCAGTATTGTATTCTCAAAAGGGCGCAGATGAACTCGTTTTTTTAGATATCACGGCAACGGTAGAAAAAAGAAAAACATTAGTTGAACTGGTTAAAAGAATTGCCGCTAATATTAATATTCCTTTTACTGTGGGTGGAGGAATTTCTTCTGTGGATGATGTATCTGTTTTATTGCAAAATGGTGCTGATAAGGTTTCCGTAAATACATCAGCTTATAAAAATCCGCAGTTGTTAAAAGAATTGAGCAATGCATTCGGTAGTCAGTGTGTAGTCTTAGCGATCGATACAAAGAAAGAAGAAGATGGGGAGTGGTACGTTTATTTAAATGGCGGTAGGACTAAAACCGAAACTAAAACTATTGATTGGGCAAAGCAAGGAGTGGCATTAGGCATCGGAGAAATATTACTAACATCAATGAACAACGACGGAACTAAAAACGGTTTTGCGTTAGATATTACTTCTTTATTATCTAAAGAGCTTCCTGTTCCTGTAATTGCATCTGGCGGAGCCGGCTCAATGGAACATTTTAAAGAAGTATTTGAAAACGGACATGCAGATGCGGCTTTAGCAGCCAGTATCTTTCATTATAAAGAAATTGAAATACCCGATCTTAAAAATTATTTACATCAACAAAAGATAAACGTTAGGTTATGAGTCAGAATACAAATCAACCCTTTAATGGCATATGGAATATCGATTTTGCAAAATATAGTGATGGGCTTGTGCCTGCTATTGTTCAGGATGATGCTACAGGAAAAGTGCTGATGCTTGCTTTTATGAACCAGGAAGCAATTACCAAAACACAGGAATTACAAAAAGTAACATTCTATAGCCGTAGTAGAAAAAAATTATGGACAAAAGGTGAAGAAAGCGGCAACTATCTTATTTTAAAAGATATCAAAGTAGATTGTGATAATGATACGCTATTGATCAAAGCAAAACCAACGGGCCCAACTTGTCATACCGGCGCTGATACTTGCTGGAATGAAAAAAATATCCCTTCAGATTTTTTATTGCAATTGGAACAGATCATTATCGATAGAAAAAACAACCCCTCAGAGAAATCATATACCAGCTCTTTATTTGATAAAGGCATCAATAAGATCGCACAAAAAGTAGGTGAGGAAGCGGTGGAATTAGTGATCGAAGCAAAAGATAACAGTAAAGAGCTTTTCTTAAATGAAGGGGCCGACCTGTTATTCCATTACCTTATCTTGCTACAGGCAAAAGGATATTCATTGAATGATGTAATTGCAGTTTTGAAAGATAGGCATAATAAATAAGCAGCTTAAGGCAACGTTTTGTAGTGATCGCAGGTCTTACACACTTTAATACTCTTATTCAATAAAATCCACACTATGCAAAAAGCTATTTTAGTACTTATTTTAAGCGGTTTTCTTTTTTCGTGCCGAAAAGGTATATTTATTATTCCGAGGCCAGGTAAGACGACAAATGCTCCTGGTGGAAGCGATACCAATCCCTATTTATCATCTATACGCATAGACTATGGAAATGGAACAGTTGCGACAGATTCAT
>DATHHR010000229.1:0-8848 GCA_035317105.1 Ferruginibacter sp. | reverse complement strand
GTAGGCGGATGCATCTGTTGCGTATAGCGTTCTTATTGTTTTGTCTACAAATAGATCTCCTTCTAAATCCTTCGATAATTTCGCTAATTCAGCCTTCATTTAATTGTGTTTGTATGAGGAAATGCAAATTTAGCAGATTTTAAAATTCCAGCCTATAATCCAAGGCAAAACTAAAAAGTCAAAACCCAAAAGTTATTGAGCCTGCTTAACTTTTGGGTTTTGACTTCTAACTTTTAACTTGATTTATACCAGTTCCTGTAGTTTGATCAGTCTTTGATAATTACCATTCTCAATTCCCAATAGTTGGTGGTGATTACCGCGTTCAATTATTTTCCCATCCTGCATTACCAGAATTTCATCGGCTTGCTGTATGGTGCTTAAACGGTGTGCAATTACAAGCGTTGTTCTGCCTTTCATTAAATTGCTTAAAGCGCCTTGTACCAACCTTTCAGATTCTGTATCTAAAGCAGAAGTGGCTTCATCCAAAATTAATATGTCTGGATTTTTAAACACGGCTCTCGCAATACTTAACCTTTGTCTTTGTCCGCCTGATAAACGAATACCCCTGTCACCGATATTAGTATGGTAACCATTCTCCGTATGAATAATAAAATCGTGTGCGTTGGCAATTTTGGCCGCTTCTATTACAGCAGCTTCTGTAGCATCCGGATGGCCTAAAGCGATATTATTAAAAATAGTGTCGTTGAATAAAAAAGTATCCTGCGTTACAAAGCTCATATGGCTGCGTAAAGATTCCATTTTAATATCACGCACATCTTTTCCGTCGACTAAAATACTACCGCCCGTAACATCATAAAAACGTGGTACTAAGTCAGCAATGGTTGATTTACCAACGCCGGAAGGCCCTACCATCGCAACGGTTTTACCTTTGGGAATAGTGAAATTTATGTTGTGCAGGATCGGTCTGTCTGCCGTATAACCAAAGTCGATATTCTTAAATTCAATTTTATCGTTAAAGCTTTTTAGTTCAACGGCATCCGGTTTATCTTCGATCAAAATAGGTGTATCAAGTACCTGTAAAATACGCTCGCCGGCAGCTTGTCCTCTTTGTATATTTGACATAGCGCTCACCATTGCTTTAGCCGGACTAATTACTTGAGAGAAAATAGCAATGAAGGCAATAAAGCTACCTGCATTTAAAGCGGCTTTATCTTTATTTAAAATAAGATCACCACTATAAATTAAAATGGCAGCAACAATTAATACACCTGAAATTTCAGAAAATGCAGGTGCAAGTTCTCTTTTAGCAAAACCTTGCAAAGTGGCTTTTCGATAAATATCATTCTCCTTGCTAAATCTCTTTAAAACAAATTTAGTAGCATTGAAAGAACGGATGATACGCATGCCTGTTAGCGTTTCATCAATGATCGTTAATAAACGCCCTACCGATGCCTGTGCAGCCTGCGCTTCTTTTTTTAATCTCTTTTGCACTAATGCAATACCTGTTGCAGATATTGGTATTAACACGAGCGTAAATAATGTAAGCTTGGTAGATATTAAAAATAGCGCAACAAAATAACCAATGATCAAATAAGGTTGCTTAAATAATATCTCTACCGAACTAGCAGCTACGGCTTCTATTTCAAAAACATCCGAATTCATTCTTGATAACAGATCGCCTTTGTGTTCAGTTGTAAAATAGCCCAGGTGTAAATAATTTATCTTTTCAAAAATAGCTTCTCTTAAACGCTTTACTAATAAGGTGCGCGTTTTGATCATAGTAAGATCTGCCAAATAATTAAAAAGGTTACTTAATATTACCGCAATAAAAACCACGGCCGACATAAAAAATAAAGCATAGATCGGCTTCAGTGCTTCAAAATAATACATCTCATGATAAAATAGGTCTTTAAAGTATTTAGCCGAAAGCGAAAAAGAAGGAGACGCTACATAATGAGCAGCATCAGGCGATGGATAAAATAAAAAATTCAGCAAAGGGATCAATAAAGCCAATTCGAAAACACTAAAAAAAGTTGCTATTAAAGTGAATCCAAAGAAAGGAATTATAAATGCACTATATGGTTTGCCATAGGCAAGTAAACGACGATAAACTTTCATTAATTAGCTTTCTTATTAAGTCTGCAAAATTATGATTTTATTACTGAATGTATATTGAAAGTTATATTTTTGAGAAGGAACATCTAATTTCAGTATAGTTTGCCTTGTATGGGTAGTTTTTAAGGATATTTTCACAAAATGAACAAGAATAATTGCCTTTATTTTATTGGAATATCACTCGTTATTTTAACTGCTTTTTTTTTAGCCTGTTGGAAAATAAGACAACCGGGTTTGTATTATGATGAAATGCTGTTTGTAAATGCAGCAGTTGGTGGCAAAACAGATGATTTTATTGCCTTAAAAGTTTGGGGAATACCTGTTTTGTTGATGGATTATATTGGAGCATTAAAGGCTTGGTTCTACTATCCCATTTTTTCAATATTTCACGTTACGTATTGGTCCGTAAGATTTCCGGCTATCTGTTTTGGCATTGCAGGTGGCGTGGCTTTGGTAGCCGCGCTTTGGCGAGGCTTTGGAAAAAATAGCGCGATAACGGGAAGTATCATGATCTTATTAGACCCTACTTTATTAACACACTCAAGATTAGACTGGGGACCGAATGCACTAATGTTTTTTTTCAGGGGCATCCTGTTATTTTCTGTTGTTAGCTGTATCCAAACAAAAAAAATAAAATGGGCCTGGATCGCTTTAGCCGCCGCTTTTTTAGGGCTCTTTGATAAATTAAATTTTATTTGGTTTGCCTGTGCCATTGTTGGTGCTGTGGCAGTAGCCTATTATTATCAATTAAAAAACAATCATCTTTTAAAGACTCAAAAAGCGAAACCGATCATCATTGTAGGATCGGTGATTATTTTAGCAACTATCATACGCGCCATAACTGTGGCGCAGCAAATATCAATCAGTTGGCCGGATCGGATCACCGGAGCATGTTCTTTATTACGTTTCACATTGTGCGGCGGCGGCGCGCTAAATTTTATTGCCGGAAATGGATTAAGAATAGAACATTGGTTTTGGCCCGGGTATCTTATTGTTTTTATTGCAGCCGTTAGCAGCATAAAATATTTATTCAAACAAAAAGAGCAACAACGGCTTTTTACATTTTTAGGTGTAACCTTATTATTAGTTACCGGTGCTTTTATTCTTACTAAATCTGCAACGGGGCCACATCATTCATCTATGATAAGCGGTCTATGGCAAATGGTTGTAGCGCCGATCGTTGGCGCTGCTTTAGATAATAGGCAGCCTGGGCTTGATAGCCTTGCCAGGTTTTTTGTGAAGATAGGACTGGCTGTAATTTTTATAGGAAGCTGTATTGCTAATATTATTTGTATAAATGCATTTGCAAAACCAACCAACAGTAATTGGGATACGGCCAATACTACCGCTGCAAGTTTTGCACAACAACATCCTGGTGCATACTTTATTAGCACTGACTGGGGAATGAGCACGCAAATAATTGGATTAACAAATGGGCGCTCGGAAATTTCAGATGCGTGGCCTAGCTTTGCTACACCTGGATCTGCAGTAACTACTATCACAACAATGAAGCGTGACAAGGATACTTATATTTATACTCAATTGCCGCAATTTGAGGTCTTTAAAAACAACCGTGCTAATCTTTTTGCTGCTTTACAAAAAGATAGCGTTGATTATCAAATTGTACAGACCTATGCAAATGTGTCTGGTCAACCGATGATCCAATTATTGTTAATACCCGCCAAAAAATAAGGATTACCCGTTAATTTTTCTACCTTCAATCGATTTTAGTATAATTTAGTTAGATATTCCTCATTATGGTCACAGGTATTTCCGTAATCATTCCAAACTTTAACGGCGTAAAGCTTTTTCCTTACACGTTGGATACAGTTGTGGAAGCCCTGAAAAATTCTCAAAAGCCTTCGGAGATAATTGTAGTAGATGATTGTTCAACGGATTCGTCTGTCACTTATCTTGAGCATAATCATCCTTATATTAAGATCGTAAAAAATCTTTCTAATAATGGCTTTTCTTTATCTGCAAACCGCGGCGTTGAAGAAGCCAAATACGATAAAGTGTTATTATTAAATAGCGATGTTAAATTAACGCCTGATTATTTTTTGCACCAATATAAATATTTTGACAAACCAGATACATTTGGTGTAATGGGAAGGATCATTGGCTGGGATGATGAGATCATTCAGGATGGCGCAAAGTATCCTGCTTTTCATGGTGCAAAGATCAAAACATCCGGTAATTATATTTTGCGTGATAAGGAAGTAATGCAAAAAGGATTGTACAGTATGTATCTTTCCGGTGCCAATGCTTTTATCGATAGAGAAAAATTTATTTCGATAGGAGGTTTTAATGAAGCCTTTTCTCCGTTTTATATAGAAGATTACGAACTCTCTTTAAGAGCCTGGCGCCTGGGGTTTAAATGTTATTATGATTACAATAGCGTTTGCAAACATAAAATATCTACCTCTATCAATAAGAATAATAAAAAGAGTTTTGTAGATATTATTTACAATAGAAATAAAATGATCCTGCATGCGCTTCATTTGGAAGGCGCAAGAAAATTATTGTGGTATTTTCAATTGATACTCGAAAGCTGTATTCAGATAATAATGCTTCGCGGAAAATATTTAAAATCCTTGCGTTTGTTCTTATCTTCAAATAAAAAGATCAGGGATGCTAAAACACATTTTTATGCCTGCGCTAAAAATTGTACAACGTCCAGGTCTGTTAATGATGTAGCTGTTTTTATTTTAGATGATATCAAAGTAAAAAATATAATTAAATTTTAAATGACACCAGCGCCATTAGTATCAGTTGTACTGTGTACCTATAATGGAGATAAATACCTCGAAGCTCAGCTTCAATCTATTCTTACGCAAACATATTCATCACTCGAAATTATTATTTGCGATGATGCTTCAACCGATTCAACACAACAGCTTATTTCCAATTACGCTTTAAAAGATGACCGCATCAGCTATTTTTTTAATGAAAAAAATATAGGCGTTAATAAAAATTTCGAACAGGGCTTTTTAAAAGCTGCCGGAGAGTTTATCGCGATCGCAGATCAGGATGATATCTGGAAGCCGGAAAAAATACAAAAACAGCTGGCGTTATTTTTTGCTGATGATATTGTATTAGTGCATATCGGTTCTGCTGTTTTTACAGGAACGGAATTACCGACACAGAAAATTTTTAAAACGGGCGAATTATTAATGCAAGGCAATGATTTCCGAAAATTATTATTGCGCAATACTGTAGCCGGGCATAACATAATGCTCCGAAAAAAAATGCTAACCTATGCAATGCCATTGCCCACCACGGTTTATTATGATTGGTGGCTTTGCCAAATAGCAACAGTGCAAGGAAATATTGCTGCTTCTGCAGAAATATTGGCATACCAGCGCTGGCATGAAAATAACGTAACAGTAAAAAAAAGAAAAGGCAACAAACAATCACGTGAAGAATTTATTGAGCGGCTTGCTGCATTAAAAGCTTTCGTTGGTATAAAAGGAATTGCAGCAAAAGACCTGTTATTTTCCACAACATTATTATCAAAATATGCGGAACTTCAAGACAAGCAATTCTCTTTTCAGTTATTTCTTTTTTTGTTGAGAAACGCGCGCACCATGTTTTTTTATAAAAAGAAGCCGCTACCTTATTTTTCCTATCTGAAAGCGGCATATTATATGAGCTTTGCTGTAAACTAGTGATATTTGCAATAAATAAAACGGATTGAAAATTCTACGGATAAATATTGTTCTTCCCTTTCCAGTAACCAAGCCTGTAGGTGGTGCAAAAATAATGTACGAGTATGCCAATCGTTTGCAAGAAGCAGGGCATACTGTAATTATATTACACAGCATTAAACGTCCATATAAAAAAACATCAGCGCCTGTTTGGTTCGATCAATTAGTGTATGCTTTGCGGGGCGTTGCCAGGCCAAAGTGGTTTACCTTACATAAAGAGATCCGGTCTGTTATCGTTCCGGAGATAACAGAAAAATATGTGCCTGATGGTGATATTGTTTTTTGTACCTGGTGGGAGATGGCTTATATGATCAATGCCTTACCGGCCTCAAAAGGAAAAAAAATAAATTTAATTCAGGATTACGAGACCTGGAAAGGAGGTGCAACAATTGTAGATAATTCTTTTAGCTTACCTATAACGCATGTAGTTATTGCAAAATATTTAAGTGAATTAGTTACAGAAAAAAGCGGCATCGCTCCTTTGTATTTACCAAATGCGATTGATACTACAAAGTTTTACGTCAATACTCCTATTGAGAAAAGAGATCCGCTTTCTATCCTAATGCTTTATTCACAGGAAGAAAGAAAAGGAACAGTTTATGGGGTACAGGCTATAGAAAAAATAAAAGAAATATATCCAAATATTGTTGTGTCATTTTTTGGCGTGTATAAAAGGCCCGATGATCTGCCTCATTGGATAGATTATTTACAAAGGCCAGATAATTTATGTGCGTTATATAATCAACATGCTGTTTTTTTCTCTCCTAGTCTGGCAGAAGGCTGGGCGCTTCCTCCAGCCGAAGCAATGGCTTGCGGCTGTGCTGTTGTTTGTACAAATATTGGCGGCCATCAGGATTATGCGGTTGATAACGAAACCGCCTTGTTAGCGGCACCCAAAAATATAACAGCAATGGTTACCCAATTAACTTTGTTGCTGGAAGACAATAACAAGCGGATAGCTTTGGCCATTGCAGGCAACCAACATATTATAAAAAAATCCTCTTGGGACAGGTCAGTTACGGATCTGCTCCATATTTTTAATGGATCGCTTTAACTTTCCAGGATATATTTAGTCATATATTCGTTTTTAAATTTTACACCAGAATGAAGTCTACGAATTCGATGAATTTTTCTTCCTTGTTTTCCTCGATAAAAAGAGATTACCTATCACATGATTCTCCTATCAGTATTAAAATAAATTCTTTTTTTGACCGCTTCAAAAAAAAGAAAAAACGAGAACAGCGGACCATCAGATTGACCATACCTAAAAAAGTAATAGTAGATTATACAAAAATATTAGAGTTGCCTGTTTTTGATACCATCACTGTATCGATAATCATCCCAGCCTACAATGGTTGGGAAATGACCTTCAAATGTATCCACACAATTATTGATCATACACAGGATGTTGCGTATGAAGTTATACTGGCAGATGATTGTTCAACAGATGCTACGCGTTCCATATCTGATAAAATAAAAAATATGGTGCATTGCCGCACAGATAAAAACGAGGGTTTTTTAGGCAATTGCAATCACGCAGCAAAACAGGCAAAAGGCAAGTATCTATTGTTTTTAAATAACGATACAGAAGTTACCGCTAACTGGTTATCACCTTTAGTAGCGCTTATTGAAAGTGATGATAGCATAGGAATGGTTGGCTCAAAATTGATCTACCCTGATGGAAGATTGCAGGAGGCTGGTGGTATATTATGGAATGATGGATATGCTATGAACTATGGCCATGGTCAGGATCCGCAGGATCCGGAATATAATTATGTAAAGGAGGTGGATTATATTTCTGGTGCAAGTATCCTTATTAAAAAAAGTTTATGGCTAAGGATCGGAGGCTTTGATGAAAGATATATCCCTGCGTATTATGAAGATACTGACCTTGCTTTCCAGGTGCGTGAGCAAGGCTACAAAGTAATGTATCAGCCATTATCGGAAGTTATTCATTTTGAAGGATATTCTAATGGTACAGATGCAACGCTTGCTCAAAATCCTCAATCTACTAAAGCCTACCAAAACATTAACCATACAAAATTTGCAGAAAAGTGGAAACATGTTTTGCAAGGACACTTGACCAGATCACCTTATTTGTTTACTGCACGGGATAAAAGTATTGGAAAAAAAACGGTGCTGGTAATTGATCATTATGTGCCGCATTTTGATAAGGACGCCGGATCAAAATCAACTTTTCAATATTTAGAGGTCTTGCTGCAATTAGGATTGAATGTAAAATTTATAGGCGATAATTTTTACAGGCACGAACCTTATACTACTGCCCTACAACAATTAGGTATTGAAGTTTTGTATGGAGAATGGTATAAAAAGAACTGGAAGCGTTGGATCAAGGACAATGCTGATCATATCAATTTTGTTATTCTTAACAGGCCACATATTTCTGTGAAGTATATAGATTTTATCAAGGGAGTTACCAATGCAAAAATCTTATACCTCGGCCACGATCTTCATTATTTAAGAGAAGAGAGACAATATAAAATTGAGAAAGATCCTAAGCTGTTAAAATCATCTATCAAATGGAAGGCTACTGAAATGTCTATTTTTTCCAGATCGGATATTACATTAACATTTAGCGATGTGGAACAAACTATTATCAGCGCATTGCATCCGGCATATAGAGTGGAAACCATCCTGCTGAACAGTTTCAAATATGCAGCAATACCAATTGATGATTTTTCTATAAGAAGTAACATTCTTTTTATCGGAGGTTTTAATCATCGCCCAAATGTTGACGCGGTATTATGGTTTTGCGAAAAAGTATTTCCTATTGTAAAAGAAAAGATACCAGGCATTAAATTTATCATAGTTGGCTCTTTCCCTCCGGAAGAAATAACGAACTTAGGAAATGACTCAATAGAAGTAAAAGGCTTTGTGACGGAACAGGAGCTTGCAGCGTTGTATCGATCTGCAAAATTAGCGGTAGTACCATTGCGTTATGGCGCCGGTGTAAAAGGTAAAACGGTGGAAGCAATGTATCATGGAGTGCCTGTTGTTTCTACAAGCTTTGGTATAGAAGGCATGCCAGGAAATTATACAAATAT
>DATHHR010000228.1:0-13978 GCA_035317105.1 Ferruginibacter sp. | reverse complement strand
CCGGCCTCTTGTCTGGCACCGATCTGTTTCATTTCTACCTTAACCTTAAACTCACCGGCAAATATTTTTATCAACTCTCTAAAATCTACTCTATCATCTGCAATGTAAAAAAAGGTTGCTTTTCTGCCATCTGCCTGTATTTCTACTTCAGCAACTTTCATTTCTAATTTAAGCTGGCGCGCAATAGCACGACTGCGTATCATTACATCTTTTTCTCTTGCTTTTGTTTCTTTGCATTTAGCAAGATCTGATTCTGTTGCCCTGCGTAAGATCTTTTTAATATCAGCGCTTTCTTCTTTGATATTATTTTTCTTCAATTGCAAACGCACTAATTCGCCCGTAAGGTTTACAGAACCAACATCAAAACCACTTACGCCTTCAACAGCGATCAGATCACCTTTTTCATAAAAGTGAATAGTGGTATTTTTAAAATAATCTTTTCTGCTACCATTGTTGAAAGACACTTCAACAATGCGGCAACCGCTTTCGGGGTCGCTAAAAGGCAGGTTGGCTAACCAATCGTGTACGTTCATTCTGTTGCAACTTCCAGAGCTACAACTGCCATGACTTTGGCAACCACCCGGTGCGCTGTCTCCCGACCCGCAACTTCCACCGCTTCCACATCCCATATATTTCTTAATTAAGAATTAGTAATGAATAATTAATAAATGAGGAGAAGAATTTTTGTAACCGGCAGTAGTACTATTATCAACTGTATTGGCGTCGCACTCTTGTACTTTTTGTTCAATATTCAGCAAGAAAAAAATTCAATATATATTCTGCCGCTGAAGTGAGTCCCGATGATTCGGGATTGACATAACACCAACTATGATCAGTAAAGATTATATAATGACAACAAAAAAATAATCTTATTTAGTACTACTTTCCGCAACAAGCCTTTTCCTCAATTGACCAAAATTAACGAATTGTTGCTAATAATATGATAAAGCTTGATGGAGAGGGCATGAAATAGCATTTTTGCGTTGGCATTGCGTTCAATATAGTAGCTGGCCTTGTCGAGCTCATTGATGATGGCTTCCTGCTGCGGCAAGGAGCATAACTTGTTTAACCGTAGTGCAAAATCCCGTTCATTGCCGGCAATCGACTGTGTATTCTGGGGGTCGTCGCCGATGGCATTGAGGCGCACTGCCTGCTCCAGCAAATGAATAAAATATTTAACGAATTGCTTCTGCTTTTCTCGTCCTTGTTTGCTGATATCATCGATCCATTTCACTTGCGCAACCGGTCCGCCTTTTAAAATAGCATTGAGCCATTCGCGCAAAATGCCTTGCCAATCATCTTCGGCATGTTGTAATAATTGTAAAGCTTCGCGGTAATTACCCTCGCTTAAGGCAGCTACTTGCTGTGCTCTGTCTGTGGTGACATCTTGTAAGGTTAATGCCGTTTCCACTTCCTTATTTGTTAGCAACGGGATTTTTACCAATTGTGTTCTTGAGATGATCGTTGGTAAAATTTGTTCTTCATTTTCTGCTACCAAAATAAACAAGGTGTTAGCAGGTGGCTCTTCTATCAGCTTTAATAATTTGTTGCCTTCCTTGCCTAAAAATTCAGGCAGCCACATGATGAGAATTTTGTATTCGCTTTCAAAACTTTTTAAATTTAGTTTGCGGATGATATCGGTACATTCTGCTGCCGTGATATTGCCTTGCTTATTTTCGGCGCCGATGAATTGCAGCCAATCGTACACATTTGCGTAAGGATTGCTAGTAATAAATTCTCTCCATTCTTTTATATAATCCGTGCTCATCGGCTTATCGCCCGGCTTTCTTGGAATAACAGGATAAGAAAAATGAATATCCGGATGGATCATTTCATTCGCCTTTTTGCAAGCTGAACAAACACCGCAGGCATCTATGGCATTTAAAGAATCTTCTACAGATGAAGCAGGCTCCTCATCGCCGAACATACTTGCTGCAGCTGCTTTTGGCTTTGGTTTACCTCCTGTATTTTCGCAAACGATATATTGTGCAAATGCCATTGCCAGTGATAATGATCCACTACCCTCTTTTCCTAAAAATAATAAAGCATGGCTCAAACGATTGTGTTGGATCATTTGTACCAATTGCTCTTTTACTTCTGTCTGACCAATTATATTTTTAAACTGCATCCGTACGTATCAATTATAATTTGCTGGTGATAGAATCACTCATTGGTGTAACCTTGCTATCAAACTTTGCGATCAGATTCCCTTTTTCATCCAATAAAAATTTATTGAAGTTCCAGGTGATCGTTGCATCCATTACGCCGTTCTCTGATTTGTTGATTAGCCATTTGTAGATAGGTGCAATATCTTTTCCCTTCACATCAATCTTAGCTGCCATTGGAAAAGTTACGCCATAATTTTTTGTACAGAATTCCCTGATCTCTGAATTGGTCCCCGGCTCCTGGTACAAGAAATTATTTTCAGGAAAACCAACGATCACTAAACGATCCTGGTACTTTACATACAGCTGTTGCAGTTCTGCATATTGCTTTGTAAAACCGCATTTTGATGCCGTATTTACGATCAATATTTTTTTGCCTTTGAATGCAGCAAAATCAATTGTATCCCCACTTAAGCCAGCCACTTTAAAATCGTAGATCGTTTTTACGACTTGTGTTGGCGCGGGAATATTTATTGCTATTTTTTTAGCCGGTACTGAAAAAGAAAGTAACGCAGTTATTGTTGCTAATACTCTGTTCATAATAAAAAATATAAAAGTTGATTATAAAAATGTTTGCCTGTCAAAGGTATTTCTAATTTTGTTTTTCGTAGCAGCCAATATCTGTAAAACCGTTAAATATTCGCGGCAGACTATCCAGATCTGTGTGGAAAATAGTGGTCGATCCTTTGTCGATCCCCGGTGCTGCTGCGTTGGTGGTGTGGAAATTATATAGATTATTTATTGCATCTATATTATCAAATAAGGGATCGCTTTCAATTATTGCCACGGTATCTACATTTGTTAGTTGATCGGTAACCCTATAAATACAATGACTCAGTTGAACGTCAAATGGGTTGCTTCTTTGTTTGTTCACTACCACTTCATCAGGAACACCCGTGTCTCCCCAAAAAATACAATTAAGAAATGTAGCAGATAGATCATTCGTAATAGCGCCTGTTGAATCTGTGTTGGTAACCTGCAACACCGGTGTTTTATGTGTTACAAAAGAATTACTGTAGGCAGCCACAGTACAGTTAGTAAAATTATACGTTCCCCCGCTATTGATAACGATATTGCTTCCGCAATTACTTATCAGGCTATTATCCATGGCCACGCTACCATTATTACATATGATGCCATAGATAAAAGCATTATCGATGATACACTGATGAACAGTAAGCTTTGGATTGGCATTGGTTGATAAACTATCAACCTCTATTCCCTGATTGGCATTTTTTACAATTGCGAATGTTAGCACATTATTGATGCTGCTATTATAAAAATAAATACCGGGCCAGCTTGCAGGAAGGTCTTTATATCCGATATCCAATCTATCTCCTGTAAAAACAACCGAATCTTTTTTTGTGCCATTAACCACCAGGGTACCATTTACTAAAAACGGTGCGTTGGCATGTAAGTATATCCTGCAGCCCTGTTGAATAGTAAGGGTTGTTGCTGCGTTAACCACTAAACTCCCTTGTATCACATATGGCAGGTCATTTGTCCAGGTTGTGTCTGCGCTAATTACTTTATTGGTTAAGAAATGAGCGTTTTGTCCGTACGCCTGCAGTTGCACGTATTGACTATTGCCATTGTAATTGATCAGGATACTATCACTTTCTATAAAAGGGGTATTGGCATTATTTGGATCGATGTTCACCGTAACAAAAACATAGATACTATCGTTAGCCGCGATCTCTATATTATCTACTTCAACAGAAGGATCTCCGTTTATATTTATTTTAAATGCAGAAGCAATGCCTCCCATTAATTTCACTTTACTTAATAAGAGCTTCTGGTTATTATTATTGAATATTTTAAAAGATTGTGTAACGGACCCTACACTGGTAAATACCGTATCAAATTTAAGTGTGTCTTTATATACGCTGGTAGTTACTAAAGCATTACTGCTTGTAATAAAAGTATCTTTTTTACAGGCACACAATACAACGCAAAACGCGAAAGGCAATAAGAATATTGTTATTTGCTTTACCATTATACTTCAAATGTAAACTATAATTATTTTGCAGCAAATGCAATGGTAGCGATGCTGAGTTTTACATCATCACATTGCAAAATGGTTTTGCCGGCAGCTTCGAGAGTAGCACCAGTTGTTAACACATCATCTACCAATAGCAAATGTTTACCTGCTAATGCGGTGCGATCTTTTATTACAAAGCTTTCGGCAACATTCTCCCAGCGCTCTATCCTGCTTTTTCGCGTTTGTGTTGCGGTAGCATATTGTCGGCTTACATTGTTGTGCACCACCGGTACATTCATTGCTAAAGACATTCCTTTACAAATAACAGCAGCCTGGTTATAACCACGACTATGCTGCTTATCAGGATACATCGGTAGCGGGACTAATCCATCTATATTGCCAAACCGATTGCTATTCAATAAACTATTTCCCATTAGCTCGCCTAAAAAAATACCAATGTCCTGGTTGTTTTTATACTTGAGCTGATGCATTAATTCCTGCATCATAGATGACTTGGCAAAATAAAATTGACTATGCGCTGCAGCTACAGGAATTCGTCCCCAAAATATTTTTTCTACCTGGTTGTTGGCGTGTTGTGCATAGTTAGTATGGGGCAATGCATTGATACATTTTATACAAAGTAAATTATTTTCATCTAACAGATCGCTGGCACAACCAGTGCATAGATGTGGATAGAAAAGATGTACTACATCTTTGAAAAGAGTTGTTAGTTTCATAGGATATGCTTTAATTAATAATTAAGAATTAGTAATTAAGAATTTTTTAAGATCAGATCAGGATTGGCTTTTTGGTTTTTACTTTTGACTTTTTCCTTAAAAAAGATATTGATACAGCTCCTCTACTTTCGCCAATGATATTATTTCGATATTGAATTTTAGTTTGCTTAAAGATTTGCTGTTGTATTTACTAACGATGATCTTTTCGAATCCTAATTTTTCTGCTTCGGCAATTCTCTGTTCGATCCTGTTCACTGCTCTTATCTCGCCGCTCAAGCCAACCTCTCCTGCAAAACAAATATGCTGATGGATAGGAACATCTTCGTAACTACTTAACAGCGCCGATACCATTGCAAGGTCAATAGATGGATCTTCTACTTTTAATCCGCCGGCTATATTGATAAAAACATCCTTCATTCCAAAGTGAAATCCACCTCTTTTTTCCAGAACGGCCAGTAATAATTGTAATCTTCTAAGGTCGAACCCACTTACCGTTCTTTGCGGTGTTCCATATACACTCTGTGTTACAAGTGCCTGTGCTTCAATTAATAATGGGCGCATCCCTTCAATAGTGGCAGCAATAGCGATGCCGCTTAATTGCTCTTCTTTTTGGGTAATTAATATTTCACTTGGGTTGCTGACTGCACGCATACCGGTGCCGGTCATTTCATATATACCCAATTCTGCGGTTGAGCCAAAACGGTTTTTCAATGTTCTTAAAATGCGGTACATATAGTTGCGATCGCCTTCAAATTGCAATACCGTATCAACCATATGCTCTAAAATTTTCGGTCCTGCAATGTTTCCATCCTTAGTGATATGCCCTATTAAAAAAACGGGTGTGTTTGTTTCTTTAGCAAAGCGTTGTAATTCTGCTGCACATTCCCGGATCTGGCTTACACTACCCGGACCAGATTCTACAAATGGAGATTGCAATGTTTGTATCGAATCAACAATGATGAGTTGTGGTTTCAGTTTTTTTATTTCCTGAAAAATTGTTTGCGTATTCGTTTCTGTCAGTAAATAAAATTGTTCGCTTTTTATACCAACTCTATCCGCGCGCATTTTAATTTGTTGTTCGCTTTCTTCTCCGCTGATGTATAAAGTTGTAACGTCTTTTAGTTGTAATCCTATTTGTAAAAACAAGGTTGATTTACCAATACCGGGTTCTCCTGCAACCAATACAATGCTGCCCAGCACTATTCCTCCGCCCAGTACCCTATTGAGTTCTGCGTCATTCGTTACAATCCTTTTTTCTTCTGCGCTGCTTACATCTGCAATAGAAATTGTTTTTAATTTTCCAACGCCGTTGTAATCTTTCCAATCATCTTTTTCTTTTTTATCCGAACCTTTTATAACTACTTCTTCAACGAATGTATTCCATTGATCACAATTGGGACACTTGCCTACCCACTTAGCACTTTCATACCCGCAGTTCTGACAAAAGAAGGAGGTTTTAGTTTTACTCATGTTGTAAATGTAACAAAAAGTATGTACGATGTTTGATGTACGATGTACGATGTTAAATAGACATTATAATTCTAGCACACTATTGAAAAACAAAAAGCAAATGCTTTAGTTAACCGAAATGAAAAATGAAAAAGAGGATAATAGTTGTCTGAGTATTGAAACATCGTACGTCGTACATCAAACATCGTACATAAAGTGAAGAAGTTGCCAAAAAGTAAAAGGGTTAGCATTTCTGCTAACCCCGTTACTTACTAACCCATTAAATTCTATTGCTAAATTACTATTTACGCCAACATAAAAAAATAAATTTTGAACGATGTGAATAAGTTTATAGGAACAAAACCAAGCAATTTTAACAAAAAAATATTCACTTAATTAATTGATTTTCAATTAATTATATTCATATATACCATCAGCCCAAAACCCTATTAAGAGACAATAATTTAACAAGAAAAAAAATATTCGTCCATACATATTATATTAATTAATAATTAATAAACTGCCTGAAAAATGTTTCATTATCCTTTTAAAACCTTTCTCCTTTTGCTTGCTCAGGCTAAAATTATTCTCTATTTTCGCAGGATAAACCTGACTAACATTTTATATGTAAATAAATTACATGTAAATTATTTACGCTCTTTTTCCATAAATTGTGTCATAAATAAAGTTTCTACATATGAGTTTTACCAATTTTAGTGTTCCGTACCCAGTAAATGAGGCTTATAGCAAAAAAATTTCCTACTTTTCGATGGAATTTGCGGTACACCAACCACTTAAGATATATAGTGGAGGCTTGGGCTTTTTATCGGGTTCTCATATGCGCAGCGCTTACGAGTTAAAGCAAAACCTGGTAGGAATTGGTATTTTATGGAAATACGGGTACTACGACCAAGCCCGAAATGCTGACCAGACCCTTCAGGTTCAGTGGAACGAAAAAATATACAATTTTTTAGAAGATACAGGTATCAAGTTCCAGATCGACATCCATGACCACCCGGTTTGGGTAAAAGCCTGGTATTTGAACCCGGAGACATTTAAGACCGCTCCGATGTTCTTATTAAGTACTGATCTACCTGAGAACGATTATGTATCTCAAACGATCACACATCGTTTATATGATGCCAACGTTGCTACTAAAGTTGCACAATTCATTTTATTAGGTGTAGGTGGCGCTAAATTAATGGATGAGATCAATTTTAATCCTGATCTATACCATTTAAATGAAGCACATGGTATTAGCGCGGCATTTTACCTTTATAAAAAATTCAACAGCTTTGAAGAAGTTAAAAAGCGTTTAGTATTTACTACACATACGCCGGAAGAAGCGGGTAACGAAAAACATGATATTAACCTTTGTTTAAAAATGGGTTATTTCTGCAACATCCATATTGATGATGTAAGAAAAATGACCGGGATCATGGATGATGAATTCAATCATTCACTCGCGGCACTTCGTTTTGCCAAATTGGCTAATGGTGTTTCTCAATTGCATGGTGTGGTAAGCAGACAAATGTGGGGCAAGTATCCAAACATCTGCGAGATCAAAGCGATCACCAATGCGCAGAACTGGACCTACTGGGCGGATAAACAAATGTACAGGGCTAAGGATGAGAATAATGATTATGCATTTGATGATAGAAAATGGTTCCTTAAAAAAAGAGCATTGGAAATTGTTGCAGATCAGACAGGAAAATTATTAGATCCTAATGTATTAACGATCGTTTGGGCGCGCCGTTTTGCAGGTTACAAAAGAGCTGAACTATTATCGCGTGATCACCGCCGTTTTGAATCTTTATTAAGCAATAAAAAATATCCGGTACAAATTATTTGGGCAGGTAAACCTTATCCATTGGATTATCCGGCTATCAGTGATTTTAATTACCTGGTGCACCTGAGCAAGCAATATGATAATGTTGCGGTATGTATCGGTTATGAATTAGCATTGAGCAAGCGCTTAAAACAGGCTTCGGATATCTGGTTAAACAATCCAAGGGTTCCAAGAGAAGCAAGCGGTACAAGTGGTATGACAGCCGCTATGAACGGCTCAGTTAACTTTAGTACAAATGATGGATGGATCTGTGAATTCATCAACCAGGGCGTAAATGGCTGGGTCGTACCGCCGATAGACTATTCAAAAGTGAATATACAAGAGCAGGACGAATATGACCTGAATCAATTGTACGAGATCCTTGAAAAGCAAATACTACCAACTTATTATGAAAATAAAGAAGGCTGGAGAAATATTGTAAAAACAGGCATGAGCGATGTCCGTTATCATTTTGATAGTAACAGAATGGCCGACGAATATTATAAGATACTCTACGTTTAAGAAATATTTATACATAAAAAAGTCCCGATTTGATCGGGACTTTTTTATTCCCTAAACCGGAAAGCCAACAATTTCGTTTGTTAGTATATATGCTTCGATCGGTCATCTTTTTACCAATTTTTTGTCTACTTAATCTCTGCAGTCATACAGCAAGCAATATTAGTATGATAACAAAGAACGATACTTTATCAATGAATGAATACAGCTATTTAGCTTTGGGTGATTCTTATACCATTGCACAATCGGTGCCTGCCGCAGAAAGTTACCCGGCACAAACCGTACATATTTTATCAGCAGAAAATATACATTTCTCAGATCCGGAAATAATTGCACGAACGGGTTGGACAACTGCAGATCTGCTAAATAAGATCAGCACCGATCCGCCACAACGTTCGACTTATGATATCGTTACCTTATTGATCGGAGTAAATAATCAGTACCAGCATTTATCCGAAGAACAATACAAAATAGCATTCGATACTTTATTGAACAAAGCAATTCAATATGCAAATAATAAAAAGGAAAGAGTAATTGTTTTGTCGATACCCGATTATAGCGTTACGCCATTTGCACAGGGATCGGACAGGGCTTATATCGCTGCGCAGATCGACCTATTTAATAATATCAATAAAACAATATCATTACAAGCAGGCGTTAATTACCTGGATATTACAGCCTATACAAGAATGGCTGCTACAGATCAATCGCTGGTGGCTTATGACGGGCTCCATCCTTCAGGCAAAGAATATGGGGTTTGGGCCAAAGATCTGGCAGAGAAGATCAAAGCTATTTTGAAATAGCACAAAAAAAGGGCTACTATAAATAGCAGCCCAATACCTTTATTAAACAGTTTATTAGATCAGTTTAACGTTAACGGCATTCATACCTTTTTTGCCTTCTTGCAAATCGAATTCAACGCGATCGCCTTCTTTAATGTCATTGATTAATCCGCTAACATGTACGAAAGTTTCTTTGTTTGAATCATCATGCTTGATAAATCCGAATCCTTTTTCAGAATTGAAAAACTTAACGGTGCCTTGTGTTTTGTCCATTGTAATTTTGTATTGTATTAAATATAAGTCGCAAATATATGGCTTTATTTTCAATATATGAAAATCTATTGCATTCCTTATTTTTTTCGCTAAACTGCTGCACATTCCGCCGGAAGCAATTAGATTAGCTATTTCGCCTGAAAAAGCTTAACTTTGCAAAAATTATTTCAATGATAAATGATGTTATTGCCAAATTTGTAGAAGGTGGACACCTTGCTAAAAATGCTGTTAAAATAGAGTTTAAAAAGAGAAATACAATCTTAGGTATATTCGTACAATCTCCTGATTATGAAGACCTAAAATCTAAAAATTTCTGGCGCATTGTATCTGAAACTAATATCGCTGAATGGAAACAATCTCAGGATAATAAGTTAGCTAAGATATTCAGTGGTGCTGAATTTAATCGCCTTACACTTCCTAAAGTTCCAGCTGCTACTACCTAATATTCTTTAAAAGAATTTTGGTTTACGTATTACGGGGTGCATATTTTCTTGTTTTATTTCAAGTCAGTACACTATAATAATGCACCTATTCAGCAATGAAGTAAATGGCAATTGTAATTTTTTCCCATGCGTTATTATATCATAGCCGGTGAGGCAAGTGGCGATTTACATGGCAGTAATTTGATAAAAGAATTACAGCATTTGGATGCCCAGGCAGATTTTCGCTGTTGGGGTGGAGATAAAATGCAATCAACCGGCGCTACCCTGGTAAAACATTTCCGCGACCTTGCCTTTATGGGTTTTGTTGAAGTACTAAAAAACCTCAAAACAATCTTCCGCAATCTCACTTTCTGTAAAGAAGATATTACCGCTTACAAACCCGATGCACTTATTTTAATAGACTACCCCGGTTTCAACCTCCGCATTGCAGAATGGGCAAAAGCACAGGGGTTTAAAGTGATCTATTATATTTCTCCGCAAGTATGGGCATGGAAAGAGAATAGGGTTAAATCGATCAAACGCTGCGTTGATAAAATGCTGGTGATATTGCCTTTCGAAAAAGCTTTTTACGAAAAGTGGAACTACGAAGTAGAATATGTGGGACATCCGCTTGTTAAGGTCATTGATGATTTCAAGAGTAAGTTTATAGTTGATAGTTTAGGGTTTAGCACTCAACCCTCAACCCTCAACCCTCAACTCATAGCCGTTTTACCTGGCAGTAGAAAACAAGAGATACTAACCAAGCTTCCTATCATGCTGGAAGTTTCCAAATCATTCCCCGATCATCAATTTGTTGTAGCAAAAGCGCCGGGCATTGAAGATAGTTTTTATACAGAACTGCTATCTCCTTATACCAATGTTTCATCTGTAGTTAATAAAACATACAACCTGTTAAGCGAAGCTAAAGCTGCCCTGGTAACAAGCGGTACCGCTACTTTAGAAACCGCTTTATTTAATGTGCCTGAAGTTATTTGTTATAAAGGAAGCAGCATCTCTTACCAGATAGCAAAACGTTTGATAAAAATAAAATACATCTGCCTGGTAAACCTGATCATGGATAAGGAAGTGGTGAAAGAATTGATCCAGGATGAATTAACTGTTGAGAACGTAACGAAAGAGTTAAAAGATATTTTATACAATACGCAAAAGCAACAACAGCTTCAACAAGATTATACAGCATTGAAACATCTGTTAAGCCAGGGTGGCAATGCTTCTGCTAATGCTGCTAAAAGCATTTACAATTTTCTTGCTTAACTTCTGTACAGTTTTACTGCAAGGATTATCATCGCCAAAATAAATAATAAGATAGAAATCCGGTTAATGCCGTGCATCGCTTTTGTAAATCCCGAAGGTTTATAGTCCGGATCTTTTTTTACAATGAAAAGGTATTGACCTACTTGTTTTAAAATGCCCATTGTTGATAATGATTTTATAATTGTAAGATAATAAATAATGGTAAATTGTAAATGGTAAATGATAAACGCAAAGAGCTGTTTGTATTTTGAAACTCAATATATTTGCATCCATGAAATTAAGTGCTGTTATTTTTGATATGGATGGTCTGCTAATTGACTCAGAACCTTTATGGAACGAGGCTGCAGACGAAATTTTTCAACGCCATGGCTTTAACCTTACTCCTCAGCAACATGCACTTACAACCGGTTTGCGGATCAGGGAATATGTTATCTGGTGGTTTAGTTTTTACAAGATCCCTTTGGAATTAGCACCGATCGCTCAAAAGGATATTACAGAAAGAGTGATCGAAAAAGTATTACTAAAAGGCAGGCCATTACCCGGCGTTTCGCATATCCTTAATTTTTTTATTGCCCGTAAATTTAAAATTGGGTTGGCTACTTCATCCGGACAAGAGCTGATCGATGTTGTTATAAAATACTTAGGTATCCAGGATCATTTGCAAGCCATCGCTTCTGCAGATAAATTGCCTTACGGAAAACCACACCCGCAAGTATACCTTGATTGTGCCGAATTATTAGAAACAGACCCTGTTGAATGTATTTGTTTTGAAGATTCTTTTAACGGAATGATAGCGGCAAAAGCGGCAAGGATGAAATGTGTTGTAGTACCAGCGCAACACCAGTTACACGAATTAAGATGGAATGCAGCCGACCTCAAAATAACTTCCCTGGCAAATTTTAATGACCTGTTGATGCAAACTTTGTAATTGACAATTGCCAATTATCAATTGTCAATTTTACTTGGTTGTCTTAAAAGTTTTATTCACCAATTTCAAATGTTTTTGCAACATTTCTTTTAACTGGCGCTTTACAATCTCTCCCATTGTTTTACATTTAGTAAATACGGAAGTCCCGAAATGTTCGTTTAATTCTTCCCTTAGTATTTTTACTTTATAGTTTTCGGATATCTCATCTTTTGTCATGATGTTTAACAAAGCCATCAATCTTCTGCGGGAAGCCACTACCCTATATGTCATGGTATGGTGTTCTTCTGTTTGGTATTGAGCAATTACTTCTTCGCTTAGGTTCTTTAGTACGATCTCTACAAACTCATAGTTCTCTTTATAGAACTGCGGTAAGTATAAATTCTTTTTACCTTCATAACTCTGCTGATCAAAATCTATGGCGCGTATGCGGTACTGGTAGTCTTCTATATCCGGCGTAATATCTACCACAAAATTATAGCTGCGCATATCTCCCAGTAATCTTGCAAAACATCTTTCGTTGAATTTTACAAACTCTTTGGCTAAACGAATTTTATTTGTTTCCGGCAGATCGAAATAATCTTTCAGGAAAATATCTCCGGGAATACCTGGAATATGTTCTTCTACCAAAGTATTTTTATGGTACAAAAAAGTAATGCGGTTGGGAGATAACATATGTTCCAGTTCCAATCCATAGATACGGGAGGCGTCTGCAAGCTTAACGTAATAATGATCGTAATTGTCGTTTACTTTATTTACTACCCTTATCCTGAAAGGTACACTATTGCCAAATTCACAAAAATCAATGCGCTCTATATCAAGATGGGTAGCGTAACTCAGGTCGCCTTCTGTCTTTAAAATGGCATAGGTTTTTATCAACGCTTCTTTTAAAACAGCCATTTCTTTCAGATCATAAATTGCCGTTTCCCAATGCGTGATCTTCCCTTTTTTATCTTTTAGCGCGTTGGAGTAGCGATAATTCAATAAGTCCCTGTAATTAATAGGAAGCTCAATATCGCGATCATGTTTTTGCAAATAGCTGCGCAACCCTTCACTTACAGGAAAGGAATCTTTTTTCATCATCGGCCTGTCTATTTCTTTAGACAGCTTTGCATTTATGAGCTCGCTAAATTGCATGCAGCAAAGGTAACACTTACTTATAAGTGTTCAAAGACGCTATGCTTTCGTAAATTTGCAATAAACCGTTCAGTATGTTCAGGCACAGAGGTAAAAGACGCACATTACAACATAATATAAAACTGGCCTCGCTGCTTTCTTTTGTTGCCGGCTGCGTTAATGTGATCGGCTTTTTCTCTATAGAGCGCCTTACAACAAATGTAACCGGGCATTTTGCTTTTTTTGCCCATGAAGTTGTTAAGCGAAACTATAGCGAGGCGGGGGTTTATTTACTGTACATTTTTTCTTTTTTCTTCGGCGCTTTTGTTTCTAGTTTTTTGGTTGAGGTTGTGGTAAGAAAAAAGATACGATACATCAATGTTATTCCTGTAACTGTAGAAATCATCATTTTAGTCTCCATCGCTGTCTTAAGTCATACGGCTGTTATACAAAATGCCAATCTTATTGCCTGCAGCCTTTTATTTGCAATGGGTTTACAAAACGCC
>DATHHR010000227.1:0-4623 GCA_035317105.1 Ferruginibacter sp. | reverse complement strand
AAGGATATTAAAGAAGGAACATATGTTTTTTTAGAAAATTGTAAAGTAAAAACCATTAAAGAAAAAGATATTTCAATTACTGAAAAACCTGAAGAAATTCGGAGATTATATAAGGATTTTTGTCCTCGTAATAAAGATAAGTTCACTTATACTTGTCCTGAAAATTTTAATTTCATGACTATTTCGTGGTTTTTGAATGAGGACAAGGATAACCCCAATATTGGATGTGACAATGAATTAGAATTTTATGCTTTAAGAGATATAAGTACTGGGGAAGAGCTGTTTGTTGACTATGGCGAAGTTGAAAATAACTCATAAAGTAACCAGCTAGCCAACTTACATCATGCACTATATGAGTTTGATTACCTAAATTATATCCTTAACCATTTCTTTTAAAAATATTCAAACAATGACTATCAAATCAAGGCAATTATTTATTTTTATTGGCGATGACAGAACTGGTAAGACCACTATTCAAAAATTATTAATTGACAAATTTTGCGGACACACATATGACCGATTACCAACTAATCTTCGTTTTGACATTACACACCCAGAAATAAAAAGAAAATATCAAAACATTTCATTCGGAAACAGAAGCTACCAGGAAAAAATAAGTGAGTATGGAACTGTTGACGAATACTTTCAAAATCATTTTAGCCCTGCTGATATTAGTTTTATATCCTCCCATCTTGATATCGGACACATTACGGAAATGATACGCAATGGTAGACAAAGATTTTATAATGTAAATGCTATCTTCTTTTCAAACTCAATTGCAGCAAATGGCCAAGCTAACTCGGACATATCATTACTTGATTGGGACGAAAAGTTAGTTATAGAAAATGCTTGGACAGACGATGAATGGAAAATGAATAGACAATTAAATTCAATCGCTGACAATATTGTTTTCTTTGTAGCAAATAGAACAAGTGTTTCATAAGGCCATCAACATTTTAATAAGGTTTGAGCTTTTTTAGTTTTAGGAAGTATTCTTTATAGCCTAGTTCAAAATTGCGAACATAAAACTCCTGTAGTGTCCCGTTGAGATATATTAAATTTATAGTAGTCACCAGAATTTTCTAAAAGAGCATTAACATATGGATCGGAATTTAATACAACCACTAAAATTTTATTTACGCCATTTTCATAATTACTAACGGTTGATAATGCACAAACATTATGCTCAATGTCAATCTTTTTTGTGTTGTAAATAAAACTGTAATTAATAATATTTCGACCACCTCTTCCTTCGCCCTGATATTTAGCATACGAAATTGTTGCACATAATACTATGTGGGCTTTATTAAGCTTTTCAATATTGGTTTTATTAATCCAAAAATAATGACCTACATAACAAATATAAATACCAAAAATACTATAAAGCAATATCTGTAATATCCGTTTATAATTTCTCATGTAAATAATTTTCAATAATCTGATTCTCTTAAAATTATATCACTCCTATTCATATCTAAAATTAGCCTCAATCTCTGCATTTTCAACTTGTCTTCTTTTTATTTTAGCTGTAAGTTATAAATTGCTACCAAATCCAATACAAATTGGTTAGATATTGATACATCACCCGATACTAAAGAAAAAAGACAATGGAGATGTGTTCCACTGTCTTTTTTCTTTTATCCGGAAAGAATAAAAATTTATTATGCCAGAGCAACAACTTCTGCAGTTGCTTTTACACTTGCTTCTCTTACCAGCTTACGTAATATTACCCATTGTTTCAATGTTTCACGGGATTCTAAAGCAGGATAGCCTAACATAGTTTTGCCCGCCGGCACATCTCCTATAACACCCGAGCCTGCACCAATAACAGCACCATCACCAATTGTTGTATGATCTTTTATAGATGCACTGCCCCCTATTATTACACCATTGCCAAGCGTAACAGACCCCGCAAGGCCGCTATGTCCTGCCATAATGCAAAACATACCCGTTTTACTATTATGCCCTATCTGAACCAGGTTATCGATCTTTGTACCATCGCCTAATATCGTTGAACTAAATTTACCTCTATCAACACAGGAGTTTGCCCCGATCTCTACTCCGTTGCCTAAAACTACATTTCCAATTTGCGGAACTTTTATTAAACCTCTTCCACCCGGAGCAGGCCTAAAGCCAAAGCCGTCTGCACCAATTGTTGCGTTAGGGTGCAGAATGCAATTGTTTCCTATAACACAGCGTTCACGAATTACAACGCCCGACCAAATAACCGTATTGCTGCCAATAATTGTTTCATCAAGAACCGTTGCGTTTGGATATAGTGTAACATTTGTTTCAAGCGTAACATTTGCACCAACATAACATCCTGCACCAATTCTAGTGCCCGCACCGATCTTTGCAGTAGCATGAATAATTGCAGACGGATGAATGGCCTGATCAAAAACCGGTGTATCAGGAATAAATATTTCCAATAACAACGCCATTGCAAGATCTGCATCTTTTACTTTTATAAATACCCTGTTTTCGCCCGGGTCAATATCAAGTGTATCGTTTACAATAGCAGCACAGGCTTTTGAGTTTTCCCACAGCTTTACATATTTTCTATTGCCTATAAATGTGATCTGGTTATTATTGGCCAGCTCTATTTGTTCTGGCCCGTTAATGGATTGTGTTGTACTCCCAACAATAACTCCCTTTAAAATTGTATTAATTTCTTCTATATTAAATGATCTCATACTGGCGCAGATAAGTTATTGTTGAATAAGGGCGGTAAAGTACAGGTTTAAAATGGATTTGTGGTTTCTTTCTTCTATGCTTACACCATAACACTAATAAGGAATGGAATAAAATTTCTACAATTTGATATGAAAATACAAACCAGATAACATGAGCTACCTTGATAGGTAGGCATTAAGTTTGAATAGAGAAAAGGCAAGATAAGCCTCGATAAGAAATGTTTAAATCTTAAAATATGAAAATTATAAATGTAGTAATTGAAACACCAAAAGGTTCTGCACAGAAATATGATTACGATAAAAAGACAGGCTTTTTTAAATTAGAAAAGATACTGCCGGCTGGTATGGTCTTTCCTTATGATTTTGGATTTATCCCTGATACCAAAGGAGAAGATGGAGATCCTTTAGATGTATTGGTATTTTCTGAATTTTGTAGCTTCCCTGGTTGCATGATCGAATGCCGATTGATTGGAGGAATTAAAGCTGAACAGAGCAAAGAGGCAGACAGTAAAATAAAATATTTAACCCCATCAAAATTCTTACAGCAAAAGAAGCTGTAAGAATCATAAAAATTAAAATTTGAACTGATTTTATTTCTTATAGAAAACAGATTATCGACTAATGCCTTTCTTTTCAAAATACAGTATAAATTCTTGTCTCTTTTTTATTTACAATATACCGTCTAAGACATTCCTCAAAAAAATAGAAATACTTAAATATTTCAGAGGTACCCTACTCTTTCAAAAATAAGTTCAAATTATAAATTGATAATAATATTGGGTAGAAAATGACACGCTATTCGATATTAATAACTAATTATATTCATTGCTTTTTTCATGTGTATTATTTATGTATTAAGTATAATCCGGTATTGTTTTATACAACACCTTACTTATTTTCGCAGCAAAATTCAAAACCTATTTTTCATGAAAAAGTATCTACTACTTATTATTCTTTTTATTTCTTCTTTTACATCTATCAATTTTTGTTATGCACAAGGTGTGGCAGTTAATACAGATGGCAGTACTGCTGACCCATCAGCAATGCTGGATGTAAAATCAAATAATCAAGGAATATTAATACCTCGTGTAACATCAACAGCAAGCATTACATCCCCTGTTACAGGCTTATTGATCTTTCAAACAACTGCACCTGTTGGTTTTTATTATTATGACGGCGCTACATGGGATTATCTGCAAAATAGTGCGAATGCAAATATTACGCTGCAGGGAAATACGTTTAATGCTGCAGGGGAATTATTGAAGTTAGATGCTTCGGGTAAAGTACCCATAGCTAATTTAGGGACTTCAGGTACGCCTTCGGCTACTACCTATTTAAATGGAAATGATGCCTGGGTAACAGCTCCTGCAGGATTGTCAAATGGATCAGCTGCAGGACAAATTTATTTAACAGGAGGCATTCCTTTTTTGCCACAAGCTCCTCAAACAGTAACAGGAGATGTATCTATTAATTCTGTAGCTGTAACAAGCTATAACAACATCGTACCGGCCAATAAAGGTGGCGCCGGAACCAATAATGGAATATTACAGGCAAATGGTTCTGGAACGGTAAGCGCACTAAGCACCACAGGGAGTGGCAGCGTGGTTTTAGCTACCTCACCAACTTTGGTAACACCTTCTTTAGGCACACCAAGCGCATTGGTGGGTACTAATATCAGCGGTACAGCAGCTAATCTTACTGCGGGCAACGTGATTACTGATGCAAATTTAACAGGGGATGTTACAAGTAGTGGCAATGCCACTACCATTTCCACCTCGGGCGTAGCAGGTCAAACTGCGGGTAGCCATATTGCATACGCTTTACAGATCGCAGGCTCAGGTACTACAGGGGCCGGCAACGTGGTTCTAGCTACTTCGCCACAGTTGGTATCGCCAAATCTGGGTACACCTCAATCGGGCGATGCTTCTAA
>DATHHR010000226.1:0-2667 GCA_035317105.1 Ferruginibacter sp. | reverse complement strand
ACGCCCGAGTTAGTGTATGCCTGAATGGTTTCTTTATCCAGGTCATTTGTATAACCGATCAGTAAAGCTGCTGCAACGCCTGCTATATTTTTATCGCTGCTTAAATTTTGTATGATGGATAAAATATGCTGCCTTGTGGAAAAGACGAACTGTTTAAAAGGATTTATATTTTTTGTATCAAGCAATACCCAGTCATCTTTTTGCAGAAACACGTTGTAGATCGTTTGCTGAAAAATAGCATATCGTTCATAATTAAATTCTCCAGGGTTGCCGGAATTTTTTATTCGTTCTATATTTTTATCAATGCAAATTTCATCGCCGTATTGTAATTGAGCTGTTATACTGTCTTTTGAAAAATACAGCAGTAGTTTTCCTTTACAGGGAACAATGGTATCGTTTTGAATAATTGCTTCAACATAGCCTGTTACTTTATATGATCTTGTTTTTTCGACGATCGGTTCATCAATGCGAATCATTATTTTATCTGCATACTGATAATAGTTCCCAAACCATTTTTTATTATGGCGTATATCTTTTTGCCAGGTAA
The DNA here is from genome assembly GCA_035317105.1 of Ferruginibacter sp. Taxonomy (GTDB): domain Bacteria; phylum Bacteroidota; class Bacteroidia; order Chitinophagales; family Chitinophagaceae; genus Ferruginibacter. The sequence continues at coordinate 2,120 of DATHHR010000226.1, read as the reverse complement.
TAAATAATCCAAAGCTTACTAATAATAAATTAACACAAATTCCTTGCAGTGGTTGTAGTTTAAACCGCATAGCAATTGGCAATCGTGTAAATAAAATGAGCGCAATTGAAAAGCAGATAAGCTCAATAATTATGATTGGCAATGAAAGTGACAGGTACCATTCAATGATGATCCCGATCATTACAGGAACGAGTAAACGTATGAAGGGTGATCCTTTCCAGGCTGGTATGATAGTTTTATGGGGCAGGTTGTCAAGATAGGGAACCCGTTTTTATTTTTTTTGTTGAAAACAACAGCAAAACAGAGAAAAAAACATTTGGTATATATGCGTAATTTTGCGGGATGAATTCCAGCGATAGTATTATTTCTTTTATCAGGTCCATCGATCAGGCCATAGCCGATAACAGCTTTGTATCCATAACATTGGGTAATTATAAAGGCCTCGAACCTGCATTGAAAAATATCTACATAAAAAAGACCTTAATTAAGAAAGAGGAAAAGCTAAGCTTTACTTACCGGTATCAAACCCGTGATATTGTAAAGAATTTTGCTATGCCCGAAGCAATGGAAAATATTACCAAAGCTTTACACGAAGGTTTCAAATTCGCAACCGTTTTTACAACACAGTTTGACCTTATCATCGAGCAAACGAAAAATGAAACCTATAGCCTAAAAAAGATCGCTGCTACAAAAACTGATCTTCCGTCTTTGCAACATGATAAGGAAAAGAAACGCCTGATCGATACCAACAACAAACCTTACCTGCACGAATTAAAAATTACCGATGCTGCGGGAAATGTATTTAAAGCAACGCAGGATAAATACCGGCAGATCAATCATTACATAGAAATTTTAAGCTCCTTGATAAAAGAGCTACCTGAAAAAAAAATATTGAATGTTGTTGATATGGGCTCAGGCAAAGGTTATTTAACTTTTGCTTTGTACGATTACCTTACTAATGTGCTGGATGTGAACGTTCAGGTAACAGGCGTAGAATTTCGTGCGGACCTGGTAAAACTATGTAACCATATAGCCGCTAATTCTAATTTTAAAAAATTACATTTCGAAGAAGGTACCATTGATAGTTACGATGGCAACGATACAAATATTTTGATCGCTTTACATGCTTGCGATACTGCAACGGATGATGCCATACAAAAAGGTATCACGGCTAATGCTGATCTGATAGTTGTTGCTCCATGTTGCCACAAGCAAATAAGGCGCGAGATCGAAAAACATAAAACACCCAACGATGTAGACTTTATAACTAAACATGGAATCTTCCTAGAACGTCAGGCCGAAATGGTAACAGATTCCATCCGCGCAATGGTATTAGAATATTTTGGCTACAAAACAAAAGTGTTTGAATTTATTACAGATGCGCACACGCCAAAAAATATCATGATCGTTGGAATAAAAAATAATGCACTTCCTTATAAAAGTCCGGCCGTTTTAGATAAGATACACGCTGCAAAAAAATATTTTGGTGTTGAAGTCCACCATTTAGAAAAAACGATGGGCATTTAACATTACCTGAACATGAATAATAAAAAACCGATCCATCTTGTCCTTACTTACTTTATAGCTACGGTCTGGATCGGCAATGGTCTTTTTTGCAAACTACTAAACTTTGTGCCCCGCCATCAATTGATCGTCGCCAGGATCTTAGGAAATGAGCATGCCGCATTGTTCACAAAAGCAATCGGTTTTTCAGAAATGTTAATGGCTGTATGGATCCTCAGTTCAATAAAACCGCGTTTTTGTGCCCTAACACAAATGATAATTATTGCTACCATGAATACGATCGAATTTTTTCTTGCGCGTGATCTTTTACTGTTTGGAAAATTAAATGCGTTATTTGCATTTCTTTTTATAGCATTGATATTGTATAATGAATTTGTGCTTGGGTAAATCTTCCATTCAACCTGCCTGACTATGTTATCATTCTTAAAAAATCATCCGTTTGCTGTAGAAGCATTTTTTGAAAGTTCTACAGTCTTAACTTTTGCCATACCTAAGGAAGAGCTGGAACACTTGATCCCGCCATGTTTAACGCTGGATACTTTTAATGATAAATGGGCCTTTATAGCTGTAGCCATGGTTCAGACAAAAGGGCTCCG
>DATHHR010000225.1:0-10315 GCA_035317105.1 Ferruginibacter sp. | reverse complement strand
TTATTTTCATCATGGCAGCTCGCGATCATTTTTGCCAATATTGTTATCGGGTTGGCAACCGCACCTCCGTAAACGCCGCTATGCAGATCACGATTAGGCCCCGTTATTTCTACTTCGATATAACTTAATCCGCGTACGCCTATATCGATGCTTGGTGTATCCAGACTGATCATCGAACTATCACTGATCAAAACACAATCTGCTTTTAAAAGATCTTTATGTGTTGAAACAAATTTGCCGAGGTTAGGAGAGCCGATCTCTTCTTCGCCTTCAATACAAAATTTGATATTGTTGGTTAATGTATTTGTCTTAACTAAAATTTCTAATGCCTTTATGTGCATGTACACCTGTCCCTTGTCATCACAGGCGCCGCGGGCAAATATTTTTCCTTCTTTGATAACGGGTTCAAAAGGCCCGCTGTGCCATAGTTCCAGTGGCTCTGCCGGTTGAACATCATAATGCCCGTACACTAATACAGTTGGTTTAGCAGGATCAATTATTTTTTCTCCATAAATTATCGGATGGCCCGGTGTAGGATATATCTCAACTTTATCTGCGCCCGCTTCTAACAATCTTTGTTTTACCGCTTCAGCGCAGGTGATCATATCAGCTTTGTTTTCTGTTTTGGCACTAACGCTTGGTATGCGCAACAGCTCTAACAATTCATTTAAGAACCGGTCTTTATTTTTTTCCTGGTAATCTTTCCAAACCTGCATAATGATATTTTATTTGTAACGTAAAAATAATGCAATTATAGGCTTACTGCTGAGCGCAAAACGCTGAATGCAAAAACACTTTGTACTGTAATTGCATTCAGCGTTTTGCGCTCAGCATTCGGCATTAAGCACTTTGAGCAAAGCGTTCACTCACATAATCCCAATTTAAAATATTCCAGAAATTAGTAACGTAATCTGCTCTAACATTTCTGTATTTAAGATAGTAAGCGTGCTCCCAAACATCTAACCCAAATAAAGGAAACCCTTTTACATCTGCAATATCCATCATCGTGTTATCCTGGTTGGCGGTAGAGGTAGCCACTAATTTTTTATCAGGCGTTATTATCAGCCATGCCCATCCACTACCAAATCTTGTTTTAGCCAGCTCATTGAATTGTTTTTTCAATGCATCTACTGAACCAAAACTTGTTGTAATAGCCGCCGCTAATGCAGCACTTGGCTGTGTTGTTGTGCTGGCAGATAAAACTTTCCAAAACAATTCATGGTTATAATGGCCACCGCCATTGTTACGCACTTTCATTGAATATTTAGATACTTTGGCCAATACATCTTCTACAGAGCCTGTCATATCAATGCTTTCGGCTACGGCAGCTTCTTTTAAATTTTTGCTGTAAGCTGCTGCGTGTTTGGTGTAATGTATTTGCATCGTTTCAGCATCGATATTCGGTTCCAATGCGTTGAATGCATAAGCTAAAGGAGTTTGATCAAAACCTGTTTTGAAAGCAGGGGGTGGTGCATCAATTGTTGATTTGGTTGTAAAAGAAAATAAAGATCCTATAACAGGAAGCGCAAACATGCCGCCAATACCGGCCTTTGTTGCATCGCCAATAAAATTCCTTCTTGATGATGGTTTCATAATAGATGGTTTTAGATTTTAAATGTAAATAAACTATTTCTTGTTGCCAATGAGTACAAATTGAACTTTTCGGAGCATTCGTGTATAAAACTCTTTGTTAAACAATTGCGAATCATGCATGGCTTTATAAGTAAGAAACGCACCGACCGGACTTAAAATAATGACAGAGAACCACATACCAAAATAGGCGGGCCATACATCTTCCTTCACAAATTTCTCTCCAAAAACGTTTAAAAGATAAAACAATAAAAAGAATATGATCGCTATCAGGAGCGGCATACCCAAACCACCTTTGCGGATGATAGAGCCTAATGGAGCGCCAATAAAAAACAATACCAGGCAGGCTGCGGATAAAGAAAACCTGCGGTGCCATTCGATATTAACTGATTTAAGCTGGTCTTTTTTATCAGCAAAATTATCTGCGGCAAACTGGTAGGTGTTCTGCAAATTATACACTATGCCATAGGCTTGTTGTGTTACTGTATTCCTGGTAGAGTCTGGTATCAGGTCTTTAAATGCTTTTTGTTTTGTTGGCGGGATGTTGGCTACTTTTTGCCATGTACTATCAGGGATATTGATATAATGAATATGATTTAAAGACTGCCTGTATGTTTTCTTTACAAGCGTGTCTTCTATTTTAACAAGAGAATCTTTTGCCACATTCAATTCGTGAATACTAAAAGACCGCTGATCTTTTTTAAAGGCGCTGTCAGAAGTGTTCGTCATTTTTAAAGAGGACAGGTCTATCAGTTTTTTATATTCTTTAAAAGCCATCTGCGTATATTCTGTTGCCGTATCGTAAAAGCTGCCTGTCTCCTGATAGCGTACGCCATTTTGTAGCGTGAACTCTAGAAATTGTTTATCATCAGACATTGTTACTACGCCTTTCTCTGCCAGGATAGTATTGTCTTGTAACGGATTGTCCTGCGTATAGATAATGACATTGTGTATGGTTTTACCATCGCTCTCTTTTTTACCAACTTTTATAGCATAGCCGTTGATATAAGTAAAGAAAACGCCTTCCTTTAGATCGAGTGCCGGATGTTTATTAAAAATATCATAGTACAGCGATTTGAATTTATTATTGGAATAAGGAATAACATAATTGGCAAATAAAAATGTAATGCCGCAAAGTAATACCGACACCCATATCAGCGGACGCATGAAACGCAATAAAGATATTCCGGAAGATTTAATAGCAACCAATTCAAAACGCTCGCCTAAATTTCCAAAGGTCATAATGGAAGAGATAAGAATTGCGATAGGCATGGCAAGCGTTAATAATTCTGCACTAGCCAATGCAATGAACTTCATGATGGTAAAAAAATCAAGTCCTTTGCCCACAAGGTCATCTACGTATTTCCATAGAATTTGTAGCATCAATACAAACAGGCTTATAAAAAAAGTAACAGCAAAGGGCCCCAGAAAGGTTTTAAGGATAAGTGTATCTAATTTCTTTATCATACCGGCGGGGAATAATTAAAAATTAATAATTAAAAATTAATAATTCTTTCTATTTATAGTAATATCTGTTTTTTTGTTGAAGTTTACATTTTATCGGAAGTTTTAAACACTTCCTTAATTGTATACAAATATGGTTGAAAAAGTAAAAATAACTCTTTCTGACAAAGAACAGGAATTGGTTAATAATACTGATTGGATTTTAACGAAATATACAATAATTCAAAAAGTATATGCCCTGTTTGGCGAACTGCTTGAGCCTATGCAGCAGCTTATCAACAATGAAAAAGTGTTATTGCCACCCGAAGTAAATGCTGCTTATCCTAAAATATCCAAAGGAGAAAATTATAAGGGGCTTCCTTATGTAATGCTCGATTATCCCCGTTGTTTTGAAAAAGATAATATCCTGGCACTGCGTACTTTTTTTTGGTGGGGTAATTTTTTTAGTGTCAACCTGCAATTATCTGGCAGACATAAAATAAATGCACAGGCAGCTTTGCTGAATAATTTTTCGGCGCTTTGCGAAAATGAGTATGCTATCTGCATTGCTGCAGATCCATGGCAACACCATTTTGATGATGATAATTATGTACCGTTAAAAAATTACACAAGAGATGAGCTGACTGAAATGCTACACAGTAAAGACTTTATAAAAATAGCTAAAAGCCTGCCTGTGCAGCATTGGGATCACGCGCAGGAGTTTATAGAAAACTCTTTTAAAGAATTACTGTTGTTGCTGAGGAGTTAGTTGCCTAAACGATGAAAAAGATCTTTCACCTGGTATTCCCATAATTGACTCTGGTCTTTCAGGTCTTTTTTATCAGCAAAATCTTTCACCACCAAAATAGTTTGATTGGTAACTTCCGATTTTTCGATACTGAATTCAAAATACTCACCCTTAGGCATATGCGACCAATGAAAACGAATAAATTTATCTTCTTCTTTTTCCAGAACTTCTGCTGTTTCGTCAGATCCATTCCATGAAAAGCTGAAAACGCCATCTCTTTCATCCACTTTATCTGCAAACCATTCCTGCAATCCGGCAGGGGTACTTAAAAACTCATATAAAATGCCGGGTGAACAACGTACGGGGTATTCTAATGTATATAGTGCTTTCTTCATTCAGTTATTTTAAAAATCGCTAAGGATGGTGCAATAATAACAAAATAATCAAGGCAACAAAATATTTCGTCAACTATTTTTTGTTAACAAATGCCCACAATTTATTTGAGCCTAGCCATTTCTATTTTTAATGAACGTAAAATGTGCAACAGCAGATTATTTAGATTGTAGTTATCCTACTACTAATATGGGATAAATGGTCAATAATGGGCCTTTTCTATTCTCAACAGATGTCAAAACGAGATTTTAGCCTACTTGTTGCTAATTAACCTGAGCCGAGAAGATTTCTTACATTTGCCATCCAATTAATATAATATGTTCAACTCGTTAAGTGAAAAGTTAGAAAGTGCGTTTAAGAACCTGAAAGGCCAGGCCAGGATCACTGAATTAAATGTAGCCAATACCGTAAAGGATATTCGCCGCGCATTGGTAGATGCCGATGTGAATTATAAAATTGCCAAGGAATTTACCGATACTATAAAAGAAAAAGCAGTAGGTGAAAAAGTATTGACAGCTGTTAGTCCTGGCCAGTTAATGGTTAAGATAGTGCAGGACCAGTTAACAGAATTAATGGGAGGCAATGAAAGCGAATTTACACTAACCGGAAACCCTACCATTGTTTTGATCGCAGGGTTGCAAGGTAGTGGTAAAACAACTTTCAGTGGTAAGCTGGCTAATTATCTTAAAAATAAAAAAGGCAAATCACCGCTATTGGTTGCAGCAGATATTTACAGGCCCGCGGCGATAGATCAGTTAGAAGTTTTAGGCGCACAGATCGGCGTTGATGTTTATAGTGAAAGAGAAAATAAAGATGCGGTTGCTATTGTACAGAATGCGATCAAAGAAGCAAAAGCAAAAAATAAAAATGTCATCATCATCGATACTGCAGGCCGTTTAGCGGTTGATGAAGTGATGATGAATGAAGTGGCTGCGATAAAAGCGGCTGTCAACCCACAGGAAATATTATTTGTTGTAGATAGCATGACGGGGCAGGATGCCGTAAATACTGCTGCTACATTTAATGAAAGGCTTGATTTCAGTGGGGTTGTATTGACGAAACTGGATGGCGATACACGCGGCGGGGCGGCATTGTCTATTAAATACACGGTACAAAAACCGATAAAGTTTATTAGTAGTGGTGAAAAAATGGATACGCTGGATGTGTTTTATCCGGATAGGATGGCCCAGCGTATTTTGGGCATGGGCGATATTGTTAGTTTGGTAGAAAAAGCCCAGGAACAATTTAATGAAGCGGAAGCTGCAAAACTTGAGAAGAAGATCCGTAAAAATCAATTTGATTTTGAAGATTTTAAAACACAGCTGCAGCAGATCAAAAAAATGGGTAACCTGAAAGATTTGATGGGCATGATACCTGGTGTGGGCAAACAAATAAAGGATGTAGATATCAATGATGATGCATTTAAAGGAATTGAGGCCCTGATCAATTCTATGACATTGGAAGAGCGCCGCAATCCTGATCTTATCAATCCGAGTCGCAAAAACCGGATCGCTAAAGGAAGCGGAAAAGACCTGGCAGAATTGAACCAGTTCTTAAAACAGTTCGAACAGATGAAAAGCATGATGAAAATGATGAACAAAATGCCAATGGGAAAAATGCCCGGTATGCTGAAAAGATAATCAACCCATAACTTACTCTATCTCAATTCACACCCCAAATTGTGGATTTTTTTCTCCATAGATCTTTTCCATAAGCAACCATAATACTTATTCTTACGATTTAGTATTAAATTGGGTAAGGCTATAACCAAAAAGTATAGATTTTGCCAGAAGGGAGCAGTGTTATCCATATCGTCCATGGCTGCGCTAAAGCAGACAGGGAGAGTCAAAAAGCATTTTATAAAATGTTCTATGGCTTCTCTATGGCTATTTGCATGCGTTATTGTAATGCAAAAGATGATGCTATGGAAGTGGTGAATGACGGCTTCATAAAAATATACCGAGAGCTGCACAATTTTAAACCCGCCTACGATAATTATGAAACTTCTTTGAAGGGATGGATGAAAAGTATCATGGTAAATACTGCCATCGATCATTTTAGAAAAAATAATAAAAAACATTTCCTGGTTGAGATAAATGATGATCACCTCGAAACTATTGATATACAAGAAACCTCTATTGATAAATTAACCTTTAAAGAAATAATGGACATTGTTCAGCGCTTGTCGCCGGGATATAGAACTGTTTTTAATTTATATGTTATTGATGGATTTAAGCATGAAGAGATCGCACAGCAATTAAATATCACTGTTGGCACATCTAAATCTAATTTGGCAAAAGCAAAAATGAATATTCAAAAAATGTTGAAGGAAACCGAACAAAGTTTTTATGAGCAAAGAGCAGTTTGATCATATTGAAAATAAAATAAGAGAGGCTGCTGCCAACAACGAGCCTGCTTTTGAAGAGCAAGCCTGGGATAAAATGGAGGCCAAGCTCAACAAGGAAAACGATAAAAGGCGTGGTATCTTTTTATGGTTACCCATCTCGTTGCTATTGATCGCAACGGCAGGAGGCTTAGTGCTGCTGCATAATAGGGCCGAACAGAAAATAAGTGTGTCAGCAAATGCACCAACTATTAATGCAACAAAACAAAGGCAATCGCTATCAACAGACAATGACCAAATTAATAATGATCAGTCTGCTGCTCGATCTGCAGCAATAACAAAAACGGCGATCGTTGATACAAATAAAATTGATGAACAAAATAATTCATTGACTACTGCAGATAATAACAAGGCCGATAAACAGTTTTCTTCATCTGCATCTACCAGAGCGAATAGTAATAATAACAATCAACGATCATTTATTGCAACCAAAAGCATACACGTTGCACAAAATAATACTGATGAATCGATATCCAACACTGTTGGTAGAAAAGAAAATACAGCAACAATTAGTAGCAATAAAAAAATCGCTAAAAGAAATAAGAAAGCCGGTAACGATGATCTTATAGCTGCTCAAAGTGAAGTGGTATATACATCATCACAAAAAATAAAAAGAAATACTAACAGTAAAACAAACACAAGAATAAAAGCTGGTGCACAGGCAGACGCAGACGCTAACGAGGCGCCAGATGCTGAAAATGAAGAGACCGATCAGGCTATAGCAGGCAAACAAAAAATAACAATTTCTACAACAGCCGATCAGATCGACCAGGATAAGAAGAAAGATTCTCTTCAAAAAATAATAAAGAAAGATACGGTTGCCATAAAAGCTGTTGCAGATTCAGTAATAAAGAAAGATATCAAGCCGAAAAAGAATAACTGGTATTTGTTAGCATCGATCGGCGCAGATGCAAGTGGCGCAACATTGTTATCATTCAATAATAGCACGATCACTCCAAGAGCAGGAGTGGGTATTGGTTACCAGATCAACAAAAGATTTAGTGTGCAGACTGGTTTTTATGCGGGGCGAAAAAAATACATTGCCGGTCCGAATGATTATCACTCAAAAGACGATACATATCTAACCACCGTGAACATCTCAAAAGTTAGTGCCAACTGTTTGATCTTCGAGATACCAATAACGATTCGGTACAATTTTTTACTTAAACCTAAAACAACTTATTACGCTACAGTAGGATTGTCTTCTTTTATCATGAAGAATGAAGCGTATGATTATTATTTTACGGCGAGTGGGATAGCGTATGAAGCTTCTCATAGCTATACGGGTAACAAAAATCTATTCTCTATCGCCACTTTATCTGTTGGTATCGAAAGAAAGCTGTCGAAAGCCTTTTCTATCCAGGCAGAGCCCTCGATCAATATCCCAATTGCCGGAGTTGGGGAAGGAACGGTGAAATTATATTCCACCGATCTCCAGGTCGGCGTGAAATATAACTTTCATTGGTAAGATGTAAAGCGCTGGTTGTTAGCATCCTCTCTTTTTACGGCCGATTGTTGAAAAATAAGGGTAAAATTTAACGTTGCAATTTGGAAAATGCAGTGGTTGGTAGTATATTTGCTCTCCTTTTTTAAGGACTAGAAACCCTATTTACTCACAACCCCAAAAAATATCTATTTTTTATGGCTGTTAAAATGAGACTTCAAAGGCACGGGTCGAAAAAGAGACCCTTTTATTTCATCGTTGTAGCAGATGGCCGTAGCCCTCGCGATGGTAAGTTTATTCAAAAATTAGGCACGTACAACCCGTTGACTGTTCCTGCAACTGTGCAGATCGATCGTCAAAAGGCGTTAGACTGGTTACACAAAGGTGCTCAGCCAACTGACACTGTTCGTCGTATCCTTTCTTTCAAAGGTGTATTATTCTTGAAGCACTTATTACGTGGCGTTAGCTTAGGTTTATTTGATGAAGCAGGTGCAATGCAGAAATTTACTGCTTGGACGGCTGAACATGAAGCACAAGTTGCAAGACGCCAGGGAGCACACAAAAAAGCTCGTCAGGATAGTCGCAACCAACCAGTGGTAAAGAAAGTTGAAGCTGCTCCAAAAGCAACTGCAACTGAAGAAGCGCCGGTAGCCGAAGAAACAAAAACAGAAGAATAATTCCTTTTGTACAAAAAAAAATTCAGCAACCTCAGTTTTGGGGTTGCTTTTTTTTTATAATGGATAATTGATAATTTGAAAAATATCAATTGATTTTTATTGACCAAGCAGCCGTAATGCTATTAAGCTCCTGTGGCGTCGCACATTTCATCAATAGGAGTGCTATTAAGCTTTTTCTTGCGCATGTAATTATCCATTAACCAATTATCAATTAATTTGCAGCCATGGCACAGTATTTTAAAATAGGAAAATTAGCAGCAAGCTTTGGCTTAAAGGGTGAGGTTGTGTTGCAACACAGTCTTGGTAAAAAAACCTCATTGAAAGGATTAGATGCCATTTTTATAGAAGATAAGAAAGATAGCTTTCTGCCTTATTTTATAGAATCTACTTCAGTAAAAAATGACGCAGAAATTTTTATTAAGTTAGATGGGGTAGATACCAAAGAAGTTGCCCGCAAACTAACACCTAAAGAAGTTTGGATAACAGAAGAGAATTTTAAAAAATTCGCAGCATCCTCTGCACCTATTGCTATGCTTGGATTTAACATGATAACTGATGAAGATGAAGATCTTGGGCCTATATTGGAAGTTATAGAACAACCTCATCAGATCTTATGTACTATTCTAATTGATGGCAAAGAAGCGCTGATCCCTATCCACCAGGAATCTTTGGATAAAATAGATGTAAAGAACCGCAAAGTATACGTAACACTGCCCGACGGTTTGCTGGATATTTATAAATAGTTTTTGCCACAAAGACACGAAGTCGCAAATTGTAATATGATGAATTCTTTGTGACTTAGTGTCTTTGTGGCCACGAAATTTTAGTAAATTACAGTTGTGAAAAACGAACCTCAACGCATCATAGCACACTTTGATCTTGATTCATTTTTTGTATCAGTAGAAGTGTTGAATAACCCTTCATTAAAAGGGAAGCCTGTGATCGTTGGTGGAAAGGAAAGAGGCGTGGTAGCCGCCTGTAGCTATGAAGCAAGAAAGTTTGGTATCCATTCCGCTATGCCATCTAAGAAAGCATTTCAGCTTTGTCCGCAAGCCATCGTTATTTCAGGTACTTACTCCGAGTATAGCAAGTATTCCCGCTGGGTGACGGAGATCATTGCTTCTAAAGCGCCTTTATTTGAAAAAGCTTCTGTTGATGAATTTTACCTTGATCTTACCGGGATGGATAAATTTTTTAATCCCCTGCAATGGACGATCGATCTGCGCCGGCAAATAATGGATGAAACCGGTTTGCCCATCTCATTTGGATTGGCAAGTAATAAAATGATGGCTAAAATAGCCACCAATGCGGCAAAACCCAACGGTTACCTGCAAATACCAGCAGGTAAAGAAAAAGAATTTTTAGCGCCATTATCAGTTGACAAAATACCCGGCGTAGGCGATCAGACCTACGAAATTTTAAAATCAATGGGTATTCAAACGATCAATGATGTTAACCTCAGGAAGCCTGAAGAGCTGGAAGAAAGATTAGGCAAATGGGGTATTGATCTCTGGCAAAAAAGCAATGGCATTCATACGCGTGAGGTAACGCAATACCACGAATCAAAATCGATCTCATCTGAAAATACTTATCATGAAAATACGACCGACATTAAT
>DATHHR010000224.1:0-2653 GCA_035317105.1 Ferruginibacter sp. | reverse complement strand
TGATCCATAGGCCGCCATCTGCTTCATTCGGACTCACCACAAACTGCCATTTATTGATCCTGTCTTCCAAAGAGAAAGTACGCTGATCATAACGTGGTTTAATATTTCTAACTTTTGGGTACACCCATAATTGAAATAAATTAATAGGTTCCGTTTTTGAATCATTGCTTTCAGAATGCTGAACACCGCTGCCGGCGCTCATTATTTGTACATCGCCTGCTTTGATAACGCCTTCACCGCCTGTATTGTCTTTATGATATATCGCACCACTTAATGGTATCGTTACAATTTCCATATTATCGTGCGGGTGCGTTGGAAAAGCACCGCCACCTGCAATATGATCATCATTCAAAACCCTTAATAATCCGAAATGGACTTTTTCAGGGTTGCTGTATCCAGAGAAACTGAAGTAATAATTTGCTTTTAACCAACCGTGGTTGGCACTGCCTCTTTCGGCTGCTTTCTGTATTACTGTTTTCATTATTTTATCCTTTTTTTTATTTATGATGTAAATGTCAAAACGGGTGCCAGCGGGCAGATTGCTGACAATTCGGCAATATAGTTGCTATACTGAAAGTAAGGATGAAAAGTTTCACGCAAAGGCGCTAAGTTAAATGCAAAAGCCGCAAAGGTTGACTTTGCGGCTTTACTATCTTGGCGTCTTTGCGTGAAATAAAACTAAAAAGAAGTCATATCATCATAAGGCAATATCTCGGATGCATCTTCAACACGGTCTTCATTGTATTCAATGATAAAATTATTTCTTCCTTCACCGATCGATAACATCAAAAATTTCATTTGCACCAATTCCAATAAACTTAAGAACAAAAAGATAGCGTGGATACGGTTCTCGCAGGTTTCAAATATTTTTTCGAAAGAAACCGTTTTACCCAACCTACAAGTATCTAACATAAATTCACGACTGCCTTCCATGGTGTATTCGTATTGAACAACCGTGTGGACCGGTTTATTATTTTTATCATGTAATCTTTGAACAACTTTTTCAAAGGCCTTCATCAGCTTGAATAAAGTAACGGCCTGTATCTCCGTTCCTTCGCCTGCATTTTCGCCTATCAGCGATAGTTCTTTTTGTAAGTTACCACGCTTCACTACCATCATGCGCAGCGCTTCCATCTCTGCCATTTGCGTGGATGCTTCTTTGAATTTTTTATATTCAAGTATCTTATCAATTAATTCTTGTCTTGGGTCAATTTCATTTCCTAAAGCATCGATCTCTTTGCGCGGCAATAACATTTTTGCTTTGATGCGCATTAAAGTGCTGATGAATAAAATGAATTCACTGCTTAATTCGATATTCAGCTTTTCAGAGCTATGGATAAAATCAAGAAAATCATTCGTGATCTTAGTAATAGGAATATTATAAATATCCAGCTCATCTCTTTCAATAAAGAATAGCAAAAGGTCGAAAGGGCCTTCAAACAGGTCGAGTTTAATTTGATAAGTAGGAGCGTTCACTGAAAAAGTTTAGAAATAAAAAATCTCCCGCGGCGGCGGGAGACAAATGTATAAATAAGTTAAGAGATATTACAATTTAGCTGCAAAACCTATACCCAGTGTGGATAAAACCTGCAAACCCTGCGCATGTGTGGGCCTGTCGGGATTTTTGATATTATCATCATCCAAAAAGTCGATCTCATAGGTAACCTGTAACCACTTATTCACTTTTAATAAGAATTGGTTGGTAGACAGGATGCTCACATTTGACGCAACGCCTAAATAATCGGAGTAAAGATCAACCCTGCCGATATATTTCACATTTTTGAAGATATCTTTTCTCATGCTGATCGTTACAAAAGCACCGAACTCCGTCTTGACTCTTTTCAATGTATCTACACCATATAAAGTTGCCAAAGGGGTTTCCCTAATAAACTGGCCCGGATTTTTAGGATCAGGAAATTCACCGTCTGCTGCTGCATAGCTATAAGGATCATTGCTTACGATCGTCCAGCGCGTTGCTGCTGGAGAAGCAAATATCGATAGCCATGGTTTAGGCGTCCAATCAATACCCGGTGCTAATACAACGTAGGCTGGTGCCATAAAGCCTGAGTTTCTTCTTTTTGTTCCGCTACCATAATAATCATAATCATACCCGTCAGAAAACTGAGAACGGAACTGCCCCAATAAAGCAATTTTTACATTTTTCCAGCTCTTTGGCTCGTATCCTAGTTTGGTTATATAATCAATACGATCGTTTACTTTACGTACACCCAATGTTGTCGTATTTACGATGCCATAGTTAAGATCTATATTATTATTCCATGACATTCCATTGTCCCATCGTTTACTCAAAAAAGCATTTGCTGATGCTGCAAGGGTAAGAGAAAATTCATCTCCACCTGCTGCTAACCAGCCGCTATTGCTTATTTGTGTGGCACTAAGACTTAGTACAGCACCTTTTAGCCAACCATTTTTACGTGTGGTATCTCCGTCTGGTGGGGTTGGTTTAGAAAAGGTTGTCGCCACATCCTTAGGCAAGTTCGCTTGTGCCTGTGCTGCAAAACCTGCAGTAATTATTGTTGAAAATAAGATCAGTTTCTTCATCGTAATTTGTTGGGTATTTTTATTTTTTTAAAAGGTCTCTTATTTCAATTAGCAATTTATCTGTAGAAGAGGGCTCTGCAGGTGCAGGCGG
>DATHHR010000223.1:0-9524 GCA_035317105.1 Ferruginibacter sp. | reverse complement strand
CAGACAAAAAACTTTTCAATCCACCATTACCGTCTTTTGGATTTTAGTCTTTTGTTGCTCATAGCCCCCGAGCTGCGTTCCTTCTCCAGCGCTCCTTTGGCTATTGACAAAATCTGCTGCGCATAGTTTTGTCTGCTTGCTTCGCTTGCACCATAGCCAAAGAGGCGCTTCCGTAGGAACTGGTGAGTTTTGATATCCGTTTATTTATAACAGTTTGTTATCTTTATAGATAAAATCTATATCATGACTTTTGTTCAGTTGGAATATATAATTGCTGTTGACACCTATCGGCATTTTGCTAATGCTGCAGATAAGTGTTTTGTAACGCAGCCGACGTTGAGCATGCAAATTCAGAAATTGGAAGATGAGCTTGGGTTGAAAATATTTGATCGCAGCAAACAACCTGTAGTGCCTACAGAAGCCGGGGCAGCAATCATTGAACAAGCGCGAAAAATAATTGGTGAAAAGGGAATGATCGACGAGATAGTGCAACAGAAAAAAGGGGTTGTTACCGGAGTGCTTACAGTCGGGATCATTCCAACATTAGCGCCTTATTTATTGCCATTGCTGATACAGAAGTTTATTAAAAAATACCCTTTGGTGAAATTGGTTGTAAGCGAATTAACTACCGAAGTAATTATTGAACGCCTGCGTGAAGGGAGAATTGATACAGGGATCTTAGTAACGCCGCTTGATGAGCCTGGTATTAAAGAACATCCATTGTTTTACGAAGAGATGATGGCCTATGTTTCTAAAAAAGACAAAGCATATCAAAAAACATATATGCTGCCACAGGATATTGACCCGAGTAAATTATGGATGCTGGAAGAAGGCCACTGTTTTCGCTCGCAAATAATTAACCTTTGTGAATTGAAAAGAGCCAGCGTAGAAGGCGCGCATTTTGATTACGAAGCGGGAAGTTTGGAAACCTTACGCAGAATGGTGGAACAGAATGATGGTATTACTATTCTGCCTGAATTAGCTACACTTGATCTTACCAGCAAACAAATGCAATTGATCCGGCATTTTAAAAAACCGGTACCGATGCGGGAGGTTAGCATGGTCATTCATCGTGATTTTGTAAAGAAGCGTTTAGTGGAGCTTTTAAAGGAAGCCATTTTAGATTCGATTCCTGAAAAGATCAAATTGAACAAGTCTCAGAATACTATTCCGATCTAATTAGTTAAAAAATCACGGCACAATTTTTCGTATCTTTATAGCAGAGGAAAAACTAATGGCGAAAGTAAAAAAAGCTCCTGCTGAGGAGACAAATTCAAACGATTTTATTGAGGTATTTGGTGCAAGGGAGCACAACCTGAAAAACATTGATATTAAAGTTCCCAAGAATAAATTGGTAGTATTTACAGGTGTTAGCGGAAGTGGAAAATCTTCGCTGGCATTTGATACTATTTATAACGAAGGACAGCGCCGTTACATGGAAAGCTTTTCAGCGTATGCACGCCAGTTTGTTGGTGATATGGAAAGGCCGGACGTTGATAAGATCACCGGACTCTCTCCTGTAATTTCCATCGAACAAAAAACTACCAATAAAAATCCACGAAGCACAGTTGGCACCATCACAGAAATTTATGATTTTCTGCGTTTATTGTACGCAAGAGTAGGCGAAGCGTATAGTTATAACACCGGCAAAAAAATGGTAAAGTTCAGCGAAGAGGAGATCGTTGATAATATTTTCAAAAAATTTGCAAATAAAAAGATCAGTCTGCTGGCGCCATTGGTACGCGGACGTAAAGGTCATTACCGCGAACTATTCGAAGATATCCGCAAGAAAGGATATTTAAAAGTTAGAATAGACGGAGAAGTAAAAGACCTCACTGCAAAAATGCAGGTTGATCGTTATAAGATACACGACATAGAAGTAGTGGTAGATAGATTAGCGGTAACAGATGATATGAAACTGAGGCTGAGCCAGAGTGTACAAAAAACTTTACAAGTTGGTAAAGACCTGATGTTCTTATTAATTAATGACGACGATAAAGTAGTACAATACAGCAAGCTGTTGATGTGCGAAGATACCGGTATCAGTTATGAAGAGCCTTCACCGAATGCTTTCTCTTTTAACTCGCCTTATGGCGCTTGTCCGGTGTGTAAAGGATTGGGTGACGTGTATACGATCAGTATAGATGCTATATTACCAAACAAAACATTAAGTGTAAAAGAGGGTGGTATCGCGCCGTTAGGCGAAGAACGCAATGCAAGCGTTTATCAACAAGTAGTGCAGTTTGCGAAAAAGAATAAGATCGATCTCGGCAAACCGATCATGAACCTTACACCAACACAGCTTAATTTATTGTTATACGGAAATGAAAATGCCGAAGGAAGTTTTGATGTGGATATGGAAGATGAAAATATTCCTGATAGTTATACCGGGAGTTACGAGGGGATCATTCCGATGTTGAAGCGCTGGTTCACATCTACACAAAGTAATGAGTCGCTAAAAGAATGGGTACAGGATTATATGGAATTAAAAAAATGTACTTCTTGTAAGGGAGCGAGATTAAGAAAAGAAAGTCTATGGTTTAAAATTGATGAGGCTAATATTTCTGAATTGAGCGAATTGAATTTGGATAAATTAATGGTTCGCTTTGCAGGGATAGAAAAACGTTTGAGCAATAAGCAAAATATCATTGCCAAAGATGTTCTAAAAGAAATTCGCGAGCGCTTACAATTTTTATTGGACGTAGGATTAACCTATCTAAGTTTAAACAGGGGCTCTAAAACGCTTAGCGGCGGTGAGTCTCAGCGTATAAGACTGGCAACACAAATAGGTTCGCAATTACAAGGTATTACTTATGTGTTGGATGAGCCGAGTATTGGTTTGCATCAAAGAGATAACCAACGCTTGATCGGCGCACTGCAAAATTTACGTGATATTGGCAATAGCGTATTGGTAGTGGAGCACGATAAAGATATCATGATGGCGGCCGATTATTTAGTAGATATCGGTCCGAAGGCTGGTAAACACGGCGGAGAAATAGTTGCCCAGGGAACGCCGGAAGAAGTATTGGCATCAGGTTCTGATACGGCACAATATTTAAATGGCAAAAAAGGCATCGCCGTTCCGGCAGAAAGAAGAAAGGGGAATGGGCATATATTAGAATTAAATGGCGCGAAGGGAAATAATTTAAAAAATGTAAGCGTACAATTTCCATTAGGAAAATTGATATTGATAACGGGTGTTAGTGGTAGCGGTAAATCTACCCTGATCAACGAAACATTATATCCTTTGTTGAGTGCCCACGCTTATAATTCTAAAATGATGCCGCTTGAATATAGTGGCATTAAAGGATTAGAATTTATTGATAAAGTAATTGAAATTGATCAAAGCCCGATAGGCCGGACGCCGAGGAGTAATCCTGCAACTTATTGTGGGTTCTTTACGGATATCAGGACATTGTTTGCGATGGTGCCAGAAGCAAAGATCCGTGGGTATACTGCGGGGCGTTTTTCTTTCAATGTAAAAAGCGGCCGCTGCGAAGTTTGCGAAGGCGGCGGTATGCGTGTGATTGAAATGAATTTTTTGCCGGATGTACATGTGCATTGCGAAAAATGCAATGGCAAAAGATATAACAGAGAAACATTAGAAATTCGTTACAAAGGAAAATCGATCAGCGATGTATTGGATATGACGGTTGATGAAGCGGTAGAATTTTTCTCAGCAGTGCCTTTTATTTTCAGAAAGATAAAAGTATTACAGGATGTAGGCTTAGGATATATCACACTCGGACAAAGCGCCGTAACATTAAGTGGTGGCGAAGCTCAACGTGTTAAACTATCAACAGAATTAGGAAAAAAAGCTACAGGAAAAACATTCTATATTTTAGATGAACCAACAACTGGTTTGCATTTTCAGGATATACAACACTTGTTGGATGTGCTGAATAAATTAGTTGATCAAGGCAATACTGTTTTGGTGATCGAGCATAACATGGATGTGATAAAAGTGGCGGATCATATTATCGATATCGGTCCGGAAGGTGGTGATGGTGGCGGATTGGTTTTGTACGAAGGTGTTCCTGAAGGTCTGCCAAAAGTAAAAGAAAGCTTTACGGGCAAATATTTGAAAGCTGAATTAAAATAATTGTCTGACGGGCTCCGTCTGACAATTAATGTTACAAAATAATATATATGCGTTACCTATTACTACTACTTATTGTTATTGTTTCATGTAATATGAAAAAGACATATCCTCAAAATACTGATGAACGATCTCGAATAATTTCGTACCTAAAATCCGAATATAAAATTGATCCGCAAGTCAATAGGTTCGATACTTTATTTAAACAAAGCCTTATTGACGGCCATAAGAGTTTAGATCCTGACTCATTGATCAGTTCAAATCTTACTGTAGTAGAGTACAAGCCCCTGCACCTGAATTTCATTAAATACATGAATTGGTATACATATAAGGATGATAGGGCTGAAGAATGTTTTAACATTAATTTGATCGAAGATGAAAGTACCGATAAGTTTTATTTAAACTCGATTGATGCCAATGCTTGTTCGTATGACGATTTGTTTATTTACAGAACATCTTCAGTGTCAAATAAAATTGATACTGGCGAACAAAAAAAATTGACAAAGGAAGAGATATCGGCTTATGAAAGCATTAAATCTTTCAGAGGATATGAAGACAATGAACTTAAACCGATATTTAATAGAGAAGGAATAGCTAATTATTTCAATGATGCATTTCGGTATAAACTTCCTACGGCAGAGACTATAAATAATTTGTTTTCATTTTATGACACGAGTGTTTGCCACAATACCGAACCTAAAATTATTTATCCTGAGGGCCTTTTCAAATATTTTGCTTCTCAGTTAAGCAAAATTAAAAATGATCCATATGAACTTTCTAACCCGAAGGTCTATTTAAAAGAACAGGTTAATTTATTGTTGCTGAAAGGGATGGAATATGACTCTACGAATAATCATTTGTGGATTTATGAAGAAGCACATGGCTTACGCGCGCGAACTTTTAATATTCGGGGAGATAGTGCTTCAGGGTTTACCTATTTTACTGATGAGTATAGAGTTTATTTTAACTAAGTTGTAGCAGACACTTTCATTATTTTGCTTTGGCCTGTAGAACTTTCTGTTTCAAGGTTGATATATTCGTTTCAATATCATGTCGACTGCAATAATCTTCTACCATACCGATAACGTCATCTCCGTATTTATCGATCTTGGCTTTGCCAAAACCGGTTATGTATAAAAGATCTTTTTTATTTAGTGGGAGATAAGTGCTGATCTCTTTTAATGTTGCCTGGTTGGCGATCATATATATCGGACTTTTTGTTTCTTCCACCACCATATCGCGCCAGCGTTTTAATGTTTCATATAATTCAACATTGGGTGTATCAATACTTGTTTGTTTTTTAGTACTGGCATAACAATTTATACTCAATCTGGGTGTACCGAATTTAAGTTTATGTTGTAAGTAAGTCGTAACGGAAAAAGGCTCTTTACAATATTGCAGGTAATAATTTGTTGAATTGATGGCAGTTAATAATTGTAGTAAGTGCTCATTAACAATAGCCGCCGCTTCTTTATGTTCTGTTACCAGCGTATTGTTTTGAACCAGCAGTTGATGTGCTGCATATTTAGGACCAAAATAATTAGCTGCATCATTGATCCTTTTTTGTAAGGCTGGATTTTTTTCAATGATCGGCTCGTCTCTCATTAAGGAATATATCTGGCCAATAAATTTAACGCCGGCAGTTTTTTCTAAAGCTAATTGTTGTCTAAAAATTTCTGCCCACTCAAGAGCTTCTTTATTAAACTTATCCTGGTGTTCTTTAATATGATGAGCTACCAGCTTTGCTGCCAATTCTATTTCATTAAAAGAAAATATCTCTTCCAGTAATTGTTGGGTAAATAATTGGCGGGCTCCGGCAAATCTTTCTATCAATGAACCTTTGTGTGTTAAAGTCTGTTGTCCGCGAATAACTTTATCATTGCTATGGATAGCTGCTGCAGAAATTTTAGATATCAATACAATGCCTTCCAGACTTGTGCACCTGCTCAGCGCTACATATACCTGGCCACTGCTAAAAGCGCTGCCGGCATCGATCATTACTTTTTCAAAAGTTAATCCCTGGCTTTTATGAATGGTGATCGCCCAGGCTAATCTTAATGGGTATTGTGTAAATGTCCCTAATGTTTCCTGTTCAAGCTTGCCATCCTCTTTGTTTAAAACATAGCGCGAGTTTTCCCAGGTTTCTTTTGATACGCTGATCTCTAATCCATCACATTCAACTATTACTTCATCATCTTCCAATCTTTTTACAACGCCGATCTTACCATTAAAATAGCGCTTCATGATATTATCGTTCTTTAAGAACATAACCTGCGCGCCTTCTTTTAAAATAAGGGCTGCTTCTGCAGGATACATATTTTCTGCGAACTCATTTTCAACAATGGCTTTATAAGTAAAAGCAGTTGTATATAATTTTTCTAATTTATTTTGATTGATAAGGTCTGCCTGTTTATTATGCGATGAAAGCGTAATATATTTTTCATCTGCTAATGGAATAAAATTCGGATTGAAACGCAGGTGCAGGTCTTCGTAATCATCATCCGTCATATTATTATTGCGCACCTTGTTAAGCAACGCAACAAATGAATCTTCTTTCTGCCGATAAATTTTATCGAGCTCTATTAACAATGGCTGTTGTTCTTTTACAGCGATGCTATCAAAAAAGAAGGGTGATTCGTAATACTCCTGTAAAATACTCCACTCAGGGTTGCCTGCTACCGGGGGTAATTGATGCAGATCGCCAATGCATAATAATTGTACGCCGCCAAAAGGCGTATCATGATTTCTGCGCACACTTCTTAGCAGCGTATCGATCGCATCCATCACATCACAACGAACCATGCTTATTTCATCGATCACTAATAACTCCATTCGGCGAAGTAATTGTTGTCGCTGTCCGTTAAACCTGGTTTTTGAGATCAGTTCATTTTTTTGAACCTGTGTTGGTAAAAAAGGATGGAAGGGCAATTGGAACAAGCTGTGCAAGGTTACACCGCCGGCATTAATAGCTGCCACACCGGTTGGAGCAGCTACTACAATATTCTTATTACAGTTATCCTTTAAGTATTTTAGAAAAGTAGTTTTACCTGTACCTGCTTTACCGGTCAAAAAGATATTTTCATTCGTTTCTGTAACGAAGCGATAAGCCAGATCAAAAATCTCGTTGCGTTCGATAGGAACCATAATGATAATTTAGGTTTTAATAGGGAGATGCGGATCCAACTAAGGTAGAAAATATTTTCTAGTTTTTAATATATGGAAGTATTTCATCCATACTAACCGGTTTTTGCTGGTCGTCGATTTCTATTACGACATAGTACCCATTTTCATTTCCGGTAGCTTTTAATGCATCAACCAGAATTTGCTGATCACTGATCATTCTTTTACCATCATCTTCGCTCCAGATCTCCTTTGTACATAAGCAGCCTTCTGTTGGTGTATAGGGATAATAAATTTTGGTTTTATAGTATTCAGGATCCATGGCTGTACCATGTGCTATAATTTCTGTACGGCCAATTTTGCTAGCGTAATATGTTTGGAAGATAGGCGCGTACTCTTGCCAGCTAATAGGTAATAATTTTTTGTATTGATCCTCTGTCCAGGTAGAATCTTTAACGTATGCAACATTGATAAAGCTTCTCACGGTTGTTTCAAAAGGCATTGTCAGTTGGATATTTGGCGTAGGGCCGATAAAGCTGCTTACAGAAACATCTGTGCCACGCATTTTAAAAATACCTTGCGGAGTATTGCCGTCGCTTAAATAAAAAGGCAAATTATTAAGGCTCCTGGCAAATTGCGGTATGGCTATAATATTTCTATTATTATCAACTATAAAATTTCCTTTCCCATCTCTTATTATAGCAATGCCTGTATAATCCCGGTTCTTTCTTTGGATGCTATAAATAACTGTATTGCCACGCAGAAATTTTTTATTAAAAATATCCTGCAACATTTTCTTTGTCAGGTGATCATTCTCTTTGCTTACGATAAGCATTTTTAAAATATAATTATTTTTATAATCGAAATTTAATTTTATTGCGGCAGCTGCTATTTCATTGGGACAAATAGAATTTTCTCTATATAAATATTCTGAAGCGATGGCGAAGACCTTATCATCTGTTGCATGTTTTAGCTCTTCTCTCATCTTTTTTATAAATTCTGTCGGATAAAGAGAATAGAGTGTTTCTAAAAGAGTTACCTGAAAGTCAACGCTTTGCTTATCCATCAACTTAACCGCGTAGTGTATACGTTTGTCTATAAATACAGACCGGTACTGTAATAGCTGCATTGATTTTAAACCTATATCCCATTTATCTTCCGTAGAATCTGTTAAAGGCAGGGCCAAATTTTTATTGATGGGATGGCTAACAATATTTGTATAAAATTTATCCCTGTTTTGTTTTGTCCCCCATTGAAAATAAACGGCATCACCCGTCTGCGCCAACAAATCTGTTGCCGGCATCAGTAAAAACAAACTGAGGATTATATTGATCGTTATTTTATTAATACCCATACTTTTCTTTCCACAATTGTTTTAAAAATTTCCGTAATTCTTCTTCTCTTGCATTTTTTCCGGGGTTGTAAAAAGCTTTGCCACTCAATTCTTTTGGCAAATATTCCTGCGCCTGAAAATTATTTTCATAATTATGTGAGTAGGCGTAATCTTTTCCATAATTCAAATTCTTCATTAGCTTGGTTGGCGCGTTGCGGATATGCAAGGGCACTGGCAAGTCGCCCAATGTTTGTACTGCTGCCATGGCGTCGTTAATAGCAACATATGAAGCGTTACTTTTTGCAGATGTTGCCAGGTAGGTAACGCACTGGGATAAAATGATCCTTGATTCAGGATAGCCGATCTTATTGACTGCATCAAAAGTTGCATTGGCTAATAACAATGCATTCGGATTGGCGTTGCCGATATCTTCACTGGCTAATATCAATAAGCGCCTGGCTATAAATTTTACATCTTCACCACCTTCCACCATTCTTGCCAGCCAGTACACGGCGCCGTTAGGATCGCTGCCGCGGATCGATTTGATGAATGCTGATATGATATCGTAATGTTGCTCTCCTTTTTTATCATAGATGGCAATTCTTTGTTGCGCAATTTCCATTACAGCTTTATCTGTGATGGTCATATTGTCACCCAATGTATCTGTTACCAGCTCTAACAAGTTCAATAATTTTCTGGCATCTCCTCCCGAAATTGTTATGAGTGCAGCTGTTTCTTTTAGTTCTATCTTTTTTGTTTTAAGGATATCATCCTGTTCGATCGCATGGTGTAATAGTGCGATGAGGTCAGTCTCATCCAACGGTTTCAAAACATATACCTGGCACCTGCTTAGCAAGGCACTGTTAACTTCGAAGGATGGGTTTTCTGTTGTGGCGCCGATCAATGTAATGATGCCTTTTTCTACCGCGCCTAATAAAGCATCCTGCTGGCCTTTATTGAAACGATGAATTT
>DATHHR010000222.1:0-17426 GCA_035317105.1 Ferruginibacter sp. | reverse complement strand
ATTATGATATAGTTAAAATATATAGATTTTATCTATATCATAATAGAAACTATCAATTAAAACTATCAATTAAAAGCCTCATTTTTGCTCTATTAAAATATTTTAAAAAATCTAAAACCATTCATATGAGCAACAAAGTATTATCGATCGGAAGTACGTTCCCTTCTTTTAAAAAGAAAGCAGTGGTCTCGATCGAAAAAGGAAAAGAGTTTATTGACATAACAAATGACTACGCAGGCAAAGATGGCAAATG
Source organism: Ferruginibacter sp. (assembly GCA_035317105.1). Lineage (GTDB taxonomy): Bacteria > Bacteroidota > Bacteroidia > Chitinophagales > Chitinophagaceae > Ferruginibacter. The sequence goes on along the minus strand of DATHHR010000222.1, from coordinate 17,173 downwards.
GACAGTAATGTTCTGGTGGCCAAAAGATTTTACGTTTGTTTGTCCAACTGAAATAGCAGAGTTCAATAAAAAATTCGGTGACTTTCAGGATCGCGATACGGTATTGTTAGGCGCTTCTACTGATTCTGAATTTGTACATGCAGCGTGGAGAAGAGATCATGCAGACCTTAAAGGATTAAAATTCCCCATGATCGCAGATACATCAAAATCTTTGGCAGAAGAATTGGGTATTTTAGATACAGAAGAAAAGATCGCTTATCGTGCAACATTCATCATCGATCCGCAAGGCATTATCCGTTGGGTAAGTGTGTATGACCTGAATGTTGGCCGTAACGTGCAGGAAGTATTACGTGTGTTAGACGCCTTACAAACAGATGAGCTTTGTCCTTGTAACTGGAACCAGGGCCAGGAAACATTAACTAAACAGTTAGAATTAAATTAATACCATGAGCACAACCACCATACAAAACGAAACATTCACTAACCTGTTAGCAGAATTAAAGCTGGATAATTATACCCCATCTTTAAATACCCAGTCTTTATTGAACACAGAATCGAAATATATTAAGGACCTGAAGATCAATGTCAGCAATGTAATTAGCAATACGCAATACTTAAATAAAAAAGAAGCGCTATTGTTGGCCTTAGCTGTTGCAGCAAACGAAAAAAATGTTGAATTAAAAAACAGCTTTGCAACCTTAGCTACGGAAGCCGGTGCAACTGAAGCAGAGATCGCAGAAACATTTGCCTGTACTTCGCTGATGAATACGAATAATGTGTTTTACCGCTTTCGTCATTTTATGCATAAAGAAAAAGAGGCGTATGATACGATGCAGGCGGGTATCAAGATGAGCATCATGCTGAACCCGATCTTAGGCAAAGAATTTTTTGAATTAATGAGCCTGGTGGTCTCTACATTAAATGGTTGCGAAATGTGCGTTACCTCACACGAAAAATCGGTATTGCAACAAGGTGGTTCAGAACCAAGGGTATTTGAAGCAGTAAAATTAGCAGCCATCATCAAAGGATTGATCGCTGTTCTATAAGATATATCCCAGGAAACAGTACTTTCTGATAGCTAGTAAGCGTTAACAGCCGGGAGGTTTAGTTAACGCTTTTTTATTTGTATCCTGCGTAGCAGAAAATCGAATCGAAAAAAATAGATATATTTGCAGTATGAATAAGAAGCTGGATATAAAAAAGGTCGAAAAGATCTCAAAAGCTTTGGGCGATCCATATCGTTTAAAAATTATGGAAGCCATCAACAAAGAAAAGAACTGGATGCAATGCATGCAGGTTGTTGAAATGTTCGATCTCGCTCAATCTACTATGTCTCACCATATTAAGCAGTTAGTAGACGCCGATCTTTTGATCGCTGAAAAAGACGGCCGCTGCACAAAGTACATGACCAATAAAGAAGTGTTTGCAGAGTATATTAAATTTTTAAGTCCTTTTGAGGTCTAAAAAAATTTAATTAATTAATCGATACTTTTCGATATTTCGATTAATTGTTGTAGGTTTGTACTCTGTTAGCGCAAAAGAACTGATCACCCGTTTGTGCTGGTTAATGAATTACTTACATATATCAATAATAAAAACAACATGAAAAAATTAGAAAATAAAGTAGCCGTAGTCACCGGTGGTAACAGCGGTATGGGATTGGCAACAGCAAAATTATTTGCACAACAAGGCGCAAAAGTTGCCGTTACAGGTCGTAACCAAACAACAGTAGACAGTGCGATCGTACAAATTGGCCACGGTGCATTAGGTTTAGTAAGCGATGTATCAGACCTGAAAAATATTGATGCCCAATACAAAACAATTCAAAAAACATTTGGCAAAATAGATGTGCTGGTGGTAAATGCCGGGATATTTTTAGCCGCACCTTTGGCAGATTTTACAGAAGATATGTTTGATAAAACAAGCGATGTAAATTTTAAAGGTGTATTCTTCACCATACAAAAAGCATTGCCGTTCTTAAATGATGGCGCTTCTGTTATTATCACTTCTTCTGCGGCTAATACAAAAGGATTTGCAGGACTGGCCGCTTACTCCGCTACCAAAGCAGCAGTACGCTCTTTAGCAAGAACACTTTCTGCTGAATTGTTAGACAGGCAAATACGTATTAACATTTTATCTCCCGGCCCCGTTGATACGCCAATTTTCGGAAGAAACGGTGGCACTAAAGAAGAGATCGAAGGCACTAAAGCTCATTTCGCAAGTGGTACTCCGCTAAAACGTTTGGGTACTTCAGAAGAAATTGCAGAAGGCTTTCTTTACCTGGCTTCCGACGATTCTAAATTTATGGTGGGTGGTGAGTTAATGCTGGATGGCGGTGTTACTACTTTATAATTATTGGACTCATTTTTGATGCAACATACTAGCAGAAAATTCCTTTAAAATTAAAATAAAAATAATATGAGCACGAACACTATTACAGCAGAAAACACTTTCTTAATTGAAGGCGATGTAAAAGTCAACCGATTAGGTTTCGGCGCTATGCGCATTACAGGCAAAGGTGTATGGGGACAACCGGCAAATAAAGAAGAAGCCATAAAGGTTTTGCAACGTGCGGTTGAATTAGGTGTAAATTTTATAGATACCGCCGAAAGCTACGGCCCGTATGTTTCGGAAGAATTAATCGCCGAAGCTTTATATCCATATCCAAGAGACCTTGTGATCGCTACCAAAGGTGGTTTAACAAGATCGGGGCCTGATCAATGGGGACAGGATGGTAGTCCTGAATTTCTACAAAAAGGTTTGGAAGGAAGCCTGAAAAGATTGAAGCTAAAAGCAATTGAACTGTATCAACTACACCGCATAGACGCAAAAGTTCCGGTTGAAAAAACTTTCGGGTTTTTAAAACAGGCGCAACAGGAAGGGAAGATCAAACATATTGGTTTATCTGAAGTAAATGTAGATGAGATAAAAAAAGCGCAGCAATATTTTAAAGTTGCGTCTGTGCAAAATATGTACAGCGTTGATAACCGCAAATGGGAAGCCGTTTTAAAATATTGTGCCGAACAAAATATCGCTTTTATTCCATGGTATCCGTTAAATGCCGGCAATGTAGCCGCTATAGAAACCATACAAAAGATCGCTGATAAACATAAGGCAACAGTACACCAGGTAGCGCTTAGCTGGTTATTGCAACATTCAAAAAACATTCTATTGATACCGGGCACATCAAGTGTTGCACACCTGGAAGAAAATATGAAAACTACGGATGTAGAATTAACGCATGAAGACATACAAACATTAAATAAAATAGGATCCTAATCATCCAATTAAAACAACTTATGCAAACACAAACTATCAACGCTTCGGCAACAGAACAAATGGTTAAGCAAGTGATCAACTCATGGACATCACAAAACAAAGCTGTCACCAGTTTTTTTAATAAATACAATGACGATGCGTATCTGAATGAAGTAGCACCGGGCCGTAACAGGGCGATCTATTTATTGGGGCATCTTACCGCAACGAATGATTCTTTGCTTCCATTATTAGGATTTGGCGACAAATTATATCCGCAGCTGGAAACACCTTTCCAGGTCAATGCAGATGATAAAAAGGCTTTTGCCTTTACGGTAGCTGAACTAAAACAATACTGGGAAAAAGTAAATGCAACCCTGACCGAACATTTTACTACGCTATCTTCCTATGACTGGTTAGACAAGCACACAAAAGTTTCTGCAGAAGATTTTGCGCTTGATCCATCACGCAATAAACTGACTGTTTTGTTGGGAAGAACGAATCATCAAAGTTATCATTTAGGTCAGCTTAATTTTTTAAAGGCAGACCTGAAAGCATAATATTCCAGAAAACTACAATTCAAAAGCGTTAATAGTTTGTTGTTAAGGCTTTTGTTTTTTTGTCATGTTGAGGAACGAAGCATCCTATTCTTCTGTTGCAGAATGATTGATTGACGATCAGATCCTTCCTCAGGATGACAAGAGCTTTTCAATTCCATTTACTTTATCTAAAGCATTTTATACATTATGCCTGAGGAACTGCACAAAGCTTGTCCACTCCTATTCCTACAATATAATTGACAACCTTCTGCACAATAAATTCAACAATAACACCACCGGGAATAATACTTGATAAAGATTTTAAAACCACGTCAACGATCTGTGTCGCATTTGAACCGCTGGTTAAAACGCCGCAAATAAAATGCTGGATCTTCGCAAAGATCTTTTTACCAATATCGAGAAAGGATTGACTTTGCAAAGCCGCCGGTTCAAATTTATATTCCTTTGCTTCGCTGGCATAAGCCTGCGCATAATAATCACTCAATGCTTTTTCGATATCTGCCTGGGAAGAATGATCTTCTTTGATACCATTAACTAAATTCTTTTTTAGTTGCTCAACATCTAATTGTTGGCGGTTCTCGTTTAGTAGTAACATTGGTTTGGATTTTAGTTATCCCAAGATAAAGAAAAACATTAATAATCAGCTGTTTATTGTAGCAGTAGTTAAATTTTGAAGTACGGAAATAAGTACTTAAATTTGTACTTATATACATATTTTATGGAAGTATTAAACTATACAGAATTTAGAAAAAAAATGAAGGAAAGCCTTGATAGTGTTTCAGATGACAATAATATTGTTATTGTATCAAGGAGTAAAAACAAGAACGTCGTATTGTTATCTATGGATGAATACAATTCCTGGAATGAAACAATGCATCTTATAAAATCCGATAAGAACAGGAAACGATTAGATGAGGCTATTACGGAAATGAAAAAAGGAAAGTCTGTTAAAAAATCTTTATTAGAAAAATAATGGAGCTAAGCTGGCAAACCCATGCCTGGGATGATTATCTCTATTGGCAAATTACGGATAAAAAAATATTAAAGAGAATTAACGAATTGATAAAAGATTGTCTTCGTACCCCATTTACCGGTATTGGAAAACCCGAGCCCTTGAAAGGAAAATATGCCGGCTATTGGAGCAGGCGTATTGATAGCGAGCATCGATTGGTATATGCTGTTTCTAAAGATAAATTATATATTCTTCAGTGTAGGTATCATTACGATTAAAATAAGTATGCTTTCTTCAATTCCAATTCTATATCCTATCTAGTAAAATTCAATCAAAAGACGATCTCAAACTATAATAAAAAACGTTAATAAAAATCAACCCGATCTTTATTAACGTTTTAAAAATAAAACTATAAACTACGCTGAGTTCCTTCCCGCATTGATAATACCAAAAGAAGAACGCATAATTAATTTCTCGTAAGTTTCTTTCAATGGAGAAACAATACCTGCATCATCCATCTCTCTTATTCTTGCGATAGCAAATTGCTGGATGGTTAACAAAGGCAATACAATTCTTTCCCTCATTGCAATAGACATCTGATCTACCGGATACTCGCTCATCAATTCTGTTTTTCCTGATAATAAGAAAACGTATTTTTTTGTGAGCTCATATTCATCATGTATCATTCCCCAGATCTCTCCGTACTTAGGGTCTTTTGCCAAATGCTCTGTTAAAGGAAAATAACTTTTTATCATTGCCATCTCGCAGTTATCGATCAGGGTTTTAAAGAACATCGAATTTTTGTACAATGTTTTAACCTGCTCAAATTTCCCTTCTTTATCCATTTCCTGCAAAGCTGCTCCTACGCCATAATAGCCGGTAACATTTTGTTTCAGCTGGCTCCAGGCACCCACAAAAGGGATGGCACGAAGGTCTTTTAAAGATAGCTTGGCAGAAGCCGATCTTTTTGCCGGGCGACTACCAATATTTGTCTCGCTGTAAAATTTAAGCGGACTGATCTGTGTTAAGTAATCAGCAAAGTATGGATGGTTCTTTAAGGTATTGTATTTAGTAAAACTTTCATTAGCCAAAAGCTGCAACAAAGTGTCTTCATCTTTTTCTAAAGTGATCTCTCTGCTATTGAACAGATCATTTGATATACCGGCGTGCAATAATTGCTCTAAATTGAATTGTGCAGAATCGATCGTTCCAAAATTTGAGCTTACTGTTTGCCCTTGTATCGTCAACTGAATTTCTTTATCAGAAATATTTTTACCCATGGATGAGTAGAACTTATGCGTTTTACCGCCACCTCTTGCCGGCGGGCCGCCACGGCCATCGAAGAACACTACATCAATATTATATTCTTTAGAGATCGTTGTCAGCTCTTCTTTCGCTTTGTAAATTCCCCAGTTGGCCATTAAGTAACCGCCATCTTTTGTACCATCAGAAAAACCTAACATGATCGTCTGGCGTTTTCCTCTTCTTTGTAAATGCGCCGCGTATGCTTTGTTGGTATATAATGTTTTCATTATTTCAGCAGCATTCTGCAGATCATCCACCGTTTCAAATAAAGGAATGATATCAACACTTAATTCTTCCGGTTTCCATCCGCACAATAAAAACAAGCCATACACTTCCAACACATTCAATGCGCTGTTATTCTGGCTGATGATATACCTGTTACAACCTAATTCGCCATTATATCCCTGGATCGTTTTGATTGCTTTGATAGTTTCTAATCCGTCGTTGAATAATGGTTCTTTTAAAGTTAGTCCGCTGATTGGTTTGGTCACGCTTGTTAGCGCCGCTATCTTTTTATCTGCATCAAAGTCTGCATACCCTTTCGGTAAAAAATCAGAGTTAGCTGCAATATCATTTAATATATTTCCGTGTACCGTACTTTCCTGTCTGACATCCAATGTGGCAAAATACAATCCGAACAATTCTACTTTATTGATCAGCCCATCGATCAGGTCGAGGAACAAACCATTTGTTTGGTAGATCAGCGCCTCTCTTGCTTTCAACAATTTAGATACGATATCTTCTTTCGTTAAATGCGTACGTTCTCCCGGAATAAATACATCGTTGTACAATTCATGTTCCAGGTCATTTAATATTGTTTCTACAACCTTAAATGTTAACCTGCGCCTGATGCGGCGTATCTCTAAATAATAACATTTTAAAATGCCTCCGCGCAATGCTTCGGCAACTTTTAATGTGGTTTCAGAAGTAACAAAAGGATTTCCGTCTCTATCGCCGCCCGGCCAAAAGCCCATGAACATGATGGGATTATTTGGGTTGATCGCTTCGGTAAATTGTTTTTTAAGAAAGGTTGTTATTCTGCCGGCAGCAGGATAAAAAACATTTTCCAGGTACCATATTAAATTCACAGCCTCATCGTAAGGCGTTGGTTTGATCTTTTTGAAGAAAGGCGTTTTCCCTAACTGTAACAAATACATATTGATCAGCGTAGCATTATTTTCTGCCAATGCTTTCGACAGATCATTGATGATACCTAAAACAGAGCCCGGATAAAATTGTGTAGGATGCGCCGTTAGTACTAACCTAACCGCAAAATCTTTCAGTTTCGCCGTTAGCTCATCGCCCTTATCATATAAAATAACATCATTTTCTAATTGCTTTAAAGAACCCACGCCACCAAGATCCTGCACATCTTTAAAGGCAGCATCTTCCAATGCATCAAATAATACGATCTGTCTTTCAACAAATTGAATAAAGCGGAACAACAGGTCGAGCTTTTCTTTTTGATCGGTGTAAGAAGTATGTTTTACAAAAAATTCTTCAATGATCTCAGTCGGACTTTGCTTTTGACTATACCCATCTTCGCAAATGTTCAGCAATAGTGATAATAAAATACCTGTTTTTTCAATACGGTGAAAAGGCAAAGAAGTAAATAAGCTGTTATACAATTGAAACTTTATACCAACAGAATTTTTAAATTGTTGCAACCCACGGGAAGACTGGTGATCCATATTCAATAAATTTTAAAAAAAGAGTGATAAATTGGCTGCAATCGATGAATGCGCTCAAAAATACTTCAAAAATGTTGAATAATTTCCCCTGATTAGAAGTTATTTACATAATTTAGCGCTCAGAATCTCAAAAAGTGGTACATCTAAATAATTCATATATCATCCCAACGATTGTAAGTTCCATTACGACTGCAAAAGCTACCACTATTATTGCTATTATTGCAACCCGTTAAGGGTTAAAAAATGTCATATTATCATTGGGCTCACAGCTATTTTCATCAAATGAATATCTTTGTCAATACATTAAATAAATACATTCAAATATAACGATCATGCAGGTTTTAAAGTTCGGGGGCAGTTCAGTCGCAAATGCAATAAACATCAGTAAGGTAGCAGAAATTGTAAAGGATAAATCTACAGCAACAAAAACCATCGTAGTAGTTTCGGCATTAGGCGGTATCACAGATACTTTATTACTATGCAGCGCCCTTGCTGCAAAAGGCGATGAAGGATATAAAGTAAAATTACAGGAAGCAGAGCAAAGGCATTTGCAGACTGTAAAAGAGCTCATTCCCATTACACAACAAAGCAGTGTTTTAAGCTGGGTTAAAACAACCTGTAACGAGATAGAAGATATCTGTAACGGTATCTTTTTGTTAGGCGAATTATCAGAACGTACTAAGGATAGAATTGTTAGTTACGGAGAGCTGTTATCTTCTCAGATCATCGCGGCAAAATTAAAATCAGATCTGGGCGCTTGCGAATGGGTGGATGCAAGACAGATCATCACTACTAATTCAAACTTTGGATCGGCAACGGTCGACTTTGCTGTTACCAATAAAAAGATAGCCGATTTCTTTAAGGCGTCGAAAGCCAACCTGTTTATTTTACCGGGCTTTATTTCTTCGGATGCTAACGGTGTTGGTACCACGCTTGGCAGAGGCGGTTCAGATTATACTGCTGCAATATTAGCCGGTGCATTAAATGCTGATGTGTTAGAAATATGGACAGACGTATCGGGCATGATGACGGCTGATCCGCGTTTAGTAAAAAATGTAAAAATAATCCCGCAGATATCCTACCAGGAAGCAATGGAGCTATCTCACTTTGGCGCTAAAGTAATTTATCCGCCAACCATTCAACCGGTAATGACGAAAGGCATTCCGGTTTGGGTAAAAAATACTTTTGCCCCGCAAGATGCAGGCACGGTGATACAACAGGAGCCTACACAAAACGGCACCAGCATACGTGGTATCTCAAGTATCAATAAAGTAGCCTTGCTGATGTTAGAAGGCAGTGGCATGGTAGGTATTCCTGGTTTCTCTAAAAGATTATTCGAAGCTTTAGCGAGCAAAAAAATAAATGTGATCATCATTACACAAAGTTCTTCTGAGCATTCTATTTGTGTAGGTGTTGACGAAGCCAATGGCGATGAAGCAAAAGCGGCGATCGATGACACTTTTGCGTACGAAATAGAAACGAAAAAAGTAAACCCGTTGATCGTTGAAAAAGAAGTCTCGATCATTGCATTGGTGGGTGATAATATGAAGAGCCATCCCGGTATCAGCGGTAAAATGTTTGGCACGTTGGGTCGTAATGGCGTTAACGTTCGCGTTATTGCGCAGGGTTCTTCTGAAAGAAATATCTCTGCTGTTATTTCTGTACACGATGTTAAAAAAGCGATCAACGTTTTACACGAAGAGTTTTTTGAAACAGTGTATAAAGAAGTACATCTTTTTATCGCGGGCGTTGGTAATGTAGGAAGCAAGCTGGTAGCACAATTGGCGCATCAGCATAAATATTTATTAGATAACCTTCGGTTGAAAATAAATATCGCAGGATTGGCGAACAGCAAAAAAATGTTGTTCAATAACGATGGCATCGACCTGAACAATTGGAAAGAATTATTAGAAGCAGGCGAACCAATGAATATGGAAAGCTTTGTACAGACCATCCAATCTAAAAATTTGCGCAACTCTATTTTTGCGGATGTAACTGCAAATGAAACAGTAGCTACTTATTACGATCAGTTATTGCAAAAAAGCATTTCTGTAGTGGCCTGTAATAAAATTGCCTGCTCATCATCCTACAGCTATTATAAAAAATTAAAAGGACTGGCGACAGAATTCAATACAAGTTTCCTATTCGAAACAAATGTAGGCGCCAGCTTGCCGATCATCGGAACATTAAATGACCTGTTACGCAGTGGCGATAAAGTAAATAAGATCGAAGCGGTATTGAGCGGTACTTTGAATTTTGTTTTCAATAATTATGATGGAACAAAATCTTTTGCATCGGTTGTAAAACAAGCACAGGATGAAGGGTACACAGAGCCTGATCCTCGTTTGGACCTTAGCGGTAAAGACGTAATGCGCAAAATAATGATATTGGTACGCGAATCTGGCGAGGCAATTGAAATGGATGATATCACTAACAACAGCTTTATGCCTGCAGAATGCATGACGGGTTCTGTTGCTGATTTTTACAAATCAATGGAAAAGAACGAAGCACATTTCAAAAAAATATATGACGCCGCTGCAAAAGACGGCAGCAAATTAAAATTTGTTGCTAAATACGAAAATGGTAAAGCATCCGTAGGATTGCAACATATCACACCGCAACAAGATCTGTATCATTTATACGGAAAAGATAATGTGGTATTATTCTTTACCGACCGATACAAAGATCAACCATTGGTGGTGAAAGGTGCCGGTGCCGGTGCGGAAGTAACTGCATCTGGTGTATTTGCTGATATTATAAGAGCGTCGAGAGCGTAGAAAGCCCCTAAATCCCCGAAGGGGACTTTATAAAAGTATAATACTCGATTGATCGTTATATAATTAATGAGAATGAAAGAAGATAAAAAAATAGATTCGTTGAATAACTCCCCTTCGGGGCCGGGGGCTGTAAAAGTTTTAGCACCTGGAACTGTAGCCAATCTGGTTTGTGGTTTTGATGTATTGGGTTTGTGTTTACACGCACCTAATGATATAATGGAAGTGAAGCTGCTTGACAAAAGAGAAGTTATTATACATAGCGCCGATGGTTATCCTTTACCATCTGACCCAACACAAAATACAGCGGGTGCTCCTTTGATCGAAATGATCAATGAGCTGGATAAAAATATCGGTTTCGAAATTACGATACATAAAAAAATTAAACCGGGTAGCGGTTTAGGCTCAAGCGCTGCAAGTGCTGCCGGCGCTACTGTTGCGGCCAATCATTTATTGGGCAATATTTTTTCTAAGCAAGACCTTGTCCGCTTCGCAATGTTTGGAGAAAAAGTGGCATCGGGTGTTAAGCACGCAGATAATGTGGCACCTTGCATTTATGGTGGTGTTACATTGATACGCAGCATTCATCCACTGGATATAGTTAGCATACCTTGTCCCGATCTGTTTGTAACGATTGTTCATCCGCAGATCGAAGTACGTACGGCTGATGCAAGACAAATATTACGTAAAGAAGTTTTATTAAAAGATGCGATCCGCCAATGGGGAAATATTGCAGGATTGGTTGCAGGCTTTATGCAAAATGACCTGGACCTTATCGGCCGCTCATTAGAAGATGTAATTATCGAACCGGTAAGAAGTATTTTAATACCGGGTTTCGACGCAGTAAAAAGCAAATGCAAAGAAGCCGGCGCATTAGGTGGCGGTATCTCAGGTTCTGGACCGTCAATTTTTATGCTGAGCAAAGATAAAGCCACGGCTGAAATAGTTGAAAAAGTGATGAAGGAAATTTACGACAATATCGGTTTGCCTTATTATACTTACGTTACTACGATCAATAAATCAGGCGTTACTATTATTGACTAATAGTTAAGTAATAAGTTAAAAGTCAAAACCAAAAAGTAAAATAAAACATAATCTTCCCAACACCCCTTTAGAGGATGGGGGCAACAATTAACAAATGCAGTATTACAGCACCAACGGAAAATCTCCTAAAGTAGATTTCAAAGAAGCTACCATTAACGGCCAAGCGCCGGATAAGGGATTATATTTTCCTGAAACAATACCAACAGTACCAAAAGACCTAATTGACAATATAACAAAATACTCGAACGAAGAGATCGCATTTCAGGTGATCAAACCATATGTTGGGGATGCTATTCCGGAAGCTGAGTTGCGCCGTATTGTAAAAGAGACGGTAAACTTTGATATTCCTGTTGTAAAGATCACGGATGATATTTCGGCGTTGGAATTATACCATGGCCCTACATTAGCCTTTAAAGATATAGGTGCCAGGTTCATGAGCCGTTGCCTTGGTTATTTTGTTAAGGATAGAAAAGAAAAAGTAATTGTATTGGTAGCAACATCCGGCGATACCGGTGGAGCTGTTGCCAATGGTTTTTACGATGTGCCGGGTGTTGAGGTAGTGATATTATATCCTTCAGGAAAAGTAAGCTCTGTACAGGAAAAACAATTAACTACGCTCGGTAAAAATATCCATGCCTTAGAAGTGAAGGGAACATTTGATGATTGTCAGCAAATGGTTAAAGAAGCTTTTATGGATGAGTCGTTGACCTCCAAATTATTTTTAACCTCTGCTAACTCGATCAATGTGGCGCGCTGGTTACCACAACAATTTTATTATTTCTTTGCTTACAAGCAATGGGTTGATAAACAGCATCCGCCCGTGATCTCTGTCCCAAGCGGAAATTTTGGAAATATCTGCGCGGGTATTTTAGCACATATCACCGGCTTGCCTGTTACGCATTTTATTGCAGCATGTAATGCCAACGATATCGTTCCTGAATTTATGAAGACAGAAATATACCAGCCTAAAAAAGCGGTAGCGACAATATCCAATGCCATGGATGTAGGTAATCCCAGCAATTTTGTCCGCATACTGGAATTGTTCCATAATAAATTCGTTGATCTTAAAAAAGTATTGAGCAGCGTTAGTATATCAGATGAGCAGACAAAAACAACCTTGAAATCCGTTTATAAAAAAACGAAATACTTACTGGATCCTCATGGAGCAGTGGGTTATTTAGCTTTAGAAGAATACCAGCAAAGCCATCCCGGACAAAAAGGCCTTGTATTGGAAACGGCCCATCCTGTAAAATTTTATGATGTAGTTGAGCCTGTTATTGGTGAAACCATCCCTATACCTGCTACCGTTCAGCAACAATTAAAGCTGGAGAAAAAAAGTATGGTCATCAACGCTGATGGCTCTTTATTGAAGGACTTCCTGCTAGGCATGTAAAACAATTGCAACTACAATCGTCCCGAAGCTAGTCAGCTTCGGGATTTTTATTACATATATATGTACAATGTCATCATTTTGACATTTCTAAAAAAATAGTCCATTAATTTGGTGGGGTAATACAAACCCCCTATTTTTGTCCAATCAAACAATAGTCCACTATATTAGTAGGCTAAACTTAACGAACGATGACACTACTCAAATCAAATAGCGCTCAAGCTACTATTCGCATCATTTCAACATGCTGCTGCTGTCCCAACGGGGACATATAAGATTTTACCAGACCAACTATTTACCTTTTTTTACACATAAACTATACTAAATTAATAGACTAATGAAACACATTAAATTTTTATCTATTTCGCTTTTTATCTTGCTATTTGCTGTAAAAGCATCGGCGCAAACAACTGATGACGTATTAAACATACTGATCGCAAAAGGAACGATCACACAACAAGATGCTGATTCTATCCGCGCGGCGGCGGCTATCGCTAAACAAAGCGCACCGAAACCAAAAATATTTCCTCTTTCATTAAATACCCCTGCGTTTCAATTAAGCGGTTATACGCAGGTTCGTTATCAAACCTATCCAAAAGCAAATAAACCTGATGGGTTAGATATCAGAAGAGCAAGATTATCCGTGGGCGGAACAATTCGCAAGTGGGAATATGGTGTTCAGGTAGATTTCGTTGGTGGTACTTCATCTACTGTAGCTGGTGGTACAACAAGTTCAGCAAACACTTTCCTTTCTCCTGTTTTACTGGATGCCTACATCGCATATAAATTTGACGACTACCTAAAAGTGACTACAGGTCAGTTCTTGGTTCCTTTCTCTTCAGAAAATAATATCTCTGATAAAACTTTGGAAACTGTTGACAGATCACAAGTTGTAAATGCACTTGTAGCAAGAAAAGGAGATGGCCTGAACGGTTTGGTCGATTCTCTTGGCAACCAAAATGGTCGTGACTTAGGTGTTCAGATCAGTGGTAGCTTAGTTAAACTAAAAAAAGGTTACTTAATTGATTACTACGCAGGTTTATTCAATGGTGCAGGTATCAATGAACCGGATAACAATGAATCAAAAGATTTCTCTGGCCGTTTATTGGTGCATCCTTTTAGTATCTTAACACTTGGTGGTTCATACTATGATGGTTATGACAAGTTCGCTAAAACGAGCGCAGGTAAAGATCAGCTTCGCACTCGATGGGGCGTTGAAGGTACTTTGACTTACAAAAAATTGTATATCAGAAGTGAATTTATCCGTGGCCAGGATGGTAATGACAGACATTATGTAGCTCAACCTCAGCCTGCGATTCACCAGGGCTGGTACGCAGTTGTAGCTTATTATGTTTTGCCAAAATTGCAAGCTGTTTTCAAATACGATACTTACAGTCCAGAAGTTAATCCGAAATTCACTGGTTTACATTCAGTTAGCGATGCAAGCACTTACTTCATTTTTGGAGCTAACTATTACTTCAATCCAAATGTTAAGCTAACAGCTAACTATAACTGGAGAACAGAACAAGGAAAAATACCGGCTATCCAAAACAACAATGTTGTAACTGCTCAATTACAATTAGCTTTTTAATTTCTACATAAATGTTGGCTGCTACCATTGTAGCAGCCAACATTATTAATCAACATCCAAAACAAAACTACTATTATGAAAAAGTCAATATTGATAGCAGGGTTTCTTGCTTTAGGCTGGGTAACCTTCAGTTCATATAAACCATCTCCTACTCGTCCTGATCAATTATCAGGAACGATCAGTATCTCGGGTGCATTTGCATTATACCCGATCACGGTAAAATGGGCAGAAGAATTTAGAAAGATCCATCCTGATGTAAAGATCGATATCTCTGCAGGTGGTGCAGGAAAAGGTATCACCGATGTTTTATCAAACATTACAGATATCGGATTGGTATCCCGTAACCTGACACCCGAAGAAACTAAAAAAGGCGCCAACCCTTTTGCAGTAACAAAAGATGCAGTAGTTCCGGTTATCAGCGCGTCTAATCCTTATTTGAAAGACCTATTAGCAAAAGGAATAAAAAAGAATGCATTGAATGATATTTTTATCACCGGCGATGCAAGAGTATGGGCACAGGCAGGTGAAAAAAGCAATGCACCAATCCATGTGTATACACGTTCTGATGCGGCAGGTGCCGCAGAAACCTGGGCAAATTATTTTGGTAAAAAACAGGAAGACCTGCAAGGTGTTGCTGTGTATGGCGATCCGGGTTTAGCACAAGCAGTAAAAAAAGATCCTTTAGGTATTGGATTCAACAATATTGTTTATGTTTACGACCAGAATACAAAACAAGCTACTAACGGTGTTATTCCTATACCGATCGATCTAAACAATAATGGTAAAATAGACCCGGATGAAAATTTTTATGGGACTATCGACCAGATCGTTGCGGCTATCACTTCAGGTAAATATCCTTCGCCTCCGGCAAGAGATCTTTATTTTGTAACAAAAGGAGCACCTAAAACTGAAGCAGTAAAAGAATTTATTAAATACGTTTTAACTGACGGACAAAAGTTTATTCCTGAACAAGGATATATAACACTTTCTCCCGCTAAAATAAATGCAGGATTAAACAAGCTTAAATGAGTTATAAGGCAAGATTGATAAAGGACAGGATAAGTGCTAATCTATTTTTAGTACTTAGCCTGTTCTCTATTTTAACAGTAGTATTAATTGGCTATGGATTATATTATAAGTCTGCGCCAATATTAGGTGATTCTTCTTTGTGGCATTTATTGTCTTCGACAGAATGGAAACCATTTAAAAATGAATTTGGATTTTTCTCTTACATCGTAGGATCATTGGCGGTAACGATCATTGCAATTGTTATCGCATTACCCCTTTCATTATTAGCCGCTATTTATATTGCAGAATATGCCCCGTATAGATTAAGACAAATATTAGTTCCCTTGATCGATCTGTTATCTGGCATACCGCCTGTTGTATATGGCGTATGGGGCGTGTTAGTAATCGTTCCATACATCGGGGATCATTTGGCGCCACATTTTGTAGATTATTCTTCGGGATATTGTGCACTTGCAGGCGGTGTTGTATTAGCTGTAATGGTATTCCCCTTGATCATTAGTATTTTGCTGGAAGTATTTGATACGGTACCCAACGAATTAAAAGATGCTTCTTTATCGCTGGGCGCAACGCAATGGGAGACGACCAGAAAAGTGGTCTTAAAAAAATCGATCCCCGGCATTATTGCTGCAACAGTATTAGGTATATCAAGAGCCATCGGTGAAACATTAGCAGTACTGATGGTCTGCGGTAATTTACCAATGATACCTCATTCCTTATTTGATTCAGTATATCCATTACCGGCATTGATCGCAAATAATTATGGCGATATGATGTCGATACCAATGTACGAATCTGCACTGATGTTATCGGCCTTAATATTATTTGTTATCATTTTTATATTCAACGCGATCTCAAGGTTGATATTATATAGAATAGAAAATAGAAGCTAGTATGCAACTAAGAAGAAAAATAGAATCTGCATTTTTTAAGAGTTTAATGATAGTTGCTACGCTGATCATCGCAGGTTCATTGATCATGATCTTATGGACGATCGCATCAAAAGGCATGCAATCACTTACCTGGGATATTATTAGTAAGGTTCCTGAAGGCGGTTATTATATCGGTAAAGGCGGAGGCATTTTAAATGCGATCATCGGATCGGTATATATCAGCATCGGCGCTACCTTATTAGGTTTACTGATCAGCATCCCCGTTGTATTGTACGTTAATATTTACGCCAAAAGAAATTCATGGATCGCAAATATCACACGCCTTACGTTCGATGTATTATTTGGCATTCCTTCGATCGTGTACGGCGCATTTGGTTTTACGATCATGGTTTATTTTGGATTAAGGGCATCTTTATTAGCCGGTATCATTACTGTTACATTACTGGTGATACCAATTTTAGCAAGGGCGATGGATGAAGTGATCCGTTTGGCACCAACAGAATTATCGGATGCTACTTATGCATTAGGCGCTACACGATGGGAAACTTCTTTAATATTTTTAAGGCAAGCGATCCCTGGGATCATCACTGCTATTTTATTATCATTCGGCAGAGCGATCGGTGATGCGGCCACTGTTTTATTTACGGCAGGCTATACAGATAGTATTCCAACTTCGTTGGGACAACCGACAG
>DATHHR010000221.1:0-14453 GCA_035317105.1 Ferruginibacter sp. | reverse complement strand
ATCTTTTCTTTTTCTATTTTATCAGTCGCTTCGTTGGCTTTAGCTTCAGATTTCATTTTTTCGATTTCTTCTTTGCTTAAACCACTACCCGCTTCGATACGGATATTGTGTGATTTGCCTGTGCCTTTATCTTTTGCCGTTACTACGAGGATACCATTAGCATCGATATCAAAAGTAACTTCTACCTGAGGTACACCTCTTGGAGCCGGAGGAATACCATCCATATTGAACATACCCAAACTTTTGTTTTGATTTGCCAATGGCCTTTCGCCTTGCAATACATGAATCTGTACACCTGGTTGGTTATCGCTTGCTGTAGAGAATGTTTCTGATTTTTTTGTAGGGATGGTTGTGTTGCTTTCGATCAACCTTGTCATTACACCGCCCATTGTTTCAATTCCCAAACTCAATGGTGTAACATCTAGTAACAATACATCTTTTACATCGCCAGATAATACGCCGCCCTGGATAGAAGCCCCGATCGCTACCACTTCGTCAGGGTTAACGCTACGGTTGGCTTTTTTACCAAAGAATTTTTCTACAATTTCCTGAACTTTAGGGATACGTGTACTACCACCAACTAATATAACTTCATCAATTTGAGAAATGGTTAAATTAGCATCTTTCAATGCCTGTTCGCATGGCTTTAAACAGCGTGTAAATAATGTATCAGATAATTTTTCGAAGTTGGCTCTTGTCAATTTTTTAACCAAATGCTTAGGCACTCCATCAACGGCAGTTACATAAGGAAGGTTAATTTCTGTTTCTGTAGAAGAAGACAATTCAACCTTAGCCTTTTCAGCTGCTTCTTTTAAACGTTGCCAAGCCATTGGATCTTTACGAAGATCGATCGCTTCATCTTTTTTAAATTCATCGGCTAACCAATCCATGATCACTTTATCAAAATCATCACCACCTAAATGGGTATCACCGTTAGTGCTTTTTACTTCAAAAACGCCTTCGCCCAATTCAAGGATAGATACATCGAATGTACCACCACCTAAATCGAATACAGCGATCTTTTGATCCTGGTGTTTTTTATCTAACCCATAAGCCAATGCTGCTGCAGTAGGTTCGTTGATGATACGACGAACGGTTAAACCTGCAATTTCGCCAGCTTCTTTGGTTGCCTGACGCTGTGCATCATTGAAATATGCGGGTACAGTTATAACTGCTTCAGTTACCTCTTGTCCAAGATAATCCTCAGCTGTTTTTTTCATTTTTTGAAGTACCATGGCTGATATTTCCTGTGGTGTATATAGCCTGCCATCTATGTCAATACGAACTGTATCATTGTCACCTTTTACTACCTTATAACCAATATGGCTCACGTCTTCTGTTACTTCATTCCATTTATGCCCCATAAAGCGTTTAACGCTCATGATCGTGTTATGCGGATTAGTAATAGCCTGGCGTTTTGCCGGGTCTCCTACCTTACGTTCTCCATTTTTTAAAAAAGCTACGATAGATGGGGTTGTACGGCGCCCTTCGTCGTTAGCTATAACAACGGGCTCGTTACCTTCCATTACTGCTACGCAGCTGTTGGTTGTTCCTAAATCGATCCCAATAATCTTTCCCATAATGTTATGTGTTTATGTTTGTTATCTCTTTGGCAAGCATTATGCCAAGCACATTTTTGTGTAAAAATGGCAGTTACAGTAGGGGGTAAAATGCACTAAAAGACAGCTATAAGCAACCATATAACAGGAAATACCGTTTCTGAGTATAGTTTTCCATAGGGTACGGATTAAAAACGGGCCGGGGTTTTCACCTCAGCCCTATTTTTTTTGCTAAAATCGATCTTTAAAAAATCAGAAAATTAAGGGTAATAACTGTTCCTTTTTTGATGATCTTGGGGATACGAGGAAAGTTTTGGATAGCAAGCAGCGCAATAATACCAGATAGGGTCTATAAGGCAGTTAACGACTTTAATATTGTTTTAGATTTAATCGAGCTGTGGTTTCTACTATGGCTCTTTTTTATGCAATTTTTACATCTCGCCTTCTTATTTTTTTATAGAATTTGATTTGAATTCGACTACTTACGAAGCCTACGTAGTAGGGTTTCTAACATTCCTGTAGTAGTTCTACTATTTATCTGCTTAAAAGAATAATAGTAAGGGTTAAAATAATGTACTATGAAAAGAAGTATTAATTTCACGTCAGTTTTCATAGGGTACGGATTAAAAACGGGCCGGAGTTTCTACTCCAGGCCCTATTTTTTTTGTACCTACATCTGCAAATGCACCTGTTAAACTAAGTAATTTAAGTACATTACAAGAGCGCCCTCATTAAGGATCAGAGCAGCTAAAGAATTATAATCTATTAAGTAATACCTCATAATTATGCGCATAGGAATACCAAAAGAAATAAAGAATAATGAAAGTCGTGTTGCCATTACACCGGGAGGCGTTGTGCATTTGGTTCGATCTGGACACACTGTGTTTATACAAAAAGATGCAGGCAAAGGATCCGGATTTGCAGATGATGAATATGTAAAAGCCGGCGCCTCGATCGTTGCTACTGCTGCTGAAGCCTGGGCCATGGAAATGGTAATGAAAGTAAAAGAACCGATCGCCAGCGAGTATGATTTTTTTCGTGAAGGATTGATCTTATTTACTTATCTGCACCTCGCATCGGAAGCTGCATTGACCAAGGCACTGGTAAAAAGTAAAGTGATCGGCATTGCTTATGAAACCGTGCAGGTTAGTAACGGTACACTTCCGCTGTTAACACCCATGAGTGAAGTGGCGGGAAGAATGGCATCGCAGATCGGCGCAAGGTTTTTAGAAAAACCCGAAGGTGGCAAGGGAATTTTATTGGGTGGTGTGCCCGGTGTAAAACGTGGCAGGGTAACTATTATCGGTGGTGGTGTTGCCGGAACGAATGCAGCGAAGATAGCATTGGGATTAGGCGCTGAAGTCACGATCATTGATCTGAGTGCAGACAGGCTCAGGCAAATAGATGATATGTATAACGGCGAGATCAGTACATTGATTTCTAACCCGCATAATATTGCTGTTTCTGTAAAAGAATCGGACCTGGTAATTGGCGCTGTGTTAATTCCCGGTGCAAAAGCTCCGCATTTAGTTACAACTGAAATGATCAAATCAATGGAGCCTGGTTCTGTTGTGGTTGATATAGCCATTGATCAGGGCGGTATTTTTGAAACGACTGATCGCATCACCACCCACGATGATCCTGTGTATACAAAACATGATGTATTGCATTATGCAGTGGCTAATATGCCGGGCGCAGTACCACGCACTTCTACTTTTGCATTGACCAATGTTACGGTGCCGTATGCCGTTTTAATTGCTACAAAAGGTTATAGAAAAGCTTGTATAGAAAATGAAGCCTTGTTAAAGGGTGTTAATACTTTAGATGGGCACGTAACTTACAAAGCAGTTGCGGATGCACACGGATTTGAATATGTTGATGTAAAGAAACTATTATAATGTTTCACGAAAAGCGAAATAAGTAAATACAAAAGCCGCCAGGAAAACTTTGCGGCTTTTGTATTTAAACTTAACGTCTTTGCGTGAAATAAAGGTATTACTCAGGCAATTGCGTAATATCGTCCGGATCTTTTTTTACTTTAAAAGTAAAATGCATTTGGGTAAGATAACTTACGGCCGTAACAATAACCACTGTGATCAACTGTGCAGGAACGGGATGTAAATGCAACCCTTCAATAAATAATTTATTCAGCAGCAGGTAGTTCAACGAATAACTAAAAAGGAAGGCCAGAAAATACCGAAACAATTGTACACTTGCTTTTAAATTAGAAGTGGTGAAAACAACATATTTATTCAAAATAAACCCTACACAAAAAGTAAAAATAGAAGAGATCGTTAGCGCGAAATTGT
This sequence comes from Ferruginibacter sp., assembly GCA_035317105.1. Classification (GTDB taxonomy): domain Bacteria; phylum Bacteroidota; class Bacteroidia; order Chitinophagales; family Chitinophagaceae; genus Ferruginibacter. Next base: position 10,585 of record DATHHR010000221.1, on the reverse strand, counting down.
ATGGCTTAAAAGCAAACAAGCCAAGGTTAACAACATCCAGGTGTTTTACCAAATGATAAATAAGAGTATACACTACTACATTTCCAAAAAAAACATTAGCGCCGCCACAGGCTGCATACCTGAATGTTTTTACAGGCATTATCTTCCTGAAAGGAGGATAAAAAAAATCAATAAGGTCTAATATTTTATCTCTAACGTGTAACATCTTAACTGTACATTTCTTCTTTTAAAGCTTTAACCCTATCGTCTGCTAAATATTCATCGTAGGTCATTAACCTGTCGATCATTCCTTTAGGGGTTATTTCAATAATTCTGTTGGCAACTGTTTGCATGAACTGGTGATCATGTGTTGTAAACAGCACCACGCCCGGGAATGTTAGCATGCCATCATTGAATGCCGTGATACTTTCCAGATCAAGGTGATTGGTTGGTTCATCCAGCATTACCAAATTAGGGTTTTGTAACATCATCTTACTCACCATGCAACGCACTTTTTCTCCTCCGCTTAATACATTGGTTTGTTTAAGGATCTCATCTCCACTGAATAACATCTTACCTAAGAAGCCGCGGATAAAATCTTCATCGACATCTTTAGTATTGGGTGGTACAAACTGGCGTAACCAATCCATCAGGTTTAAAGATCCTGTAAAAAACTCTGTGTTATCATTGGGAAGATACGCTGATGTAATAGTTGTACCCCATTCGTATTTTCCTGTATCTGCTTTTACTTTCCCATTAATGATCTCGAAAAAATTCGTTAATGCCACATGATCCCTGCTTAAAAAAGCGATCTTCTGTCCCTTTACAATATCAAAATTCAAATTGGTAAACAATGGTTTGCCGTCAAGTGTTTTTGATAATTTTTCTACGTTTAGAATTTGATTACCCACTTCTCTTTCCGGTTTAAATATAATGCCGGGGTATTTTCTGTTACTTGCAGTAATATCTTCAAACACCAGTTTATCCAGGGCCTTTTTACGGGAAGTTGCTTGTTTGGATTTAGAAGCGTTCGCGCTAAAGCGTGCAATAAATTCCAACAGGTCTTTCTTCTTTTCTTCCTGTTTTTTATTTTTATCAGATGCTTGTCTTGATGCTAGCTGAGAGCTTTCATACCAGAAAGAATAGTTACCGGTATATACTTTGATCTTCTTTTTATCTACATCGGCCACATGCGTACAAACCGCATCTAAAAAGTGACGATCATGGCTTACCACCAAAACGATATTTTCATAATCAGCTAAGAAATTTTCTAACCAGCTGATCGTTTCCACATCCAGGTTATTCGTAGGTTCATCCAGTAATAAAATATCAGGGTTGCCAAATAAAGCCTGTGCCAATAATACCCTTACTTTAATATTACCGCCGATGTCTTTCATCAGCATTTGATGCATCTCTTCTTTAACACCCAGTTCATTTAAAAAGGTAGCAGCATCACTTTCCGCAGTATAACCACCCATTTCGCCAAATTCAGCTTCTAATTCGCCAGCCCTCATACCATCGGCTTCACTAAAATCGTCTTTTAGATAGATGGCATCTTTTTCGATCATAGTATCCCACATTCTTTTGTGGCCCATCATCACTGTATGTAGTACAGATATTTCATCAAATTCAAAATGGTTCTGCTTTAGTACGGCCATTCGTTCGCCTTTACCAATAGTTACAGTCCCTTTATTAGGTTCAATTTCCCCGCTTAATATTTTTAAAAAGGTAGATTTACCGGCGCCGTTAGCACCAATTACGCCATAACAGTTCCCCTTTGCAAAATTGATGGTTACTTCATCAAACAAAACGCGCTTGCCATAAGCCAGCGTTACATTATTTACACTTATCATAATTACTTAAAATGGGCGCAAAGGTAAGAAAGTAAAGGGGCAAATCCCAAATACCAAGTAGCAAATCCCAAAATACAAATTCGAAAACCCAAAACTGAATTAAAGTCTGTACTAAACCCAATTTTGAAGCTTCTGACAAATTGTTTTTTTTGTTTTTTTGGAATTTGGAATTTGGTATTTTTGCCAGATGTCAATAGTTAACAGTATTCAGGGAAGTGTAACTGCAAGTTTATCAGCGGTTTTCAATCAATCGTTTACGGAAAAGGATTTCCAGGTAAATCAAACCAAACCCGAATTTGAGGGCGATTATACTGTGGTAATGTTTTCATTGGTTAAATCGTTGAAATTATCTCCCGAAATTATTGGCAATCAATTAGGCGAACACCTTACCAAAACATACCCGCAGTTTTTTACAAAATTCAATATCATCAAAGGGTTTTTGAACCTAACCGTTGCCGATAGTTTTTGGTTAGATTTTGTTGAAAATAATTATGATAATCCAAATTTTGGAAAAAAGGAAAAGAATGGTAAAAAAGTGATGGTAGAATACTCTTCTCCCAATACCAACAAGCCTTTACACCTTGGCCATTTAAGAAATAATTTTTTAGGGTGGAGTATCGCTGAAATTCTGCAAGCAAACGGTTGTGATGTAATTAAAACCTGTATTGTAAATGACCGTGGCATTCATATCTGTAAAAGCATGATCGCCTGGCAATTATTTGCGAACGGCGCTACGCCAACATCTACCCACACAAAAGGCGATCATTTTGTTGGCGAGTACTATGTAAAATTCAACGATGAATATAAAAAGCAGGTAGAAGAGTTAATTACTGCGGGCAAAACAAAAGACGAGGCAGAAAAAGAAGCGCCCATAATGAAAGCTACCCAACAAATGCTGCTAGACTGGGAAGAAGGAAAGCCTGATGTGATAGCGCTTTGGAAAGAGATGAACAGCTGGGTGTACGAAGGGTTTGCTATTACTTACAAAAGAATAGGAAGTGATTTTGCTAAAACCTATTATGAAAGCAATACTTATTTATTAGGGAAAGATATTGTACAACAAGGGCTGACAAAAAAAGTATTTTTTAAAAAAGAAGATGGCAGTATCTGGATCGATCTCACGGCAGACGGACTGGATGAAAAGTTAGTACAGCGTAAAGACGGCACATCTGTTTATATGACACAGGATATTGGTCTGGCTGAATTAAAATATGATGAATATAAAATAGACCAAAGTATTTATGTGATCGGTAATGAGCAGAACTATCACATGAAAGTATTGCAACTGATCTGCAAAAAATTAGGAATGCCTTTTGCCGATGGTATTTTTCATTTGAGTTATGGTATGGTTGAATTAACGACGGGAAAAATGAAAAGCCGTGAAGGAACTGTTGTGGATGCGGATGACCTGATCGATGAAATGATCGCAACATCTAAACACCATACAGAAGAATTGGGTAAAGTAAAAGATTTTACAGATGCCGAATTAAAAGACCTGTATGATACGATCGGGTTAGGCGCCATGAAATTTTATTTGTTAAGAGTTGATCCTAAAAAAACCATGGTATTTAATCCAGAAGAAAGTATAGACTTTCATGGATTTACAGGGCCATTTGTTCAGTATACTTATGCGAGGATAAAAAGTATTTTGCGGAAAGCGACGACTGACCACCGACTACCAGCCACTGAGGGTTTGCTAAAATTAGAGAGGGATGTAATTATGGTGCTGGAACAATTTCCTGCGGCTATTGAACAGGCTGCTTTTGAACACAACCCATCTGCCCTTGCTATTTATGTTTTTGATCTTGCCAAAACATTTAATTCTTTCTATACGGTACATTCTATTGCCAGCGCAGAAACTGAAGCAAAAAAGCAATTGCGTTTAGCTATAGCGGCAATGACAGCCAATGTAATTAAAAGCTCGATGGAATTATTAGGCATCAAGGTTCCAGAAAGAATGTAATTTTTTATTTCTCCTAACCCGGTATTGTATATCTGGCCCATGTAAATTAGCTTGCATTGTTTGTGAAAAAAAAAATTCGTAGATTGAACCGCTTTTACTCACTAATCCTTGAGACATAAAATGAAGCAACAAAAAAAGATCCATAACGAAACGAAAGGGCCTGCTAAATCAGCTCCTTCCCAAAAACCACCTGTAAATTATAAAATAGGTGTTTCCCTGCTTTTAACTTTTGTAAGTGTGCTGATAGTTTTTGTGTTCTTTAATATGGGAAATAATTCTATTTGGTTCAATGATAGAATTGTAAAGTATTGGGACGATTACAACGATCAGTCGACCGATGATATGAGTATTGAACATCGTAGAATATATACAGACAATATGAATTATATCATGTCTGAAGGAATAGCCAAATCTATTCCTCCGAAATTCAGGGACAGCGCTCTAATACTAATGCCATCACAAAAATATTTTCGCGATAGAAGAATAAATTTTCATGTGCCTTTACCAGTGGTTTTCTATTATTATACCGGTATAAAAACGATCTGGGCAAATAGTAAAGATGCGCCAAAAGCCAATATGTGCTTTAGAATAGATAATAAGGGTAAAGCTGTTTTAGAAAAAATCACAGACACTACCAGGTTAAGAGCCTTCATTATACAATTCAACACCGACACTTACCAGTTATGACCGAAATACTTACTATCATTGGATTAGCTGCCATTCAATTTATTATCGGGTTAGGAATTTTGAGTTGTCTTAATATCAGAGGCAAATCATTTATGCGTATTGCATTGTGCATACTAACCGGGCTAATGATCTTTGCTATCATTCCCTATTTTTTACAAATAATACATCTTCCAATAACCGCTGCTAATATTGCCATACTCATTACCCTTGCTGCGGTCATTGCTAATAGCCAATTCAAAAAAAGCTGGCGATATCTAAAGGATATCATAGCAAATATCAAATTACCCAAGCTTTATGAAATTCCTTTTTTTCTGATCATCGGATTTATATTTTTAATGGGTGCCTGGAGATGTTATTATGAAGCACCTGTATCAAGAGACCTTACTTCAGGATCTGAAGCCATTGCAGAATATACTGTTAAAGAAAACACCATGATCAATTCGGTGTTTACAGTAAACATGGATGAGAATAATAATATTTTTAAGCCCCCTTCTGTTACAAGCTTACAGGTTATCTATAAATACGCAGGCTTCCCATTCGGACAAGTTTGGCTGATCAATGTTGTTTTATGTTTTTTGGTCTTTATGTACGGCGTGTTAACAGAAAAAATACATCCGATACTCGCAGGCACATTGCTTTTATTTTTGATCGCGGCGCCCGAGTTCTACGCATACAGTTTTATGGTACTCTTTGATTATACCAATACTGTTTTTTACACCATTACCTGTTATTTTTTATATAAATTCTTTACAGAGAAAACGGCCAACAATTTAATATTTGCCAGCATCATGGGCGGCTTTGCAACATATTTACGTAGCGAAACACCTATTTTAATTGGATTGCTTTCATTGATATTACTCGCTTACTTCATTCGTAAAAAAACTCCGTTTATAACAATGTTGTGGCAGGGAGGTTTATTTTTAGGTGTGCCATTTATTTTTTATTTCGTTACTTCTTATTATTATATCCACTCATTGCCCATAGCTTATCCTGTATCTGATCAAATAAATAAAAAACTTGGAGACCTAGGACCTCTGTGGGATCGGTTTTCAGATATCAACAGCAAGCTACTTTTTTGCGACTTTGGCATTACGCTCTATGGCTACCTGATATATTTATTTACACTCTTTTTTATTGCGGACATGATCTTCTTTTTTATTCCGGACATAAAAAAAAGAAAGGCTGTTAACAAACCGATAGTGTATTGGCTATTGGCGATCGCAACTGTTTATTTTGGCGTGGCAATAATTGGTTTTCTTTTGCCGTTGGCAGATCTATTTAATACTACCAAAAGAGAGCTGTTTAAATTATTACCACTACTGGTAATTTATTTATCCTTCAACCGGATAGTATTGGCTATATCAAAATGGATACCGGTTTAAGGTTTATATGACATTCCCAAATTGTATAATGTAAAGCTCCACATATCCGTTAATTCTTCTATAGCTTTGGTAGTTGGTATTCCTGCACCGTGACCCGCGTTTGTGCCGATCCTTATTAAAGTAGGATTTTTTCCATCATTGCATTCCTGCAATCTTGCCGCGAATTTAAAACTATGCGCCGGCACAACCCTGTCATCATGATCGTTCGTAATTACTAATGTTGCCGGATAGTCCACACCTTTTTTTATATTATGTAGTGGCGAATATTTATACAGGTTTTCAAAGCCTGCTTTATTATCACTCCTGCCATACTCTACAGCCCATGCCCATCCTATCGTAAATAAATGATAGCGTAGCATATCCAATACGCCAACTTGCGGCAAAGCCACTTTAAACAATTCGGGATGCTGGGTGATACAGGCCCCTACTAATAATCCGCCGTTACTGCGGCCAGATAATGCGATCTTTTGTGGATTGGTATATTTTTTATCTGTTAAGAATTTAACTGCGGCAAAAACATCATCAAAAACATTTTGTTTATTTAGCAGCATTCCTGCCTTGTGCCACTCTTCCCCATATTCGCTTCCGCCACGTAAGTTTATTTGTACATAGATGCCGCCCTCTTCTAAAAAGAAAGCATTTGAAGTGCTAAAAAATGGTGTCAAAGGAATATTGAATCCCCCATAGCCATATAGTAATGTGGGATTATTCCCATTCAGCTGCATTCCTTTTTTATATGTTATGAACATAGGAACAGGAGTGCCATCTGCGCTTTTAAAAAATGTTTGCAATGTTAGATAATCATCCGGATCAATTTTTACTGTTGGCTTTTTGAACAACTCACTTGCCCCCGAAGCAATATTGTATCGGTAAATAGTAACAGGGCAATTAAAAGAAGTGTAAGAATAAAATAATTCTGTATCTGCTTTGTAACCGCTAAAACCATCTGCAGTACCTATGCCCGGCAATTTTATTTCTTTAGCATAGTATCCTTTATAAGAGCATTGATATACTTTGCTTGCTGCATCTTCCAGGTAGGTTAAAAATAATTTTCCGCCGGCAGTACCAACGCTTTCTAACAGTTTGGTTCTTGTAGGAATGATCACCTGCCAGTTTTCTTTTGAAGGATTTTTTGGATCGATAGATACCACTTGATAATTAGGTGCATCTTCGTCAGTTAATACCAATAACCTACCCTCGTCATCAGTTACAACAGTTGCGTTATTACTAAAGCCTTTGAACAATTCGCTAAACCCTGTATTTGCTTTTAGGTCTTTCACCAATATTTCGCTGCCGCTTGTGCCTTCAGATATCGTAAGTATTAGAAAATTATCATCTTCTGTTACATCTGCAGTGATAGCACGAAATGGATGTTCCTTGTCTTCATAGATCAATTCGTCTGCACTTTGCGATGTGCCTATTTTATGGAAATACAATTTAGCATCGCTGTTTTGTTGATTTAATTTATTTTGTTCGTTGGGTGCAGGATACCGGCAATAATAAAACCCTTCATCTGTTCTCCAGGATATATCGCTGAACTTTATCCATTGTAATTTATCTGTTAATATTTTTTTTGTCTGAACATCCATTACATAAGCCTCTTGCCAATCGCTACCACTTTTTGACAAAAGGTATGCGCAATATTTTTTTGACCGTGTAAATCGAGGTTGGCTTAAGGCAGCTGTTCCATCTTTACTCATTGCATTAGGATCAATAAAAATCTCTGGCGTTCCCGAAAGCCCTTCCTGGCGATATAACACAGACTGATCCTGCAATCCGTCGTTTTTATAATAATAGTAATAAGCACCTTCTTTAAATGGCGAACTATATCTTTCATAGTTCCACATATCTTCCAGTTTGTTTTTTATGCTATCGCGAAATGGAATTGTTGCCAAATAATTTTGCGTTACAATATTCTCTTCTGTAACCCAATTTTTTGTTGCTGCACTATTGTCATCTTCCAACCAACGGTAAGGATCCGGCACTTTGGTACCAAAGTACTCATCGACCTGATCTGATTTTTTTGTGACAGGATATTTTATTTGAGCGTGCACATTACTCATAAGACTGTAGGCTGTTATTGAAATGATTAAAATTACTTTTCGAGGGATGGTCATAAATAATAGATTAAATGTGTACACTAAATCTACTTATTATTGTTCAATATAAATTTTCTCAGGTTATCCTGCGCCTGTTTCCTGATCCTGTTTTGAAAAAATGAATTCCAGCCAAATAAAATACCCGGCAATCCTAAGGCCTGCTTACACCATTTATATAAGCTAAAGCCATCGCTGTGTTCAATGATCTTTCCATTATAGAATTTCATATATGCCTTACTATTATTGACAACCCGTTTACCTGTTCTTGAAAAAGTATAAGTGGCAACCCAATCACAAGTGCTATACTCTTCATCGAGGTGAACAATATTTGAATAGGTAAGTGAAAAATCAGTAGCTGTTTTGCATAACATCTCCCACATAGAGCGCGCTTCATCTCCCTGCAACAAACCAAATACGGGATCAAAAAAAACGATATCATCGGCATAATTGCTATTCATTGCAGCGGCATCCAGCTTTTGAAAAGCCGAATAAAAATTTTCAATCAATTCCTCATTACGCTTCATAAAATATGTTTAAAAGAAAAAATGGTTAATGAAAATGTTTTCACATTTGCCATTAACCATTTACAATTTACAATTATATATGTATTAATCTACTTTTGTAACCTTTACCATATTTGTTGGTAAATGCAGGTCAACAGGCGTACTTCCTGTATTAACAACAACATCATCTTTTTGAATGAATCCTCTTTCTTTCAAAATATTGATCTGGTCATTAACAATACCATCCAGGCTGATCTCTTCTGCATAATACATTGCTCTTACACCCCAGCTTAAACTTAATTGGTTGATAAGGCTTCTTTCTTTACTAAAAATATACAATGGTGCTTTAGGGCGATAGCTACTTAGCATAAAGCCGGTGTAACCGCTTTCGGTCATCCCGATCAAAGCATCCGCTTCAATATCTTTAGCCAGTCTGCAAGCGCTATAACACAATGCATCACTTAAGAAAGAAGGTGAATGAGGCTGAGGTTTTAAAATATCATCTCTATCGTAATTGTAAGCAGGGCTGTTCTCAACTTCGTTGATGATCTTGCTCATCATTTCTACTACCAGTGTAGGATAATTGCCCATGGCAGTTTCACCGCTCAACATTACTGCATCTGCACCTTCTAAAACAGCGTTAGCAACGTCCGTTACTTCACTTCTGTTTGGTTTGGTACGATCGATCATGCTTTCCATCATTTGTGTAGCCACAATAACAGGCTTGGCACGGTGCATACATTTACGGATCAATTCTTTTTGTACCAATGGTACTTGTTCAACGGGAATTTCAACACCAAGATCTCCACGTGCCACCATGATACCATCGCTTTCCACAATAATATCCCTGATGTTTGTAAGCGCTTCTGGCATTTCAATTTTAGCGATCACTTTTATTTTACTATTCTTTTCTTTTAGTCTCTTTTTAAGGTCGATGATATCGATGGCTTTTCTTACAAAAGATAAAGCTATCCAGTCAAGGTCCTGTTCAATGATAAAAGCAAGATCTGCAATATCTTTTTCAGTTAATGATGGCATTGTTAAAGCAGAGTCAGGAAGGTTAACACCTTTTTTAGGCAATAAAGTACCGCCTAGTGTTACGCTTACTAAAATTTCTTTGTCGTTCAGGATCTTCTTGATCGCCACTTCCATTTTACCGTCATCCAAAAAGATACGTTCGCCCATCTTTACATCTTTCGCAAGCATTGGATAAGAAACGTATACTTTATCTTTTGTTCCTATTACTTTTTCTGTAGTAAATATGATTTCGGCGCCTGGTACTAATTCAATTTTGCCGCCTTCGATCTCTCCTACTCTTAATTTCGGTCCCTGTAGATCACCCAGGATGGCGATATTGTAAGGCTCGTTCTTATTTATCAAGCGGATAAAATCGATTATTTCTTTTTTAGCTGCGTATTCTCCATGTGAGAAATTCAATCTAAAAACGTTCACACCAGCTTTTACTAATTCCAGTAATTTATCGTATGTACTACAAGCTGGTCCTACTGTTGCAACGATCTTTGTACGTTTTTGTGAATGTGCAATACCTGCTTCTTTATCCATATGACGATGAAGGTATTTGCTAATGTTCTTGCTCATGCGCTCGTTTTGATTTGTTTTAGTTAGTAGTTTTTATCATTAATGAAAAATACCGGATACTTAGTTGGTACTTTGTATCCGGTATCTTTTTTAAGATGCTAGTATTTTTACGATCTTCATCCACTCTTCACTTACTTTGGTCTTCAATTTAGCTGCTTTTTCGAAAGGGGTATAATTGATACGATTGTCTTTGATCCCGATCATAACATTATGGTTCCCGTTTATCAAGCTTTCCACTGCAGTGTATCCCATACGGCTTGCAATTACCCTGTCGAAACAACTAGGAGATCCTCCGCGTTGAATGTGGCCAAGTACTGCAACTTTTGTATCCATATCAGGCATGTGCTTTCGGATATATTTATTTACGCCTTCGGCACCGCCCATTTCATCGCCTTCTGCAACGATGATAAGGTTTACCAGTTTTTTGCGTTTTTCTTTTTCCTGTAATGATTTGATCATTTCATCCATATCGGTTTTACGTTCAGGGATCAGGATATTTTCTGCACCTGTTGCAATACCG